>CAYZRT010000010.1:26100-44253 GCA_964480875.1 uncultured Smithella sp. | reverse complement strand
TTTCTTCGCCCGGCTCGTTGCCTTCCCACTGAATCGCAACCTGATTGCCGCGTTTTTCGAGATGCCTGTCCAGACAGTTGTAAGAAATGTTAAGCTTGCCACCTTCGAAGAATTTAACATAGATGGGACCTTTTTTAATATCGAAATTGTAATCCATAACCTTGTCCCATTTCTTGAACCAGGTTACCTGCTGTTCGGCAATTTCCGCCCAGAATTTCTCGGGCTCTTCCACTGAACGTTTCCAAAGCTTGTCATAAGCGTCTCTGCCGCTGATCCAGGCTTTCGCTTTCGCCTTTTCCGGAATCGGATATATTTCCTTTAATTGAACCTTTGCATCCGCCATCTTAAATATTCCTCCCTAAAAAAAATTTTTATGATTTTAAACGTTCTTTCACGCTTTGATGCCAATTAAAAAAACTACTACAACTGCTTGATACTAACGATTTTTTGAACAGAGGTCATAACTTGACTGAAAGTCAGAACCGCGTCGATTTTTCCCTATCCTAAGATTTTGATGATGTCAAGAAATATTTAAGAATCCGTTCGTCTTATTTTGTTGAGGTGTGCATTATAGTGTCTTCGATTTTTCTCGTGTACGTAAATTTATTATAATCAAAAGAGGAGATTATGAATTTCTGTTATATTATCAAGTGCTTATATTTTTACTTTCATGATTATCCTGCCAAAATACACGTCGGATCATTACAACTACTGAGTAATTTCATAAAAAATTATTTCTAGATGAGATTGAGAGTTCCCCTCTAATGACAAGCCAATAATGAACGGGAAATTTCGGAATTTTTTAAACTCAGGCGCGGGAAATTCAATAAGCCTGACACTTGGATTTATCGGTAGATCAAACCAAGTTCAATGATCAAATAATTTTTAAAGACCTCCATAAATCTTCAAAAAACCCTGCCAGAAACATTTTCTAAAACAACGATTGATTGCTAAGAAATATATTCTTGACAAAATAATCCGTGAAGTGCTAATTATACTACGGTGTATTTTGACCCGTGGTTTATTAAATTTTTTTAAATTACAAAATGCGCCGCGAAAGTCGTTTTCGGAAAATACCCGTTTCCTGAAAACGGTAATAACGACTCTTTAATAAGGAGGAAAACCATGAAGAAATTTTGGTTATTTTTGTTGTCACTGGGGCTGGTCATGGCCTTCAGTGTGTCAGCCCTGGCGGCTGACGTCAAATTCAGCGGCGAATACTATGTCGCTGGTTTGTATTTGAATCATGTGGATTTGAGAGAAAGCGGCCCGACACCTTTCTCCCGCAGCACGGCATTCTTTTATCAGAGACTGCGTTTGGGAACGGACTTCGTTGTATCTCCGTGCCTGAGACTGGTCACCCGCATGGACATTATGGAAAGAGTGTGGGAACCTGATAATACGGCTGTTGCCGCCGGCATAAGCGACAATGCACGGAACGTGGACTTTGACGTAGCCTATATTGATTATGTTTCGGGCATCGGCAAGTTCCAGGTTGGTTACATGCCGGATTATGCGTGGGGAACCATTTGGGCCAACAGAACCACCGGGCCTACCGCGGGTCAGATTAAATACTTCCTGCCCATTGGACCGGTAACGATGGTATTTGCCTATGCCAAGGAAGATGAAAACGATTTTTCGGTTTTGTATCCCGGCTCAGTAGCAACTGACAGAGATCATAATTCCATCCGTGTAGGCCCCGTCTTCAAGTGGAACGCCAACAACTTCTCCGGCAATGCCGGCGTTCTGTTTACCTATGACGACGTCCGACGGTATAGAGGAGCGCCTACTTTTTTCAAGCAGGACGTGTACACGATTCAGCCTTACTTCCAGGCTAAGATTGGACGCGTCTCCGCACAGGGCGAAATCAACTACGCTTTTGGTGAGAGAAGATGGGAATCCGGTGTTCCGTTAGATGATATAGACATCAACTCTTTTTCCGCATTTTTGGATGCCGATGCCAATTTTGGTATCGTTAGCGTAGGCGGCTCCGCTGCTTTTGTCCAGGGTCAGGATCCGGATGATTCTGATGAAATTAACAGCCAGCTCAGCGGCGGTCGTGACTGGGATCCCTGCCTGATTCTGTTTAACAACACCACTCAGGTCAGCTGGATAGCGCCACGGATAACAACGTGGGTTCCCGCAGCAGTTGAAGCGGCAAATTACAAAGCCGGTCCGACCGGTGAAATGAGAAATGCCTGGTTTGTACAGGGCAGAATTGGCGTAACGCCTATTCCCAAACTGACGTTCAAGGGTTCCGTGTCTTACGCGGCAGCTCATGAACAACCCAATATCGGATTTGGCGAATTCGATCGCGACTACGGCTGGGAACTTGATTTGACCGGTACCTACAAAATCACCAATAACCTGTCCTATATGCTGGGCGGCGCTTATTTATGGACCGGTGATTATTTCAAGGCCGGTATTGACAGCGCTGATCTTGAAGATGAATACATGATTATCAATAAGCTGACTCTTGCCTTCTAAGAGTCATGCCGAATCCGGCATCCGCCGGATGAAAACTTAAAACCAACCCCGGGAGGACGGGTACCCTCCCGGGGTTTTTAATGAAACCCGCTGAAAGCGAACGCAGTGAAACTCGTCCCTGCCATCTAAAGGTGGCGGGATAATTCGCTCTAAGATTTTTCGTGCACTGCGTTTCGAAAAATCAAGGCTCATTAAAGCGCTGGTCGAATTATCCCGCGACTGCGGGATTAAATCGCGTAGCACTGAAAAGCGTAAGCCGAACTATCCCCGACGCATAGCGGAGTGGGGTAATGACTAATCTTGTCATAATGTGTTAAATAAATTTAAAAGACGCTCTTGTATCCTCCATCGGAGCAACAAGAAGAGTGTCATTCCGAAATCCCGATTTATCGGGATGAGGAATCTTTTTAACTTATATTAAGATTTCTCGTCGTCCCGACATGTCGGGACTCCTCGAAATGACAAACAGTTTGTTACGGGAGGATTTGTCATGCGAAATATATAAAGAGAAGGATTTCAACCATCAATAAAATTTCCGGAAATACGACAGGATTAAAAGCGGCGCAGATCAAACAACTGGAACGCCTGGGGTTCAGGGGCATTCCGCCGGAAAATATTATCACCAATGACCTTGCCCGGCAATTATCTTTTCTTTCCCGGGAAATCAACCGCCAAGTCGGTCTGCTGATCAGCCGCAAGGGAGAAATCAGCAAAGTGATTGTCGGCGATCATAAAAGTATTTTAATTCCCTCTCTGGACGGCTTTCGTTCATCTTCGCTGCGTTTTAAGGGATTGCGTCTGATTCACACCCATTTAAACGGTGAGAATTTATCGGACGAAGATCTGACCGATTTATCGCATCTGCGTTTGGATCTTATCGGCGCGCTGGACGTGCGGGAAAACGGCTCTCCCGGCGTTCTGCACTGGGCCTATCTGATTCCCGAAAATCCGGCCGGAGACTACTGGCTGTTTATGAAACCCGAAGAGCCGCACCAGCTCAAAATAAATTTTCTTTCCTTTATTCAATCGTTGGAAGATGAATTCGCGGGAATACAACGATCGCGAAAAATTGACGCAACGGACAAAGCCATTCTGCTGCGCGTGGAAAAAAATCCGTTGGCCGATGCTGAGGCATCGCTGGAAGAACTTGCTCAGTTGGCACGAACTTGCGGCGTGGAAGTTTTTGACTCCATCATACAGTACCGTCCTCAACCTGATCCGAAATTCATGGTCGGACGCGGCAAGTTATCCGCCATTGATCTGCGGGCTTCGCAGATCGGCGCAAACATGCTGATTTTTGATCACGAACTGACACCGGCGCAGGCGCGCTCCATCAGCGATTTCACCGGCCTGAAAATCATCGACCGCACGCAGGTGATCCTGGATATTTTCGCCAGACGCGCCCACAGCCGCGAAGGCAAGATTCAGGTGGAACTGGCGCAACTCAAATACCGTCTGCCGCGGCTTATGCATCTGGATACATCGCTTTCCCGCCTGGCGGGCGGCATCGGCGGCACAGGTCCCGGTGAAACAAAACTGGAAATCGACCGCCGCCGCGTCCGCGAACGCATTCATCGTCTGGAAAAGGATCTGAAATCCATTACCAAATCACGACGTCAGCGCTACGGCCGCCGGGAAAAAACGGGACTGCCGATTATTTCAATTGTCGGCTACACCAACGCGGGCAAGTCAACCCTGCTCAATACGCTGACCAAAAGTTCGGTGCTCGTTGAGAATAAACTTTTCGCCACATTGGATACCAAGAACGCCCGCTTGCGTTTTCCTCAGGACACCGAGGCCATCATCACCGACACGGTCGGTTTTATCCGCGATCTTCCAGAAGAGTTGTTCACCGCGTTCCGGGCAACGCTTGACGAACTGTTTGACGCCGACGTTCTCCTGCATGTTATTGATGCCAGCAGCAGTCAGTTCGAGGAACAGATTGCCGCTGTGGAAAAAATTCTTACTCAACTGGACATAAACGATAAACCCACGATAAAAGTTTTAAACAAATCAGATCGCGTCGCCGACAAGGACATGCTGGAAAATCTATGCCGCCGGCTGGATGCGGTGGCCGTTTCGGCTCTGGACAAAAAAACGCTTTTCGGATTGATGGAAAAAATTGAATTTCTGCTTTCCGCCTGAAACACAACTTTTCATTGCGTTGATTTTGTGCTATTAAAAAAAAGATTTCTCGTCGTCCCGACTTGTCGGGACTCCTCGAAATGACAAAAACGGTCATTCCGAACGCATGTGAGGAATCTCAAATATAATTTTTTTTGAGTATTTGTATGGATAAAATTATCCGGCAGGGCAAAGACGGCCGGAGCGTGTTTGCAGCCTCCCCAACAATGCCAAATGAAGTTTGTCCTCCAAGCTCAAGCGCTAAAAAACGAATCCGGAATTTAAGGAATAATTAATGAACAAGGACTTTATTGAAATCCGCTGGCACGGCCGCGGCGGCCAGGGAGCCATTACCGCCGCGAAGATTGTTGCGGGAGCGGCATTTGTCTCCGGTTATCCGGGCGTGGTCATGGCGCCGACCTTTGGCACGGAACGCCGGGGCGCACCGGTCATGACATCTTTGAAAATATCCAAAGAAAAAATTTATGATTTAACCCCGATCGAAAATCCCGACATTGTTGTCGTCCTCGATCATCTGCTGCTTCATGAGGCGGATATCACGCGCGGACTCAAAGAGGGAGGATTAATCATTCTGAATACACCGATGACAAACGATTCTTACAATTTTAAAAATTTTAAACTGGCAACGGCCGACATCACGGCTATTTCTGTTGAAGCAGGACTTCCTCATGGCATGGTCAACACCGGAATCATCGGCTCCCTGGAGCGCGCCACACATCTTCTGGGAATGGAAAAGTTGATCAAAGGCATTGAAGAAGAATTCCTCACACGAAAACCCGAAAAGAATTCTTTGGCGGCAAAAATTGCTTACGAGCGCACCGTGGTTGAAAATTGAAAATGGGCACCAGAAACTACAGACGAAAAACATCGCACAGCGAACCGGGTCCGGGTGACGGCGGAAGAACCGGCTCCTGGCGGGTGGAGCGGCCTGTTCTTGATCAAAGCCTTTGCATTCCCTGCAAAAGAAATAAAGAGGCCTGTTTCATCTGCTGGCTTTTCTGTCCGGAAGTGGTCGTCTCGAGAACCATACCGCCGAAGTTTGATCTGGAATACTGCAAGGGGTGCGGCATTTGCGCCGAAGAATGTCCCACCAAAGCCATAACAATGATGGATGAAGCAAAATTCTCCCACGAGAAAAAAGACGAGGAGTAGCCGCCATGCATATGATCGAAGACGGAAACACAGCGGCGGCTCTGGGCGTCAAGCTTTGCCGGGCAACGGTTATTGCGGCTTATCCCATTACTCCGCAGACTCCGCTGACGGAAAAACTTTCCGAATATGTTGAATCCGGAAAAATGAAAGCTGAATATATTCCGGTGGAAAGCGAACATTCCGCTCTGGCGGTCTGTATCGCGGCGGCATCGGCAGGCGCGCGCGTGTTTACCGCCACCAGCGCCAATGGTCTGCTTTACATGCACGAGCAGGTTCAATGGGCGTCCGGCGCGAGATTGCCGATCGTCATGTGCGTGGTCAACCGCGCAGTGGGAGCGCCCTGGAATGTCTGGAATGACCAGCAGGACTCCATCTCCCAGCGCGATACCGGCTGGATACAAATCTATTGTTCCGATCACCAGCAGATTATCGATACGGTCATCAAGGCCTACTGGCTGGCGGAAAAAGTGAGCATCCCGATCATGGTTTGTTATGACGGTTACATTCTTTCTCATACCACCATGCCGTTTGATATGCCGGAGCAGGAAAAGGTTGATGCCTTCCTGCCGCCCTTTCAACCGGAGTACGCCCTCAATCCCGATGAACCGGCCAATCTCAATACGGTGACTCTGCCTGATGTTCGGATGGATGTTCATGGCGAACTGGCTCACGGTTATATGGAAATCCGCTATTTGCTGCAGGAGGACCTGCGGACAACGCTGCAAGAGGCGGCTGAGGCGGAAAAAAGATTTGCCGAAATCTTCGGCAGAGGTGGCAATCCCTATATCGAGCCTTACCGCTGCGATGATGCCGAGCATGTCGCCGTGGGCATGGGATCGATCACCTATCAAATGCGCGTCTGTGTGGATGCGTTAAGAAACGAAGGCATTAAAGTGGGCGTGATGGGCGTTCGCTTCTACAGACCTTTTCCTGATGAGGCCATCGCTCATGCCTTGAGGGGAAAGAAAAGTGCTATCGTGTTTGAAAAAGCGCTCAGCTACGGATACGAAGGCGCGCTGGCGTCCGATTTAAAATCCGCGCTTTGCGAACATCTGGCGGGTACAGGCTCCTTGCCCTTGGTCCAGAATTTTATTGCCGGCATCGGCGGACGCGAAATTCACACCCGTGATTTGACTCACGCTCTTCGTGCGGCAACACAAGGCAGAGTTTCCAAAGAGCCAGTCTGGATCGGACTGAAATTGTAGGAAAAACTTATGCAGGCGAAAACAAACATTTTGAATTTACCGACCCGGGAATTCGTTCATCCGGGTACGCGAGCCTGTACCGGCTGTGGCCTGGCCATTGCCTACAGGATTGGCCTCAAAGCCCTCGGAAAAGACACCATGCTTATCGTGCCACCCAGTTGTCTTACGGTTCTGCAGGGGCTTTTTCCCGTCGCCTCAACAAAACTTCCCTGCCTGAATGTGACGTTTGCTTCCACTGCGGCTGCCGCCACCGGCATTCTGGCCGCTTTAAAAACGCAGGGGAAGGAACACATCACGGTTGCTGCCTGGGCCGGCGACGGCGGCACAAGCGACATCGGCCTTCAGGCGTTATCGGGCGCGGCGGAACGTGGAGATAACTTTATCTACTTCTGCTACGACAACGAAGGCTATATGAATACAGGCGCTCAGCGTTCCGGCACAACGCCCATCGGCGCTGTGACTGCCAACACGCCATTTAAGGGGAAACAACAGCAAAAAAAAGACGTGCCGGCCATTATGGCAGCGCACAAATTAAGTTACGTCGCGGCCTGCTCGGCGGCTTATCCTCTGGATCTCTACGATAAGATAATGGGTTGTATGAATCTACCGGGTACAAAATATTTCCACATCCACATTCCCTGTCCACCCGGTTGGGGCTATGATCCGCGATACGGAATAAAGATCGGACGACTGGCCGTAGAAACCGGTTATTACGATCTCTATGAAATCGTCCATGGCGAGTTTAAATTAACCGCCGCATCCGCAAAGCTGGTGGAAAAACGAAAGTTGATACCGGTTCGCGAATACTTCCGTTCTCAGTCACGCTTCAAGGTTCTGACCGACGACCAGATAGCCGCAATCCAAACCGAGGTAGACGCCAAGTGGGCCGGCTATTATACAAAAGATGAGTGACATTCTTAAAAATGATTTATCTAATGAATGACGGCTGGGTTTCTATCCCGTTTGCTTACCACCAATTTACTCTTGACTTACCGAATCAATATTCATATTATTGAATCATCCAAAGGAAATCTCCACTAAAAAACAGAATGTCCTTCGGATACGATTCTCCAAATTAACGGATTTTTTCACAACGCTGTCGTCTGTTGCGGTATTGTTAACACAGTGAACCCAAAACACTTCAATCTTTGAGCAGCTTTAACGTAATCGTGTTTTTAGTAAGTATAATCATTCCAGACCACGAAAGGACAGGGTGAAGATTATGGCAATTTTTGAATATGGAGAATACAGCAATGTGTACGATCCTCCTGACAATCTGGTGGATATTTTCGAGCAAAGCGCGGCCAAATACGCAAACAATCAGTTTATCGGCGAGAAAGACGGCTCCGGCGTATATCAATGGGTAACGTACAGGCAAATTGCAGATCGTGTTGATAATCTGCGGGCCGGATTATCCGCGACCGGCATTAAAGCCGGAGACACGGTGGGCATCATAGCCAACAACAGAAAGGAGTGGCTCATCGGAGAAATCGCCACACAAGGTCTGGGCGCGGCTTATGTCCCCATGTATGAAAAAGAACTCGTTACCATGTGGAAATATATTATCAAAGACGCGGCAGTCAAAGTTTTATTTGTCTCCAAACCGGAGGTGCTGGAAAAAGCAAAAAGCTTTCCCTCCGAAATTCCAACCTTGAAGCATATTTTTCTGATTGAGGGCGCCGGGGAAAACTCGATGGCTGAATTGGAAAAAAAGGGGGCTCAAAAACCGGTTTCTTCCATTAAACCGAAAGCCACCGATGTGGCTGTGCTGATTTACACTTCCGGCACTACGGGTGAACCCAAAGGCGTCCTCCTCTCTCACGGCAACCTTGCGGAAAACGTCAAGGCGGGACTTGCCTGGTTTACGAATCTCACGGAAAATAGCCGGTGCATCTCCATGCTACCCTGGGCACATTCTTTCGGAATTACGGCCGATTTACATGCCTTCACCATGAGAGGAGCATCCATTGGCATTATGGGTTCGGTAGAAACATTGATTGACGATCTTCCCAAAATCCAGCCCACCTTTATGATTACCGTACCTCGTATATTCAATAAGGTTTTCAATGGCGTTTGGGCGAAAATGCGGGAAGAAGGCGGTCTGAAACTGAAACTTTTTGAAGCAGCGCTGGCCGCGGCAAAAGAAAAAAGAGAAACGGGAAAGGTGTCTCTTAAATACAAAATTCTGGATAAGATTGTCCTGCAGAAAATCCGAGACAGGTTCGGCGGAAAGCTGGAAAACGCAGTGACCGGCAGCGCCCCGATGAACGTGGATATTGCCAAATTCTTCATTGATGTCGGCATCCCGACTTATGACGCTTATGGCCTGAGTGAAACGTCTCCGGCCATCACGATTAACTCGCCTTTGATGGGCAATCGTCTGGGCTCTGTCGGGAAACCCATCAATAAAACCAAGGTGGTAATCGACCGCTCCCGCACCGGCGAAGATACCGATGACGGAGAAATTATCTGCTTCGGCCCGCAGTGCATGATCGGATACCATAATAAACCTGAAAAAACCAAGGAAGTGATTGTGGAAATGAACGGCATGCGCGGCGTGCGCACCGGAGACCGGGGACGTCTGGATGATGAAGGATTTTTGTTCATTACCGGTCGGTTCAAGGAGGAATATAAACTTTCCAACGGGAAATATATTCATCCGGAAAGTCTGGAACTGGAAATGAAGGTCCTGCCCTGGATTTTAAACGCCGTCGTGACCGGCGCCGGGCGCGAGTACAATGTGGGATTGATTGTTCCGGATCTGAAGTTACTGGAACACCTTGCCGCCGGAATGAAATTATCAGTAAATCCAAAGGATCTGTTCGACTCATCCAATCCGGAAGCTCGGAAATTCAAGGAGCTGCTTACCGCCGAAGTGCAAAACCATCTTAAAAAAACATTCGGTTCCTACGAAATTCCACAAAAGTTTGAATTCATTCTCGAAGATTTCACCGTGGATAACGGCCTGCTCACCCAGACCATGAAACTCAAGCGCCAGAAAGTTATGGAAAAATATGGACAGAACCTGGAAAAGCTATACGACTAATAACGTGAAGGATGATATCTTTTTCGAACCATAAAAAAATCCGGGCGGCACGCCCGGATTTTTTTACATAACAAGTCCACTAATATTGAGCAGAAAAGTGACGATACGAAAAAACGAATCGCTATTCATTATCCGACGGCCACCTTCAGTGTTTCCATATTTATATTACCACCGGACATGATCATAACCACTTTTTTCCCCGTCAACCGGTCTTTTATTTTATAAGCGGCCATTAAAGAAACGGCGCCCGCACATTCGGCCAGATTATGGGTCGTCGTCAGCGCCATCCTTACTCCTTCAAGTACTTCATCTTCAGTCAGCAAGACGACATCATTGATGGCATCCTTAAGAATCACATAAGGCAGATGAAACACACTTCTGGCTGCAAGCCCGTCCGCGATGGTATGCGCCTCGTCGAGTGTGACGATCTCTCCCTTTTTCCAGGAATTGTAGAAAGATGGAACATTTTGCGGCTCCACGCCGATGATTTCAATATCAGGTCTGATTGCACGAGCTGTTTTTAAAATGGACGCGCAACCAGCGCCACCGCCGATGGGACAAATAATCGTGTCCACTTCCGGGAGATCTTCCAGAATTTCCAGTCCCATCGTTGCCAGACCGTTCAAAATTTCCGGTTCGTTGCCCTGCTGAACATAGTAATAACCGGCGCTGTCCACAAGCTCTTCACAATAAGACTGCGCATCGTAGAAGTCTTCACCATGCACGATAACTTCCGCGCCATAGCTCTCTATTGTTCTGCTGATCTCAGGATTATTTCCTTCCGGGACGACAACGGTGCAGGGCACATGGAACCACTGTCCCGCCCACGCCATCGCCAGGCCATGGTTGCCTCTGGTCGCAACAAGGATACCGGCTTCCAGCTCCTCCCGTGACATGTGATGAAAAAAATTAAGCGCTCCTCTTATCTTGAATGATCCGGTCGGATTGTGGTTCTCATGTTTAACAAACGCCTCGCAGCCGATGAGACGGGAAAGCTCGGAATAGTACGTGAGGTTTGTCCTGTGGAGATATTTTTCAATAACCGATTTTGCCATGAACGTTCTGGTCAGGTTAATCTGCGCGCTCAATGCTTCATATTTTTTTAGCATATCAATACCTCCTAAACATACTTGCTGATTAAATCGGCGTATCTTTCGGAGGCGCCGACGTTGGCTAAAACAACTGCTTTGCCCTTTTCGCCGCGGGTGACAAGTTCTTCAGGTTTATCAAGCATTCGGATCATTCCTTGATATAACTCTTCCTCATCTCTGACGGTGATGCCGCATCCCGCTTCTTCCAATAGCGTTTTTTCCTGGCTGAAATCATCCATGGAAGGACCATAAAAAATAACCTTCCCCCACGCAGCCGCTTCCAGAATATTCTGACCGCCTTTCGGCACCAAAGAACCGCCGCAATAAACAAGTGTGGCCAACGAATAAACCTTGAACAACTCGCCGATGACATCAACGACAATGATTCGCTCTTTATCTCTTTTTCTCCCATTATCGATATCCGATAGTTTTATGACATCGTCAAAACCAGACTGATTCAAAAGTCCCATAACGTCATGGGTTCTCTCGATGTGTCGCGGCACTAAAATCAATTTAAAATCCGGATAAAGGGCCAGAAGTCTTTTATACACATTGACGACAATTTCATCCTCACCGGGATGCGTGCTTCCCGCAATAAAGAATTTTTCGTTCGCCGATACGTTACAGCGACGGGAGATTTCCTGCTGAAGAGCCGGTGAAACCATCGAAGCCAGACCGTCGTATTTGGCATTTCCCATAACTTTTATTTTTGCCGAATCCATGCCTATTTCGTTGATTCTTCGGGCGTCTATCGGAGAAATCATCCCCGCATAATCCAGATGATTCAAAACTCTTTTCCATAAAAAACCCGTCATACGGTACCGGCGATATGAGCGCGGCGATATCCTGCCGTTGACCATCAGTATTTTAACTCCGTGTTGCTTGCACGCATTAAGAAAATTAGGCCAAAGTTCCGTCTCCACCGGGACAAAAACATCGGGCAATGTCATTTTTATAACTTTATGGACTACGGCGGGGATGTCCAACGGAAAATAAATAAACGCGGAGGCATCGTTAACAAACTTTTTTGCCATGTCCTGTCCCGTTTCCGTGGACGTGGAAAAAATTATTTCTACTTCCGGTCTTTTCTTTTTCAGAGACGCGACAATCGGCGCGGCGGCGGTCACTTCGCCGACAGAAACCGTATGAATCCAGACGCGCGGGGCTTTTTTCAAACCGCTGAGTATTTTGGACTGTCTGCCTCCCAGCTTCTGCAAAATACTTTTACGATATTTGCCGGCAAAAATGATTTTTAGCAGATAATATGGCGCAATCATTACCGCCGCAAAAAATAGAATAATGTTGTAGAGAATACGCATGTTCTATTTTTAGATTTTTCCGCATAAGTGTCAAGCACTATTGACCGGTCAAAACAGAAAAAATGCATTCATTGACTTTATGGGCTCTTTGGTATATTTTACATTCACTAATCATCAGGATAGAAAAATGAAATTAATTGCCCCTTCAATCCTTTCCGCGGACGGCAGCAAACTGGGAGTAGAAATTCTGGCCGTGGAAAAAGCCGGAGCCGACTGGATTCATGTCGATGTCATGGACGGCAATTTTGTTCCGAACATTACCATGGGTCCTGCAATTATTTCCAGTCTTCGAAAAGTGACCAAACTTCCTTTTGACGTCCACTTGATGATCGACCATCCCGACCGATATATTGAAAATTTCTACAACGCCGGAGCCGATATTGTGACGGTTCACGTGGAAGCCGCCAGTCATCTGCATCGCACGGTGGAATTGATTAAAAGTTTTGGATTGCGCGCCGGTGTCTCATTAAATCCCGCTACACCGCTCGAACAGATTGAGGAAATCATTCACTTCATCGATCTTCTGCTGGTGATGACCGTCAATCCCGGCTTTGGCGGACAGCAATTTATCGGCACCTCTCTGGCTAAAATCGCCCGGGCGAGAAAAATGCTCGACAGTATACCGCGCCGGCCGCTCCTGGAAGTTGACGGAGGCATTAATTTGCAGAACATCGGCGATGTGGCCGAAGCAGGAGCGGATGTCATCGTCGCGGGGGCTGCTGTTTTCGGAACGGATAATTATCAGAAAACCATTGCTTCGCTAAAAATGCTAGCCAATAAAAGCTAAGAACTGCTCATCATTAAAAGCAATTTTGTCTTCGGAGATCCTTCTTTTTTCACTTTCGGTGTGTTTTAACAATTAACGAGCTTCTTCGTAATTTGATTGCAAACTGATGGCTTTATTTAAATCCTCAGCGGCATTCTGGTGCTGACCCATTTTCAAATAAGCATCGGAGCGGTTGTAATACGCTTTGATATAAGCCGGGTTCAGAACAATGGCCTGACTATAATCTTCTATGGCCTTCCTGTATTGACTGAGTTTGAAGTAAGCAAATCCTCTATTGCCGTAAGCAGAAGCATAATCGGGCCGGCGGCGAATAATTTCATTGAAGCTATCTATGGCCAAATCGTATCTATTCATTTGACCATGGATAATGCCTCTGTTGTTGTAAGCCTTGATATAATCAGGCCTCAATACAATGGCCTTGTTGAAATCATCCAGCGCCCTTTGATATTGATTAAGATTCATTAAAAGAGTTCCCCTGCTGTAGTAGCCTTCAGCGTAATCGGGTTTCAAAGCAATTGCATGATTGAAGTCTTCCAGGGCTCTTTCATGCAAACCAAGCATTGAATACGTATTCCCGCGATTGTAATAAGGCAGCAGGAAACGCGGATTTATATGAATCGCCGAATTAAAATGGTCAATTGCTTCGTATATTTTTTCTTTTTCAAGAAGTGCCAGTCCGAAATTGTTATGGGCCATTGCATTACTTTTTGTCACGCGTAACGTGTGGCCAAAAAGTTCCAGATTATTTTTCCAGTAACCGCACTGTTTCCAAGTCAAGAAGGCCAGCATCATCAGGATGGTCATTCCTGCGGAAAATAAAATATGTTTCTTTGTTTCTTCTTTTTTCATAAAAGAAAGAATGCCCCATGTGAGTATTACAGCAATACCGATCGAAGGGAAATACGTATAACGGTCGGCCATGGCCTGTGAGCCCACCGGCACCATGCCAAGAACAGGAACCAGCGTACCAAGAAACCAGAACCAGCCTACAAATAAAAAGGGCGCTTTCTTGATCTTGTAGAAAACCATAAGGCTTATGCCGGATAAAATAAAGCAGGATGTTATTATTTGCCAAAACGGCAGGGAATATTGATAGGGATAAAATACGGCCAAATCAACGGGCCAAAATATTTTCCCCAAATAAACAATATAAGAAACAATGGCATTGGCCATGCGGAACAAAAAGGGCAGATTGTCCGTGGGTGCAACTGTAACGAATAAATTTTGAGCCCAGAGAGCCACAACAATAAAAATGAAGCTTAAGAAAAGAAAGGGGGCTTTTTCCCATATAAGCCTCCTGACCGGGTTGCTTATAAATTCAGTGGAGGTTGATTTTTGCCATCGATTCAGAGGCCAATAATCCAGCAGCCATAAGACAAACGGCAGGGTAACCAGCATGGGTTTGGACATTAAGCTCAAGGCAAATAAAATTAAACTGAAAAAATACCGCGAGTATTTAGAGCTTTGCGCATAACCTATATAAGCATAAATGCTCGCTATACCGAAAAATATACTTAAAACATCTTTGCGCTCGGCAGCCCAGGCGACTGACTCAACACGGAGAGGATGCAGAGCAAAAACTGCGGCAACAAAAGCGCTGGGCCAAAGATTTCCTGTCGCGCGGCTAAAAATCCAGAACACAAGCAATGCGCTCATTACATGCAGGATAAGATTGGTCAGATGATATCCGCCGGCATTTAAGCCATAAAGTTCATAATCAAAAAATAATGATAACCAGGTGAGAGGATGCCAGAAATCCGCGAAGGTGCTGCTGAATGCCCATTTTATGCTTGCTGTATTGATTCCCGATTTTACATGATCGTTTTCCGTAATATATATATTGTCATCAAAATTGACAAAGTCATTGTTCAAAATCCGGCCATAGGAAATGAACGAAGCAATAATCAAAAATATTACTACAAGATATCTATATTTTTTATTCATTTAGGAAAACAGAGCGGACTTTATTAATTTCATTTTAGCCAAACGAAAAGCAATGGCTGTATTCAGACAACCAAATCCGTACTTGATGCTGCGGTTTAAATTGATTGAGGAGGCTTCGGGGAAATAGCGCGTCGGGCAGCTTACTTCCGCAATGGTATAGCCCAGCCAGACAATCTGCGCCAGCATCTGATTGTCAAAGACAAAATCGTCGGAATTGTTTGTCAGCGGTAATTTCAGCAAAAGTTCGCGGGAAAAGGCGCGGTATCCGGTGTGATATTCGGAAAGCTTTGCTCCGATTAAAATATTTTCCGTGAGTGTCAGAAAACGATTGGCGATATATTTCCAGACGGGCATGCCGCCTTTCAGCGCGTAGCCGCCCAGGATTCTTGAACCCAACACGCAGTGATAAAGGCCGTTGGCGATTAATGAAGTCATGGCCGGAATCAGATTGGGGGTGTACTGATAATCAGGGTGAACCATGATGACGATGTCCGCGCCTTCTTCCATCGCCAGCCGGTAGCAGGTCTTCTGATTGCCGCCATAGCCGAGGTTGCGTTTATGAACGAAAACTTTCGTTGCGGGGAGCGCTTCGGCGACTTTTACGGTATTGTCCGGGCTGGCGTCGTCAACAAGAATCACCTTGTCCACAACGCCCTGCGCCATGACTTCATTGTAAGTTTTGAGGAGAGTCTTTTCGGCGTTGTAAGCCGGCATGACCACCACAACTTTTTTATTTTGAAACATGCTTTAACCAATCACCCGTCTAGTTATGAAAGATATGCATAACTTGAATTCATGTCATCTCGAAGATCGTAGAGACGAGAAATCCTAAGCACTATATCAAGACTTCTCATCCCGATCCATCGGGACTCGAAGTGACAAATTAATAATTAAGCAAAATGAGCGTCAAGTTTTTGCTGCTGTTTCTTTGCTTCGGCCACCATTCTGTCCATCAATTCGGCAACCATCGGCTCATCGTGAAGAAGTCCCATGACCTGTCCCACGGGGAGTACGCCTTCCTTCGTGTCGCCGTTTTCTGTAGCCACCCGGATCGCGTGAAAACCGTTGGCCATGAAAGCCAGTTGTTTGGCGGTCTTCCAACCGGACATCATAACGCCGATAAACAGCTTGAAGAAAGGCAGTTTTAACTGTTTGGCGATATCCTGCGCGTTGAAGAAGGCCGCCGGTAGATTCAACCCTTTTTTGACGGCTCTTTCCGCGGCATCCGTCTTCATGATGCGACAGAGCAGTCCATCAAATCTATCCGAATACAACGTATCTTCCACGTCTTTTTCCATAGAAAGTTTTTTATAGACATCATGCAGAGGGCTTTCCCTGGTCGTCATAAAACGTGTACCCATCGCAATACCTTCCGCACCCAGAGCCAGTGCCGCGGCAAGTCCCCGTCCGTCTCCAAAACCGCCTGTGGCGATGACCGGAATTTTGACCGCATCAACCAGCGATGGCACCAGCACCAATGACGTCACATGCTCACCGTGCGCTGCTGCCTCGTGGCCGGTGGCGATGACGCCGTCGCAACCGTAATCCTCAGCGCGTTTAGCGTGGCGCGCGTTAACCACCGTAGCGATGACCTTGCCGCCGTATCCATGCGCCTGCTTCACAATCCAGTCGCCCTTGCCCAGCGAAAAATTAATCACCGGCACTTTTTCCTCCAGCAGTACTTTGGCGTTTTCCGCCGCACCCGGGAAAAGCAGAGTGGCATTGGCGCCGAACGGTTTATCCGTAAGGGAGCGGATTTCTTTGACGGCCGCGCGCGTCTGCTCGGCATTGAACGGTCCTGTCGCCAGAATTCCCAGCCCGCCGGCGTTGGAAACCGCCGCAACCATTTTAGGAACGCTGATCCAGCTCATACCGGACAAAAGAATGGGATGCTTGATGCCGAAAAGTTCTGTAATTTTGGTTTTCATAAATATTTTCTCCATTGTTATTTTTTACTGTAATCGTAAACGCCCTTACCGGACTTTCGCCCGAAATTACCGGCACGAACAAGCTTTCTCAAAAGAGGCGCGGGACGGTATTTATCGCCCAGTTCTCTTTGCAGACCTTCCATGATGCGCAAAAGCGTATCCAGACCGACAAGATCAGCCAGCGCCAGCGGTCCAATGGGATGATTGCAGCCGAGGGTCATGCCCTTGTCAATGTCCTCCGGTGTGGCCAGGCCTTCATCCAGAGCGAAGAAAGCTTCATTGAGCATCGTGCAGAGGATGCGGTTTACGACAAAAGCCGGAGCTTCTTTAACGACGATGACTTCCTTGCCGATTTTCTTGCCCCATTCTTTGGCGATTTCCAGCGTTTCTGCGGACGTCTGATGACAGCAGATGATTTCCAGAAGTTTCATGACCGGCACCGGATTGAAGAAATGCGTTCCGATGACCTTGTCCGGACGTTTGGTCACGGATGCCATTTCCGTAATGCTCAAACCCGACGTGTTCGTAAAAAACAGGCAATGAGGTGGAACGATACTCTCAAGCTCTTCGTAGACCTTTTTCTTCACATCCATGACTTCGATGACGACCTCTACAACCACATCCGCGCCGTTTGCCGCTTCTTTGATGTCTAGCGTCGGTTTGATGCGCCCCAGCACCGCGTCCATCTGTTCCTTGGTGATTTTACCCTTTTCCGCGTCGCGGCTGAGATTTTTCTTGATCGTGTTAATCCCGCCGTCGATAAAGCGCTGTTCGATATCGCGCATGGTCACTTCATAACCCGCCTGCGCGCAAACCTGCGCAATGCCGCTGCCCATCAATCCGGCGCCCAACACACATACTTTTTTGATTTCCATTTTGCATACCCCTTTTCATGTATTTTTTCAGAATGAATTAATTTCATTCCCGTTATTTAACAAGCATAGAGGCAAAAGCTAACAAACTATCCAAGCCAAAGTCAAGGGAAAACGCCTTTAGCACAAAGCAGCAGAATTTCATTGAACAAGCGGCGCGGATATGACACAATTTCG
>CAYZRT010000010.1:0-26000 GCA_964480875.1 uncultured Smithella sp. | reverse complement strand
AATGTCATTCCGAGAAGCGCAAGCGACGAGAAATCTTAAAGACATCATAAAACAAGACTTCTTGCCCCGACAATCGGGGCTCGAAGTGACAATCCATATTATTCCGATGAGTCCCGATTTATAGGGACGAAGAGGAATCTTACAAACCTTGAAATAAGATTTCTCCCTTCGGTCGAAATTACATTAGGTGAAAACCATATGTTAATCATCATTGACGGCTATAATTTAATAAGACAATCAGACGACTTGCGACGCTATGAACGCAAAAGCCTCGAAGCGGGCCGTAACGCTTTGATGACAAAACTTTTTGAATATGAAAAGAAAAAAGGGCATCAGATTACCGTGGTTTTCGATGGCGGTCAAAGTGATTGGATTGATGAAGGCCGGGACAGGGAAGGAAAAATCAATATCATTTACTCGCGCTGGGGAGAAAGAGCCGATGACGTCATCAAACGCATAGCTGCCCAGGCCTTGGGAGACGTTGTTGTCGTATCTTCCGACCGGGAAATATCATCGTATGTCACACAACTTGGTAAAACACCCCTGACTTCACCGGAATTCGAAACAATTATCAATAAAGCGCTCCATCCGTCATCGCGACCGGTTGCCACAATACAAAAAAATGAATCCCGCGAAACAAAATTTAACAAGAAGGGACCTGCAAAAAGACTGCCACGCAATAAGAGGAAGGCACAAGCAAAAATAAGTAAATTGTGACAACAAAAGAGGCTATAAGAATAAAAGCCAGCAGCTAAAAAATGCTTGAAAATCACTAATGCTTCTAGTAATAGTCACAATAATATAAAAAATTCCCGCCTCAAAGATTAAGGAGATTAAAATGGCAAAATCAACCCCGAGAAGATTTTTATTCTTATTCAATGTTTTAATTTGTTTTGCCTTGTTGTGCTTTATTTCTGCCTGCGGCAGTGGCGGCGGCAGAAGCAGTGATGACGATACAGCGAATGGCACCGGAGAACAAATCGTCTCATTTACAGGTGCGCCAGCATCTCTTTCTCCCGGACAGACCAGTATTCTTACGGTTACGGTCGCCAACAACTTGGGTGTACCTATGAGCGGTGAAACAGTAACTTTTTCGTTCGTGACGAATAATAGTGGAGGAACTTTAATAGCTCAGAACGGTGGAATCACAGACGCCGGAGGCAAAGCCGTGGCCATCTACACCGCAGGGACAAATACACCAGCATTAAGCCTTGAAGATACTATTCAAGCATCATGCGGAAACGCAACAGAGCTTCTTATTCTTACCAGAATAGCAACTTCTGTCTTATCACCACAACTAACTTTATCGGCGAGTGTTACATCTCTTAAAGCAGGACAAAGCAGTATCATTACAGCAACAGTAACAAATAACTCTGGTTCTCCCGTCGCTGGACAAGCTGTAACATTCACAAAACTTATTGATAACAGCACAATGGGATTGATAACACTCGGCACGGGAACCACAGATGCCAGCGGCAGAGCCGTGGCGGTTTACACGGCAGGAACTACAAATCCAGCGGCGGATCTTCAGGATACTGTGGAAGCCGAAATATCTGGTGAATCGGCTTACGGCGCTGTCATTATCACCAGAACGGGAACAACAAGTACGGCTACAACGCAAGGATATCGGATGACCGTAGCCGCTGATGTTAATTCTCTGAAAGCCGGAGAACACAGTATCATTACGGCAACGTTATTAAATAGTCAGGGCACTCCTGTCCAGGGGATGACTGTAACATTTACAGAACTTATTGATAACAGCGGTGCGACGCTCCAGACACTCAACAGCGGACGTACAGATGCTAGCGGCAAAGCTATCGCAGTCTACACGGCAGGGGCTGGTTCAACTGGAAGTGTGCAAGATACCATTCAAGCCAGAGTTAATGATGGCACCTACAGCTCAACAGGAGCCGTCATAATAACCCGTATACAGGCAGCGCCCACAGCAACTGGCATAAATATGGTTATGAACGCAACGCCAACTTCACTTAAAGCAGGACAAAGCAGTGTTATTACAGCAACGGTAACGGACGCTGAGGGCAAACCTGTTGTAGGCCGAACCGTGACATTTACGGGAATAATTAACCAAAGCGGCATGACTTTAGCGACATTGAGTACCACTGATGCCAGCGGCAAGGCGGTAGCTGTTTACACAGCCGGTAATACTTCACCTAATATAGATGTTCAAGATACGGTACAGGCTAGTGTAACTAGCGGCAGTTACACAACATATGGAGCTGTCATCATCACTAGAACGGGAACAACGGCTACTACTGTTATACAGGGATACAACCTGAGCCTAGAAGCCAGCATTACCTCACTCGCAGCAGGAGGACACAGTGTACTTACGGCTACGGTAGAGGATGGTGAGGGTAATCCAAGGAGTGGCCTGAGTGTGACTTTCGCTATTCCAACGAATAACAGCGGAGCGACTCTATCGGTAGCCACTGCAACCACAGATGCCGCTGGCAGAGCCGTTGTTTACTATACAGCAGGAAATACATCACCGACATCTAATGTTCAGGATGCCGTCAGTGCAAGCGTCTCTAGTGGTGGTTACAATTCTACGGATGCTGTTGTCATTACGAGAACAGCAGCAGGTGCGGTGCACACAGGCTTAGTAATAACGGTCACACCAACACCTGTTTCTCTGGCAGCCGGTGCTTTGAGTGCCGTTATTGCCCAGGTCGATGACGCCAACGGGGACGCTGTTGCAGGAGAGACTGTAACCTTCGCCTTGGAAGTGGATAACAGCGGAGCTAACCTGAACCCCCTAACCGCAATAACCGATGGATCAGGAAAAGCCTTCTCTCTCTACACGGCCGGCAGTAATTCTCCGGCTTTGGAAATTGATGACGCTGTGTCAGCGAGTGTGACAGGAGCTTCCTCTGCGGCAATTATCACTCGTCTGCCCGTGGCTGGAACGGGAAACAGAATTATATCATTTACCCAAACTCCTCCGACAGCCTACGAAGGTTATCGCCTTGCGCCGCCTGATACCTTTGTTCAAATGAAGGTAAAAGTAACTACAGATGATCTTACAACACCGGTTAAAAACAAGGAAGTAAGCTTCTCCATCATAATGGGAGACGGAACTATCTTTGACAGTGCTTATAACTCAGCAGTCGAAGGAGATCCAGCTTTGATGGTTTCTACCGATGACAACGGCGAGGCATATGTTTTATTTTATCGCCCCAACAGCGGCATAGGAGACACCGTTGTCAGAGCACAGATCGAAGGAACAACCAACGGCGGTGACGCGGCCAGCATTGTTTACTGGAGAGGTTACACACCGACTCTGACCTTGGAGGCCAACCCGACATCTGTGGCATCAGGAGGGCCAAGTACTATAACTGCGACCGTTACAGACGGGAACGGCAACGCCATAATAAATTTACCTGTAACCTTCACGTTAGAAGTGGATAACAGCGGTGCAAGTTTGGTAACCGTCACCGGAACAACCGATGGCAGCGGCAAGGCCACCGCAGTCTATACGGCGGGAACAGGGGCAGCGGTTGATTCTGTCAGCGCCAGGGCCTCTTATCTCGGATTAGACACCGCGGATGCCGTCAACATCAGCGTAACGGCACCTTAAGCAATTTTTTCTGTTAATATTGTAATTTTTAGAAAGCCGGCGTTTGCGCCGGCTTTCTTTTTTAGAGTTTCCAGAGTTTCATAAGCAACAAAAAATCCCTTCAACCTCAACACAACGCCACATCATAAAAAAAAGCTTGAAAATCAACAATCTTTATGGTAAACATCAAACACTAAATTAAAAATTTAATCTATCTTTCTAATTAACAAGGAGATTAAAATGATAAAATCAATTATGGCAATGTTTCCGAGAACTTTAATTTGGCTGATTTGTTTCGCATTATTTTGTTTTCTTCCCGGTTGTGGTGGCAGCGGTGGCGGCGGTACAGATCCAGGTACAGATCCAAGCATAGATCCAAGTACAGACCCGGCAGTAATTACGCCTTATACTCTTAAGATGACCGCTTCATCCAGAACAATCAGTTCCAGCGGCACAACTTCCACGACGCTTACCATTTATGCATTAAATGAGTCCAATGCCGTATTGCCCGGTGTGGTCATTACCATGAGCGCCGATACCGGAATACTTGGGGCAGCTACTGTTACGACGGGCCCCGAAGGGACGGCAACTGTAACTTTTCGCAATAATGATGATCCGACTAACCGCACAGCAACCATCACGGCAACAGCCGGAGACGTAACCGCAACAACTCTAATACAGATCGTGGGCTCCAAAATCAATCTGACCCCGGCGGGAACGATCGGGCTTTCTTCCACCGGAACTCCGACCTTGCAATTGATAGCCACCGTATCTGACAAGGACGACCATCTTGCTGTAAACACACCTGTGACCATAACCACCGCAGGCACCGGTTCCATCACGGTTACGCCGTTATCGGGTGAAACTGATGACAACGGACAGTTTACCGCCACGCTGGCAGGCGCCACTGTCGGAACAGTAACGTTGACTGTGACGGCCTTGGGGGCAACGGCAACGAAGGAAATCACCGTGGCCCCGGCAGCCTCTTCTTTCGGAATTGATAAACAATGGAGGAATGGAGTCGATATCGGCAATCCGAGACCCAGCGCCATGAGCACCGGCCAGCAGTTGACGATTCAAGTTAATGCTCCTTCTACCACCACCGTGGTATTCGCCACGTCACTCGGTTCATGGGTAGGCGGAACCAATTCGATTGAGGCGCCGGTTGTTGGCGGAAAAGCGACAGCCATACTCACAACAACATCGGCATTCACAGGCCTGGATCAAGTCGGCATAGCCAATGTACAGGTGTACGACAAGAATAATTTTACGACCAGTGACGCTCTTATTGTTGGAATGAGTTCTTCATCCGCGGCTTACTCGATCACACTTCAGGTGTCAACCAATGTGCTGCCGAAAAGTGTGGGAACCACCACAGGGACGTCGACGCTGGTTGCCACGGTACGGGACGCCGGAGAATACCTTTTAGCCGGTGTTCCTGTTTTATTTTCGATTATTAATCCCACCGGCGGCGGCGAAAATATCTACCCTGTTGTCGTCATGACCGAATCAAACGGACAGGCAAGCACCACATTCAATTCAGGATCGGTATCGTCCCCCGCGGGAGGCGTTAAAATCCGCGCGTCAGTCATCGGCACGGCGGTAGAAACGGGAACGAGTCCTTCAGGAATTGACGCCTCCATTATTATCGGCGGCACTGCCGGATCGATATCCTTCGGTGCATCTACGACTATTGGTGTGCATGCATCCCAGGCAAATTATATTTTTCCCATGTCCGTTCTGGTCGCCGATTCCGCCGGTCATGCCGTTGAAGATGCGCGAGTCAGCCTGAGTGTATGGCCAATCGCCTGGAGCACGGGTACTTTTTGCACACCCGATGGCGATGACGGCGTATCGCGAGGAACCTTCTACAGCGAGGATGTGAATGCCAATTTGATCCTCGATCCCGGCGAGGACGGTGTTCGCAGATATTATGCGACCGGCGCTCTGGCAACCGGGACGGGGAGGACGGATGACTTATTGACCCCGGAAAATGCCGATGGAGGCGCCTTGCCGCCTGACGATGTATATACCGACGCCAGTGGAGTCGCTGCGTTCGACTTGACATACTCAAAGGCCAGCGCACTGTGGACTATCGTCCGAGTGCGCGCCAGTACGCTTGTTCAGGGTTCCGAAACAGTCGGTGAGATAGAATTCGTTTTGCCTGCCATGGAAGGTGACGTAGTATATTTTGACGGCGGCGGAGTCAAGACTTGCAAGTTGCCTGACTCGCATTACATATTCTAGTTGAAATTAAATATCTTACCCTCGATACCAATATCGATAAAGCCGGCTCCGTAAAGGGCCGGCTTTATTTTTTGTACTCGTCAGATTGATGAACTGTTTTTCCTTCATCTGTTAACTCTATACAAAAAAAATCCATAAATTACCTCTACCTGAAATTTATGGACCAATATAATCACAGACAGATATATAAGGAACAATATTCCTCTCTACCCAACGGAAATGTTGTTCCCCTGTTTATAAATGTATCTTGTTTTACTATGCGTTCTTATACGTATTAATTTTTTACGCTTCCTTATCCGCCCGTTTTCGATTCCTTCTCTGTTTGAATGCAACAATGATCGATTCCGTTGCCGCGGCCATGGATATTTTTTCCGTGTTGATGATCAAGTCATAGTCTGTGGGATTAGCGATGTCGACATTAAAATATTTTCTTGCAAACGCCTTGCGATTGCCGTCTCGTTTGACGATATACTGTTCGGCTTCGGCCTTGGTGTATCCCCTATCCTCCATAAAATATTTTATTCTTAATTCCATGGGAGCAATCACACGCACCCGGAATATCTTCTCTTTCGGCAGAACATAATTGGCTCCACGGCCTACAATGATGACATTGCCAAAAATGCCGATCGTACCGATCACCCGGGTCAGATGATGCAGATATTCTCCCGGCCAGGGACGGTTTTCTCCAAACAATGATGAAAGCAAAGTTTCCCTGAAGGTGACTTCGCGCTCATCGAGGGATTCAATGACTTTTCTGCTCATCTTGGCGCTGTCCGCGACGTGCTGAATGATCTGCCCGCCGATCAGATCCATTTCCAAGGCCTTGGCCAGTCTTCTGGCTATGTCGCTTCCTCCAGCCCCTGCTTCTCTGGAAACAGTGATGATGGGACCGCTTTTGAAATGCTCAAATTTGAGTCCCTGTTTCATGGCCCTGTCAAAAAGTTTCCGCCATTTGTCCACCTGTCGCTGAACCATCCGGTCCATGATGATCTTTTCATCATCGTTTTCCTCGGCATCCTTTGTCTTGATGGACAAATCTCTCGTATAATCAGGACAATGGCTTCCCACAAATGAATCCTTGTCTAATTTAAACCTTTTTTGACATTCCCTTCGCCAGGCGCAAAGACCGCAAACATTAATTTCTACTGCCATGATAATCACCTTCCTTCTTGTTGACAATAGTTGTTCATTTTTTAACTCAACGCTTCAAAACCGGCAACAATATCCAAAAGCTCCTCGGTTATTGTCATTTGACGCGTGCGATGAAACTGCACGTGTAAATCCAGCAATTGCTCTTCAATATTCTTTTCCGCGTTTTGCATGGAAGCGAGGCGACTGGCGTTCTCGCTGGCCAGCGATTCGGCAAACGCGCGGTAAAGCGAAACGAAAAGATATTCCCTGATGAGCGAGGAAAAAATCCTGTCGCCGTCCATCCGGTAAATGGGCAGGCTCTTGGACTCCCATTTTTTACGGGCGATGTCCGCAAGCCAATTGCGATTCACCGGAAGAAGTTGAACTTTATATGGCTGATAGTTGGCACCGCTTATATAATCGTTGTAGAACAACATAAAGTGATCAACGTTTTTACGAAAATGCCACTCTTCAATAATCATAATAATTTCCTGAACCAGCGGTGTTATCCCCGCCGTAGAACTCGGCGTGGTCAGTAATTCATCTATGGGTTGCCCGGCGTCCTCGACATAATCGGCCACGCGAGCGCCCACCGCCAGCACCATGCGGTTTTCTTTTTTCACGCCGGCTTCCTTTAGATTATCCATCGCGAAAACGGAAATCTGCTCGTTGAGCTGTCCGCACAAGCCCTGATCGGAACCGAAAATGATCGCTCCCATGCGCTTCACAGCCGCGTCCTTGCTTTGCGTCATCGCATTCATCCGTTCTTGTAATACAATCTGAAGACCCATCTCTACCGTCCGGTTGTAGTCATCAAGAGACTCCACGGCCTTTTGGTATTGCCGGATGCTCACAGCCGCCAGAGCCTTCATCGTTTTGACGACCGATAAAAGATCTCCCGCGCTTTTAATTCTTCTTTTCAGAGACTCAGTTGTTTGCATTGGCGTCCTCAAATTCCTCAAACGACGCGATGGCCGGTTTGATCTTGTCCATAACATGATCGCGATCGGCTATTTCCAGTTTTTTCCCTGCATCGATGCGCCCGCACAATTCAGGCATCTGCTGCGTAACGACTTCCAAAAGACGCGCTTCGACTTCACGTACTTTTTCTGTCGGCACTTTATCCAGCGCCCCGCCCGTCACGGAAAGCAGGGAGGCTATCTGTTCGGAAGCGCGCAATGGCTTATATTGTCCCTGCTTGAGAATTTCGCGGACGCGCCAGCCACGCTCGAGAGTTCGCCTGGTACTGTCATCAAGCCTTGTGCCGAACCGCGAAAATGACTCCAGTTCTTCAAATTGCGAATACGAGAGACGCAAATCCCCCGCCACGGAACGATAGGCCGGTAATTGCGTTTTGCCGCCCACGCGTGAAACGGATTTGCCGACATCCACTGCCGGCAGAATGCCTTTGCTGAAAAGAACCGGGGAAAGATAAATCTGCCCGTCCGTGATGGAAATCAGATTGGTCGGAATATAGGAGGACATATCCTGAGCTTCCGTTTCCACGATCGGCAGGGATGTTAGTGATCCGCCGCCCAGTTCGGGACGCAAATGGGTGGATCGTTCCAACAAACGCGAGTGAATATAAAATATATCGCCGGGAAACGCTTCGCGTCCGGGCGGTCGCCTTAAAAGTAGAGAAACTTCCCGGTAAGCGCGGGCATGTGAAGTTAAATCATCATAAACGATCAGCACATCTTTTCCCTGTTCCGTGAAGTACTCTCCCATGCTTGTGGCTGCATAAGGCGCAATAAACTGAAGACCCGGCGTGTCTTCACCCGTCGCAACGACGACAATACACGATCCCATCACGCCATGATCGCGCAACTCCGCTATGACTTTGGCTACATCGGCGCTTTTTTTGCCGACAGCACAGTAAATAGAAACAATCCCCGTTTCTTTCTGATTGATAATCGTATCAACAGCAATGGCCGTTTTGCCGGTCATTCTGTCACCCAAGATAAGTTCACGCTGGCCGCGACCTACGGGAATGAGCGCGTCAATGACTTTTATGCCTGTCTGCAGGGGCACGGTGACCGGCGAGCGGTCCATAACGGCAGGCGCTGGTCTTTCCACCGGCAGACGCATGACGGTGTTCACTTCACCCAAGCCGTCCAGTGGCCTCCCCAGCGGATCAACTACCCTTCCCAGAAGATTATCTCCAACCGGCACATCCAGTACGCGTTTAGTCCGCAGCACTTCCGAGCCGACCTGCAGATTTTCACTGGGATCAAGAAGAATTACACCTATTTCCGATGTATCAATATTGAAAACCAGCCCCATGTAATTTCCTGAAAAACGAACCAGCTCCTCCGCGCGAACATTCGGAAGACCGCTAACGCGGGCAATATCGCGTCCGACAAACTGCACCGTCCCGACCTCGTACTCCCGCAAATCCGGATTCTGTTCGTCCAGAACCTTCTCCATGGTGGAAAAGGTATCATCCAGGAAAGTCTTTAACTCCTTGCTTTCCAATTGGCTAGATTCTTGATTCATTCTAAAGCCTCCTGACATTTCTGCCATATTCTTTTAACCTTGAACGTAGAACATTGAACGTTGAACTTTTCTTTTATCCCGCGTCGTCGAAGATGCCCTTTAGGGTACTACGCTCCTGGGATAATTCGACTAACGTCTCGAGCATCATTACATTCACTCTCGACGAGTCTCATTATGCTGCATGCGCCTCTTTCTGGAGCGTCTCCGTCATATCTTCCACCAGCGTTTCGAGATATTCGTTGAGACTCCAGGCAATTTTATGACCATTCACACGTAACTCAATGCCCGAAACAATCTCCGGTTGCTGAGCGTACTTGAGGGTAAAACCGTTGGTTATCTGTTTTTTCAAAGCGTCTTCTATCTGTGCTTTTTTTTGCTCGGAAATTCCAAAGGCGCTTTGAACGGTCACCTGATTGCCTCCGCCTCTGATAGCATTGCGAATCTGAACACTTTTTTCTTCATCCATAATTTTCACCCGGCGGATAAATTCATCGACGATTCTATCCTCAAGATCGGCGTCCGCCAGATCAGTCAGCGCTTTTCGCGCCGCGGCATATAACTGTTTGGCCGCCCGCTGCCGCAAATCGCAGAAAAAAGCATTCTGCTCACGCACCAGCGTGTCCTGCCAGCGCGCTTTTAACTGATCGACCTCCTGGCGAACGTTGTCCATCAATTCCTTCCGCTTGGTTTCCGCAGCCATTGCCGCTTCGTTGAGCAGCCGCTCTTTTGTTTCATCGAGCATCTGGTTGCGCTTTTCATAAAGTTCAGCGGACTCGGTTGCCTTGGCTTTCATTGCTTCTGCGTCGGCAAACCGCGCGGCAATTTTCGCTTCCCTGTCGTCCATCGCCTTAATAATCCTGCTATAAAGAAACCGCTTCAGCAGATAGACCAGCAACAAAAAATTGAAAATCTGGCAAAATAATACAAACGCGTCGATATGCATGGATTATCCCCCTGCTTTTACAAAATGTCCCCAGAACGGATTTGCGAAGATCACGATCATCGAAATAACAAAACAGTAAATGGCAATGGATTCGATCATGGCAAGACCGACGAATAGTGTTCTGGTTAAAGAGTTGCGTTCATCGGGTTGCTGGGCAATAGCGGCAAGAGCCTGTTGAATCGCACGCCCCATACCCAAAGCCGGCCCGACCGAACCGATAGCCATGGTTAAACCCGCGGCAAAGATTGAAGCCATCGCGACGATGCTTACGTTGTCCATAAAAACTCCTCCTTATATTTAATTTGTTAATGAGACCCAAACGTCAGAAACATTGTGAACTGAAGTTTGTTGGTCGAATAACCCCGCATTGCGGAGGGCAGTTCCCTTTCCTTTTTCATTTACTCCTTCCTGCCCGTGGTTAAGCTGTAACGCTTTCCTGCTTTACGTCAATATGAGCATGATGCTCTTCTTCGGCGCTCACGGCCGACGCTATATAAACCATGGAAAGAATCGCAAAAATGTAAGCCTGAATCACGCCGATTAAAAGTCCGAGCGCCTGCATGATAACGGGGAAAAGCAAAGGCGTAACAGAAAGCAGTATGCCAATAACCTTTTCATGACTCATGATATTGCCGAAAAGACGAACTGTGAGAGCAAGCGTTCTGGCTAATTCTCCCATCACGTGAAACGGGAAAAAGATAAAATTCGGCTGAAAATATTCCTTAAGATAATGAAAAAGACCGTTGTGGGAGATGCCATAATAAGGAACAGCAATGAATACGCACAACGCCAGAGAAGCCGTGGTGGTGATAGACGATGTCGGCGCGACAAATCCCGGCACAATAACCAGCACATTGCAAGTACAGATAAACAAAAAGAGCGTCCCGATAAGGGGAATATAATCATCCGCGCCTTTTTTCGTCATTTCGGATATTTCACCACGAACCACAGAGATGACCACTTCCAGGAAATGCTGCCATCTGGATACATTCATCTCCGAAGAAAGATGACGTGTGGCCAACCAGGAAACAAATACCAGAATAGCCATCACCAGCCAGGTATAGAGAATCGTCACATTAATCGTGATAAATCCCCAGCTGAAGATAATGACCTGATCAGGACTGATTTGATTAAGAGATACAATTTCCATATCGAATCTCCATGCGCCAGTTTACATTGGCCGCCTTTACGGGTTGACAGTCTGAACCGCGTCCTGCGGCCCCAGACGATATGTCAAAACTTTTCTGATCATGATAAACCCCAGCATCGCCGCAGCCAACCGTTCCCAGTGACCTTCGCCCATCACCAGATAAAATCCCGTCATTACCACTGCCATGCGGATGACAAAACTGCCCAGCATGAGGCGGATCTGGCTTTTCGTTTTCGGCAGGAACTGCACCGTCCGCCATAGAGCAAGGAAATAAAATGCTCCGAGAGCTAAACCAGCGGTAAAAGCCACCATCAGATATATTATTGCTTCTGTGTTAAGATTGAGGGGCATCATCTTCATCTTCCTCGATAATTCTGCTGCGAACCCGTCGCACCCAGTAGGCCGCGTTCATACAACCGATAAGAACACCGGCAATCAAAAACATCAACGCCCATGAATATTGACTGGGCCACGTACGGTCTATCCAAAGCCCTAACGCAACTCCTATCAACGTGGGAATGGCCACCGCCCAGCCGACAATGCCGAACATGCCCAGGCCGAACCAGACGGTTTCGTCCTTGTGCCGAAGCGCCTTCTTCCGCAGCGCTTCTTTTTTAGCCACCTGCTCGGTGAAATGATCCGCGATTTTTCGCCGCCTGTTATTGGGTGTCCGTCTGATTTCAACCATGCTCACTCCTTCTTTTACTATTCACTATTCACCATTCACTATTCACTATTTACTATTTACTATTTCAATTCTACAAATCTTCTGATCAGACTTGCTTCCAGCCTGGCTGCTGCTGACCTGACCATTTTTTCCCGTTCATCCAAAACATCATATTGCCGAACGACAACATCTTTTAACTTTCCCAGATCAGGCGCCCGCACGGCATTACGTGTGGAAACCAGAACATCCGCTCCTTTTTTCACCAGCGTGCCCACATCCATCGCCAGCAATTCCTGCCCTCCGCCAAGCGGTTCATAAGTAAAAATGCCCGGGGCCAGCGTAGCCACAAAATCAATATGATTGGGCATCAGGCAGAAAGACCCGTTTTCCGCCTCGGCGACAATCTTTTTGACTTCCTGCTTGAGCATAACTTCCGCCGGTAATAAAATTTTAAGCATCATGAGAAATCTTCGCCTCGTCAATGGACCCGATCATATAAAGCGCGCGTTCCGGATACTCGGCAAACTCATCGTTGAGTATTCGTTCGCAACCGTTTAACGTTTCCTCGCGCGACACCATCTTGCCCGCTGTTCCCGTAAACTGTTCGGTGACAAAAAAAGGCTGTGTAAAGAATCTCTCCAGTCGTCTGGCGCGAAACACCGTACGCTGATCTTCGCGGGAAAGTTCCGAAATGCCCAGCATGGCGATAATATCCTTGAGATCTTCATAGATTGCCAGCGTCTTGCGGATTTCCTGGGCTATTTTATAGTGACGCTCACCGGCGATATTGGGCATCAGCATTTTTGAACCGGATTGCAAGAGGTCAATGGCCGGATACAAACCCTCGCTGGCCCGCTTTCTGGAGAGAGCAATGGTTGCAGAAAGATGGCCGAACGTATGAACGGCAGACGGATCGGTAAAATCATCCGCCGGAACATAAACAGCCTGAATGGATGTGATCGCGCCGGTTTTGGTGTTGCAGATCCGCTCTTCCAGTTCGGCTAGTTCCGTGGCCAATGTCGGCTGATAACCGAGTCGCGAAGGCAGCTGTCCGAGAAGACCGGATACTTCCATACCGGCCTGAATAAAGCGGAAGATATTGTCTATCATCAGTAACACGTCCTGCTTGGCGTCATCGCGGAAATATTCCGCCATGGTCAGCGCTGAATGTCCGACACGGAATCGCGCGCCGGGCGGCTCGTTCATCTGACCGAAAACCATTACGGTATTCCCCAACACGCCGCTCTCTTCCATTTCGCGGTAAAGCTCTTCGCCTTCGCGGCAACGTTCGCCGATGCCGCAAAAAATGCTCATGCCTTCATGCCCGCTGACCGTGTTATGAATCATTTCCGTAATCAGAACCGTCTTGCCGACGCCCGCTCCACCGAAAAGGCCGGCCTTGCCGCCTCTTTCCAGAGGCGCCAGAACATCTATGGCCTTGATCCCCGTTTCAAAAATTTCCGACACAGTTGATTGATCGCGCAGAGGAATCGGTTCGCGATGAATGGAACGATATTCCCCCGCGGAAACATCCCCTTTCTTATCGATGGTGCTGCCGAAAACGTTGAAAACCCTTCCCAGCAATTCCTTGCCCACCGGCACTTCAAAAGGCTTGCCGGTGTCAAGGACCTTGGAGCCTCTGGCGAGGCCCTGAGTAGGTGTTAAGGCGACACAACGGACCGTGTTGTTATCCAGCTGAGTGAAGACTTCGATGATAACGTCCTGTTTCTCTCCGGCCTTGAGAACATTACGAATTGAAGGCGCCTTGGGAAAATGCACATCAACGACACTGCTGCGGACGGATAAAACTTTCCCCTCATTGATTTGTTCGCTTTCCACGTTCATCTCCTCTTGTTGTCTATATGTTGAAAAGTTTAAAGCATCTCCTGCACTTTTTTAATGCCTTCCATGAGCCAGCCCACAACACCACCAATGACAACAAACATCACCGCACGGGTAATATCGCCTGCAAAGGTTACGTCTCTTAAGAAAAATGTGTGGCTGATCAAAATCAGGCCTCCAAGAAAAATAGCCGCAAAGATACCTCTTTTACCCCACCATATAGAGGCCAGAATAATTGGAATGTAGAAGAGGTGAGTAAAAACAATTTCTGTCCCAACGGTCGCATGATAATGGTAAGTGAGAATACAGGCGACCAGGAGAAATAACGTCATCAATCCTGTTTTATAAATATTGTCTTTAGCGCCCAGACTTCTCTGCATCATCAGGGCTTTAATGACGCCAATTCTTCTCTCCACACTGCCGAGAGTTAATTCCTGATATTTTTCGATCACCTGATAGGACACATAATCAAAAAGCAATATTGTTCGATTCAAACTTTCCACCGCCTGCGTTTTTTCCAGAACGGTAAAAAAAGTCCCCTGAAATTCAGCATAAAGCCAGAGATTCCGTCGCATGAGCATTAGCGCGTAGGTAGCTTCCTGCAGGGGTATTTTTTTTCTATAAAGAACCTCGGCGTATTTCCAGGAAAACGTCTTGGCTTCTTCAAAAGAATTTTCCGCAAGAGACATGCGACGGAAAAGGTGATAAAAACCAGTTCCCTGTTCAATGACCATGTCTTTCGGGAGAGAGTGATACGAGGGCGTTCTGTCATGCTTCATCACATCATCAGCCCATTGTCTGGCGATGTTTTCGGCCTTGCTTTCGATAAGATCAATGAGTTTTGCGGCATAAGTTTGCATTTTTCATTCCTCTTTTCTAAAGATGATTTCAAAATATTTTTTAAAGTTAACTCACTCCTGCCTTACTGCAATCTCTCATTTCCGACCTTCGAGTTTCACCATCTTCCAGAATTTCCGTGTAACAATATAAATAATGTAATCAAACATAAGAATGGTCCTGCTTAAGCTCTCGATCGACTGTCTATGCTCAACCTCTACATTAAACAGCGCCTGGAATTCGGCATACAGCCACATATGCCTCCTCATCAGAATAAGCGCGTAGAGCGCTTCATGAAGCGGCATTCCTTCTTTGTATCTTTCTTCAGCGTATTTTTCGAAAACTTCTTTAGCCTGTTCATAGGGAGACTCATTAAAGAACATCATCTGAAAATCATTGTAAAATTCCTTGGCCTGACGAATAATCTTTTCCTCGGAGACGTCATGGTAGCTTGCTGTTTTCGTATTCGTCTTAACATCCTTCGCCCATTGGTTCGCGATGGTATCCGCATTCTTCTGCGTCAGATCCACAAGCTTTGCGATAAAAGCTTTCATCGTTATCGTTCCCTTTCTCTTTTCAAAATCGTAAAGAGCAATGGCCGTGCCATAAATATTTTTTTGACATTCTTTAGTTTCTGGACGTCTTTTAGCAGGACAAAAATTTACAACTTCTCGTCATTCCCACGCAGGCGAGAATCCAACATTGTCCGATGGTTATGGATTCCCGCCTGCGTGGGAATGACGCAATTAAAAAATAAAAAGTTTTATCGTTTGTCGCGGGATGTTTTGAAATATTTTAAATTAAAAAAAAGAGGGAATGCGAAATAAAAGACGCCTGAATAATTCTAATAATATGATTTATGATGCACGGAGGTGACAGTTCCATTAAATTACAAGAACTTATCCATGAAGACATTTATGTCGTTGCAAATGACTTAAATGTCACCCAAAATGGACTCCCATTGGGGATTTTTTTTCATCGCGGCGATTTTTCTCTGAAGTTGTCGGACGGTTATTCCAAGAATTTGCGCCGCCCGGCCGCGGTCGCCGTTGACATTTTTTAAAACATATATCAACTGTGCCTCGTCATTCTCCTTTAAAGTGCATAACTGGCGGGATAAAGGAGATTGATTGGTCGATCTCATTCCCATATGCGCCGGCAAAATAATATTAGATTCGGCAAGCACTACCGCATTTTCAATGATCTGTGCCAGTTCGCGAACATTTCCGGGATAGTTTCTACTGCTTAACAAGGTCATGGCTTCAGGACTGAATCCCGTAATGTCTTTTTGATGATTCTGACAAAATTTTTTAAGAAAATGAAGCGCAAGCACAGGAATGTCACCGGTTCTCTCTCTAAGAGGGGGCAAGTGTACGTGAACGGATTTGAGCCGGTAGAGAAGATCCAGACGGAAATTACCTTCCTGGCAGGCCTGTTCTATATCCCTGTTAGATGCCGATATCACTCTTACATCGACCCATACCGGCTTGGACGAGCCCAGCGGATAGAAAGATTTTTCCTCCAGCACCCTCAGTAGTTTGGTCTGCAAACCAACCGGTAATTCACCGATTTCGTCAAGAAAAAGAGTCCCTCCGTCCGCCTGTTCGAAATAACCGTTGTGCGGCGCATCCGCGCCGGTAAAAGCGCCTTTGGTATGACCAAAGAACTGGCTTTCGAACATGCTGGCCGGAATGGCGCTGACATTCACAGCAATAAAAGGGCCTTGCGGCGTCGGCCCGGCCTTATGAATGCCTTTGGCAATAAGCTCTTTGCCCGTTCCGGATTCTCCGGTAATCATGATCGGATTGCCGCCTGCTGCCATGACCTGCGCATAGGAAAGGAGAGAGCACATTCGCGGATCCTGTGTGATGATCTCGGCAAAAGCGGCGGGAATTTTACTTTTATCACGTCCGGCAGTAACCGATAATCCGATGAGCAGACCTCTGCGTTCATAAGCTCTCTTGATAGCCAGAAAAAGCAAATCATTATCCACAGGCTTGACCAGATAATCATAGGCGCCCAGACGAACCGCCTTGACCGTGGTGGGGATATCATCAATGGCTGTCAGAATGATAAATTCGGTATGCGGCCGGTAAGGTTTTGCCGATTCCAGAACCTGCAGACCGTCAATTTCCGGCATCAGCAAATCCAGCAGAACGATATCATAATCTGTCTGTCTGATTTTGGTAATGGCCTCCTTCCCACTTGAACAGATATCCACATTGCGGATGCCCCGCCATTTCAAGAGACGTTTTATTGAATTGAGGGCAACTTCTTCATCATCAACAATAAGAATTCTCATAACCTCTGCCTTCCCGTTTCACGAATGATACTTTGTAACTGCGATATACTAAATGGTTTCTTAAGTAAATAATCAGGCTTAACCTCTGCCTTGTTTTCCTGCTTTAGGGAAACCGGATTGGAAGAATAGAGTATTACCGGCAAAAGCGGGAAACGTTCCTTGATTTTTTTTGTCAATTCCCATCCATTGATGGAGGGCAGATTTATTTCTGAAATTAAGATATCCACTTCGGGATGCGTTTCCAGATACGCTATGACATCTTCATATGTTTCTTCAGATGAACAGCGCCAGTCAATAACATCAACGAAGCTCATTTTTATTTCATTCGAATACGAGGCGTCATTGTCGCAACAAAGTATGGCCGGACGAATATTTATCGGCGTTCGGGCATCCAGGGGAAGATAAATGGTAAACTTGCTGCCAATGTTGGGGCGGGAAAGAACCCCGATGATTCCATGATGTTCTTTAATCAGTCCATAAGATATGGAAAGTCCCAGTCCCGTTCCCTCCAAATCGCGTCGGGTTGTAAAGAATGGTTGAAAGATATTATCCATAATCTCTTTTTTCATGCCGATTCCATTGTCCTCAATTTCAATGAGAATGGCGTTTAATCTTTCAATCGTTCTTGCCGTTATGATTATTCTGCCTTTTCGATCCGGGGTAATGGATTGATGCGCGTTAATCAACAGATTGGCAATAACCTGCTCTATTTTTTGAAAATGCCCCTGAATGGGCGGCAGATCGCTGTCTATGTAAAGATCCATGCTCGAAACCGTTTTACGAACCTGAGCGCCGACAATGATCATGACGCCCTGAATAACTTCTTCAATTCTGACAGTTTTCTTTTCAAAGGTTTCATCGGTGCGGGCAAATTCCTTCAATCCCGCAATAACCCGTTTGATTCTCTGGGAAGCTATTTTGAATTCATCAATCACTTCCTTCATGTTCGTGCAGAATTCCACGTAACCGACTCCCTTATCGCTCCAATCCGGATGTGAAGCTCCATCGCTGGCCAGAATCGGCTCAATGGTATTCCACATTTCCTCCAAAAGCGTAATGTTGTTCGCGATAAAACTGACCGGGTTGTTTATTTCGTGGGCAACACCTGTCACCACTTCACCGAGGGCTTTTAATTTATGGGACTGAATCATCTGCTGCAGACGAAATTCACCTTCCTGTCTGATTTTCTTATCCTCTGTTATATCCTGCCACGCGCCAACCATGTAACTTCGGGAACGATTGCCGGGCGTTATGAGCCGGCGATGATCGGAAATCCAGCGATAAGAACCGTCCGATGTTTGAAAACGATACTCAAGCTTGTGCGTCTTTTTTTTTGTCGCCGTTTTTAATTTCTTGAGAACATTATCTCTGTCCTCAGGATGGATGTGTTCCTGCCAGAAGTAAGGATGACCGGTGAACTGGGAAGGCGTATGTCCGGTAATTTCCTTGACCCGATTGCTCACAAAAGTGATTTTAAAATTTTCATCAGCGTTACAGGTGTAGGAAACAATGGGAAGAAATTCGAGAATCAGGGACAAATGATCCGTCGTTTCCTTCAGGGCTTTGTTGGCTTTAATAAGTTTGCGGGTGCGTTCCTTTACCTTTATTTCCAGTTCTTCCTGCGCTCTTAATAAAGACTCTTCCGCCCTTTTCGCGTCGGTTATATCCTCCAGCGTTTCCACGGCTCCAATGACAGACCCTTTGGAATTGCGGATCACCGCCGCCGTAAAGCGCAGCCATTTCCCCCGCTTGCCTAGTTCCGGAAAGAAGTCGGTGGCCTCGTAAGCGCCGGTGATTAATTTTGATTTGATGTATTTTCCGGGATACCATTGAGGAATTTTCTTCTGATATTTATCGACCAGCAAATCGGCCATGCAGGGTCTGGCCGATTTATAAAACGCCCGCCACTGCTGCCCGGTGCCGACAACTTCTTTAGCCTTAATCCCGCTGAGTTCCTCCAGCGCCTTGTTCCAGTAGATAATCAAATGATCCTTGCCTATAATAAAGGCCGGAATGGGAGAACTTCCGATGATGCTTTGCAGGGATTGCTGGCCATTACTGAAAACTTCCTTCGCCCAGACACTTTCGGTGCGTTTGGATTTTGTTATAACTTTTTTACGTGGGCTTTGAGCTTTCATCTTCCTTTACCGAAAAACTAAACACAATATTAGAAAATTCAAAAATTAATCAATGAACCTTTCCGAAGCAATGCACAGCGGTGAAGATGATCTAATTGGTGATGATTTATGATTTGATTATATTGAAATCGAAGCTTTGGTGTCAAGAGATTTAAAATATTGATATGCTTTTCAATCGGCTAGCGGCTGGACGTCATCAAGATCAACCTTGTCTTTGAGAGCCGTCAGAATTTTTTCTTTCACGTCATGGTGAACCATCAGACAAACGCCGCAATCCGAACTGATATGCTTGGGCACGGGAATCAGCTTGTGCGGCAGGCCTTCCTTTTTGAGAATCTTTTCCGCCTTCAAAGCGTAACTCACCGCCTTGAACAGAATAACATCGTATGACTTCTGATCTTTCATGGTGTCAGCAAACGTCCTGCACTGCTCATAGTTTCCACAATGTCGTACATATTGGAGACAACACCCGCGGCCAGCTTATCTTTGATTTCAAAATAATTAAGGCAGGTGCCGCAGACAAGAATCTGTACGCCTTCACTTTCCAGTTGCTTCAAATCCTCCAAAACATCGGAACCCTCCACCGTCAGCTTGACGCCGGTATTATAAAAAATCATTACATCCGGTTTTTTGACCAGGCCCGCGACGGTATGCACAAAGGCTTTGATGAGAACCGTTCCCAGTTCATCGTCACCCCGGCCCATTTTATCTTCGGCCACCACAATCACAAAGGGACCGGATGAAGCCGCACCGGTTTCACACGATACGGCAAAATCCTGATTTTTGTTGAAATTAGCCCCCCGGGTCATCTGGATTTCATAAATGCCGCCCTCTTTGGATTCGACTTTTATCTCGCAGCCGAACTTGCCCGCCAGACGCTTGACGTTTTCCAGCGCCGTTTTGTTATCAACAATGGTTTTCACGCTGACGTTGGCTTCCAGGGCCTGTTTTGTCAGGACAACCGGTTGAGGACAGGAAAGCCCGCGGGCATCCACGATTTTAATGTCTGTCATATTACTTTCTCCTTTTGCTGATGAGCTTTAACGCCTTAATGGATTTTTCGATCTGCTCTTCCGTGTTGAAATAGCTGAAAGAAAAACGCACCGCGCCTTGAGGGTAGGTGCCGATGGTTTTATGCGCCGACGGCGCGCAATGAATGCCGGAGCGTGCCATAATTTTAAAACGCTCATCGAGTTTGAGAGCGACAGCAGCCGGATCCATCCCGTCGATATTGAACGATACGACGGGCGTGCGTTTTTGCGCATCCGTTTTTCCGTAAATGACCATACCGGGCACATCCCGAACGCCTTCTATAAACATGTCCACCAAGCCGTCTTCCTTATTTTTGATTTCGCTTATGCCTTTGGACAAAACAAAATCAACGCCCGCCTGCAAACCGGCAATACCGGCGGTGTTGGGTGTGCCGGCTTCATAACGGTCGGGCATGAAGTCCGGTTGCTCTTCCACTTCCGAGCGGCTTCCCGTACCGCCAACACAAATCGGCTCAATCTTTTTTTCCAACCCTTCGCGGATATAAAGCCCGCCTGTTCCCGACGGACCGAATAACGACTTGTGGCCGGTAAAAGCCAGCAAATCGATATTCATTTTTACAACATCAATGGGATAGCTGCCCGCCGTCTGTGCAGCGTCGACACAAAAAATCAGGCCTTGCTCCCGCGCGATGCGTCCAATTTCCGCGACCGGCATCACCGTTCCCGTAACATTAGAAGCGTGGGTCATAAAAATCGCTTTGGTATTTTTTTTAATAGCAGCGGATATTTGCGCCGGATCAATCAGACCTCCCTGATCACAGGGGATAACATTCAGCTCGACCCCTCTGCGCTCCATCGCCCGCAGGGGACGCATCACCGAATTATGTTCCATGCTTGACGTGATGACATGATCGCCCGCTTTCAGCAGACCGGAAGCCGCAATATTCAAGCCTTCCGTGGCGTTCTTCGTCATAACGATTTGCAGGGGATCATTAATATTGAAGAGCTGCGCAAGTTTTTCCCGAGTATCATAAATAACGCGCGCCGCTTCCACCGATAAACGATGCCCGGAACGGCCGGGATTGGCGCCGATTTTGCGCATGAATTTCTGCATGGCCGCATGGACTTCCGGCGGCTTCGGCCACGATGTAGCGGCATTGTCAAAATAAGTGATACTCATAAAATAACATCTCACATTCGTTCAATTATGACTCGCTATAAATGTCATTTCGAGAAGCGCAGCGACGAGAAATCTTATTCCCGGAATCCAATCTTTAACCGAATGCTGCTATATCTTCGCTCAAGACTTCTCACCCCGATACATCGGAGTTCGAAGTGACAAAGGAAGCAGTTTCCACTCTCTATTATTACTTTTTCGGTATTGTTTCAAGCACGGCCTCCACACGGGTACGAATCTGTTCCACGTCACCAGATGAATAATCCGTTTCAATTTTCAAAAAAGGTTTGCGGTGCTTTTCTTCCACGTGCTTTTTAATTTTTTGCGACTCCACATTATAGGAATGGCAGGCATGCAGCACAACATCAATGACGACATCCGGATGAAATTTATTGATCATTCTGTCCAACGCCTCCAGGCGACGCGTGTTAGGCGTCATACAGGAGCAGGGCACATCCAGATACCTCCGGGAAACGGACAAATAGGGATCGGCCTCGTTTTCCTCAAAGTGCCCCGCGTAGGCTTTCATTCCCGTGCATGAATCCAGACAAACAATGACGCCTCCCGCCTCTTCAATGATTTTAAAAACCTTGGTCGCATCGCCGCCGACCGGACAGCCGGTGACCAGCACGCGGGGCGAATGTTTCTCGCCGCGATAGACGCCATCGGCAACGCGCTGCTTAAGTCTGGCGATCACGCATTCCAATACCGGCAGCATGTCTTGGGTCGTGGCCACCTGTCCGAAATACGTCAGGTCATAGACCTCCTGCCAGGAAATAGGCGTGGGCGTCAGCGCCGCGAAGTCAAAAATCTCGTTGAGCAGTTTGTTTTTCAAATTTGTATTTTTGATTTCCTGCTCGACAGCCGCATCCGTCACTTTACAGTCGAATGTTCCTTCCAGAAAACCGGATAATTTGCGGATCATCGCCGTCCAGTTGTCCTGAGCTTCCTTCTGATCGGGCAGTTGGGGCAGATCCATGACATGCGTCGGTTTGATGTCGGCGATTAATTCAAACATTTTCTTTTTCCCGTCGCAGGTCGTCTCGGCAATCACGGCCTCAGAAATTGCATAAAACGGACAGGTATCGGTCTTGATAAATCCATAACTCGATTTAATCAGCGGACAAAGATTCGCGGGAAGCACTTCTTCCCCCGCCGCGATGGTTTTATCGGCAAAAGCGCATAAAACGGCCGGTACAAGGTTCGCGGCGCGGATCACTTCCATCGGCGCGTAACCGCAATAAATTCCAACCACATGTTTCCCTTTTTCCCTCTGCGTTTGCAGATAACTCAAGCAGCGTTTTGTCGGCGGCTCTCCGGCAAATCCATCATTCACCAGCGGATCAATTCCTTCTTTCATGACATTTACTCCTTATGAAAAGTAATATTCAGCGGGAACAGCGTTATATTGTTTGCGGGAATATATCCAATCAATAATAGTTATAAGGAATAAAGCCGTATTTCTTTTATTTATTAGCGAAGCAGAACAACGGAGATGATTAATTTTAATCCAGTGATTCAGGCGTGTAACGTTTGATAAAATTGATGAAGGTTTTATGAAACGAGCGGAATTCAAACTGACGTTTGTAAATTAAATAAAAATGCCTATCCATGGTTAATCCCTGAATCGGGACTTCACAAAGCAAGCCCTGAGACAACTCGCGCGAAACGGCATGAACGGAAATAACCGATACCCCCCATCCGGCGATGACCGCTTCCTTAATGGCCTCGGAACTACCCAACTCGCCGCAGATATTAAATTGAGCATGGCTGATTGATTTTGTTTTTTTCAGATAGGATTCAAACAATTCCCTCGTTGCCGAACCTTTTTCTCGTATGACAAACGGTTCTTTCATTAATTCCGGCAAGGTGATTGATTTTTTTTTGCACCAGGCATGATCCTTTGAGACAATAAGAACCAGACGATCTTTCCATAAAGTTTCCGCTTTAAGCTTCTTATGTACAGGATTTTTCCCGATAAAGCCCATTTCCACTTCGTTTTCCAGAACCATGTTCATCGCCTCTTCGCTGTCCGCGGTTTTGATGTAGATGTGAATACCGGCATTTGCTTTGTTAAAATCACTCAAGGCGCGCGGGAGAATATAGGTGGCGGGAATCGTGCTGGCGCTTAAATAAACATTACCACCGGTTTCTTTGTTCAGAGCTAGAACTTTTTCTTTCGCTTCATCACGAAGTCTGACCATACGGCGCGCGTAATCGTACAAAATCTTTCCTTCCGGAGTCAGCGAAATACCCGCGCTGCTGCGGTTAACCAACCGGACGCCGATACAATCCTCCGCGTTCTTGATATTCTTGGTTAGCGCGGGCTGAGTCAAAAGCATTCTCTTGGCGGCGCGGCTGAAACTCCCCTCCTCCACCAAAGAGATGATTGCTTCCATCTGCTGTATTGTAATGTTTTTGAAACGATCCATAGACATGTGGCACTTATAGCACAATATCATGTTTCATTAAAAGGAAATTATAACTATTATCAATACACTGTATTCCAGATGCTTATAATCAAGGCGAAACTCCATGTTTTAACTGCAACAAAACTTTACAATCATGTCATTTCGAATCCCGTTTTATCGGGATGAGAAATCTTAATGAATTCAATATAAAAAAGATATCTCCCGTTGGTCGATATGACAATGTTCTACTGATTTATAACGCTGAAAAGAATAATCACTATCATAATATTACTTTTATGAATTTGCTTTTTTGATTTTCTATTATTAAAAGGCAACTGGAATGTATTTTGATTTCAAATCCTGACCGGTTATGTCGGATGGTTCCGGCCGCGGGCATCAACCCCGTCGAGCAAACAATGAAATGTTTTCTTCAGTTCGATTCTGAAACCGGTCTTGAAGTTTTTATCCGGGAGATAAAGTCCGGGAGAAAGAGAAAACAACAACGCACTATTTTATATTTACTAATTAATTGGACATCCCTCTTTCATATCAAATCAGTCAAATAGTGATTTTTGCTTGATATCGGAATCTTTTACTTTAAACCTTATAGGACTTGTCTTAATTATTTCTATATCCTTAATTCTTTTTAAATAATCTCTAAGTTTTTTTTCTGATAATGATAACTGTAATTTATTTAATATATCTTTTAATGAATGCTCACCTGTTTTAAGTAGTTCAATTATTTTATTTTCATAATTTATGTCCGACTCACATACAGTGGAATTAATACTTTTTAATTCTTCTAATTCATATGTTTGTAAAGGTTTACCGTTTATATCAACTGCGATCGCACCTTTATGAATTAATAAATTATTTGCGTTATTCTCAATTTCTTCTGGTTTTCTAACATATATTTTTCTTTTTTTTCTTAATCCATCAATCACGCCAGACCAAGTTCCTCCTTTTTCCGTGGATTCGGCAACATAAATATCAGTAGCAAGTCCATAAATAATTGGATTTCGTGCCATTGCCAATTCCACTTTCCATGGTGCTTTGGGAGGGAAAATACTCAACACTAAAACATCTCCGTTAACAATTTGCTTATAATAATTTCTATAACCTGAACCAAATGTCATGATTCCTTGAGGTAAAACTATAATGCTATGCCCCATGTAATTAATGGCAGAATCTAATGCCTGTTTGTCTACGCCCTTGGCAAATCCACTGACAACAACTTTATATTCTTTACTAGCAAGTTTCGCAATATTGTCTGTAAAGTCTAAAGATATTTTGGAGGCATTTCTAGAACCGACAATTGCAACTGATTCTTCATTTAATATTTTTTTATTACCCTTTACATATAACAATACGGGAGAATGTGTAATTTTAAGGTTTTCTTTGAGTGTTTTTGAATATTCAGATGATGTTATTGGAATTAACTCATAACCTTCATTATATAATGATTCAGCTAAGAAGGCGTTATTTGCCAATTCCGATTTTGCTCTTCTCAAATCTTCTATATCATTATAACTAAGTGCATATTGATTTTCCCAATCACTTTCTGACAACTGAAAAAAATCGACTATAGATAAATTCTTTTCATGACCAATAATCTTAATGAGGTTGTTGATCTTTAGATAACCCCATTTCGGCAAATGTGCCAAACTAATCCAATATGGCGATTCATTTTGTATTTGATCATTGTTCATTATAAGTCACCACCTACTGTTTTAGCAATCACAAGAGGTGCTATTTTCGAAACCCCTATGCTTGATAAATACTTGCCAATTTCTTTTATTGTTGCCCCGCTATCAAATATATCATCAATCAACAAAACTTTCTTATTTTCTATTTCGTTCGGCTCCTGATAAACGAAAGCATTCTTCACGTTGTCAGACTTCAGATAATTATTTTCAAACATTTTTTGTTCGCTAGTTTTTCTATTTTTGATTAATTTGTATGCAATCGGAATATTCAGAGCATTAGATACCTTAATTGCAAAGTTTTTTACAAGATCACCTGATTTTGTCGGTGGCACATACAAGATTATATCAAAACTTTCTTTACCAAATTTTTTTCGATATGCTTTTAAG
>CAYZRT010000009.1:0-45525 GCA_964480875.1 uncultured Smithella sp. | reverse complement strand
ATTCTCAGCACACATTTTTTGCCATTACACCCATTTCGACCGAAGGCTATAGTCCGGCTCTGCTGGGGAGAAATCTTAATTTGCTGTAATGAAATCACCAATAAGTGATAATTCGTCCTGCAAGCTTCAATACACTTCATTTCTGAAGTTTGGGACTCATTAGATTTCTCGTCGCTTTGCTCCTCGAATGACACAAACGGTATTATGCAAAGCTTTCAGTGTATAGAAACCATCAACAATCCACTATCCACCATCAACTATCAACCAGTTACATTTTCAAAAGCGGTTCCACTTCGTCTCGAATCAATTGCAATTTCTTTTTTGTGGAAGCTTCAAAACGCAAAACGATCACCGGTTGCGTGTTGGAGGAACGCACCAGCGCCCATCCGTCATCAAAAGGAATACGAATCCCGTCTATATCCACTATGCCGGGAGTGTTCTGGAAATGCTTCTTGATTCTGTTCACCGTCTCGGTTTTTTTACTGTCCGGACAATCCACCCTGATTTCCGGCGTGACGCAGGTTTTGGGCACATCGGCAAATAACGCGCTTAATTTCTTGCCCGTTTGGGAAATAATTTCCAGCAATCGAAGCGTAGCATAGATTGCGTCGTCATAGCCGAAATACCGGTCGGCAAAAAAGAAATGACCGCTCATTTCTCCGCCCAGAGCGGCGTTGACTTCTTTCATTTTTGCCTTGATTAAAGAATGTCCCGCTTTCCACATAATGGCGTTTCCGGAGTGCTTTTTAATATCATCGTATAAAACCTGCGAACATTTTACTTCGCCGATGATGGTGGAACGGGGATTTTTCTTCAAAATGTGACGGGCGAACAGCAGCAGAAGCTTGTCACCCCAGATGATTTCACCTTTATCGGTAATGACTCCCAGGCGATCGGCATCGCCGTCAAAAGCAATGCCCAGATCCGCTTTGTTTTTGCGCACGATTTTTATCAGTTCGACTAAATTCTCCTCGACAGTGGGATCGGGAAAATGTTTGGGAAAGTTGCCGTCCGGTTTGCAGTTGATCGGAATGATTTCACAGCCGTATCGCTTTAAAAGGGGGAGGGCGAAGTGTCCCCCGACGCCATTGCCGCCATCAACCGCAACCTTGATTTTCTTTTTGATTTTTATTCTTTTAAAAAGATAATTTTCGTAATCTCTGGAAATATCCTTTTGCCGCGCTTTGGAAGTTCCTTTGGCATATTTGCCGATTTCCATAATTTTTCTCAGTTCCTGGATTTGCTCTCCGTAGATGGTGCTATGGCCAATACATATTTTGAACCCGTTGAATTCCGGCGGATTATGACTTCCCGTAATCATGACGCCTCCGCCGACGTGCAGATGACGGATGGAGAAGTAAAGCATCGGTGTGGCACAAAGTCCAATGTCAATGGTATTAATACCTGAGGTGTTAAGGCCTTTGATTAAAAAATTATGATAGGCGTCAGAGCTCAAACGGCAATCACGCCCGATGGTCATATTTTTTATTCTCTTTTCCGCGGCATAAGTTCCAATAGCCCGGCCCAGGTTAAAAACAAAATCTTCATTCAGATCCTTGTCCACAACGCCTCTGACGTCATATTCTCGAAAAACGTGGGGATTAATCAATTGTTAAAACTCCTTCCATGAATTATGTTTTAAATTTCAGTGTCAGTTCGTAAACGCCGCTGTCAATTTTTTTCTTGATATCAAAACCGCCTTTTTCAAAAACATGAAGCATGGGTTTGTTTTCGACCAGAACTTCAGCGGTAAAACCAAGCAGACCCTGTTTTTTAGCCAGATACGTGAGATATTGCAGGAGGGCGAAACCTATGCCGCTGTTTTGCTGATCTTCACGCACCGCAAAAGCCACTTCCGCCGTGTGCGAGCTTTCATCAATTCCATATTGACCGACGCCGACAATGATGGGGTTTTCCCGATCTCCACCGATAACAACCAGCACAACTTCTTTCGTATAATCGATGATGACGAAATTCTGCAGCCTTTCATGAGGCATGTCTTTGCGGGATGATATAAATCTTCTTTGGATGCTTTTGTCGGAAAGAGAATAGAAAAAATCCTTCAAAAGACTTTCATCGCTGATTTTAACCGCTCTGATAAAGATCTGCCTTCCGGTCTTGGTGGTTATGTATGTTTCCAGATCTTCAGGATATTCGCCGCGCTTTCCCGGGATGAAAGCCTGATCTTTAAAAATCAGGCCGCGTTTTTTCGCTTCTTCAACGAGCCAGGGGCGGAATTTGGGATGGGCTATGGCAATTAAAGCCATGGCGCGTTCCCGGATATTTTTGCCATGCAGATAGGCAATGCCGTATTCCGTGACCACGTATCGGACGTCGCCGCGATTCAAGGTTACGCCCGCCTGTTCTTTCAACGCCGGCACAACCCTGGAAACAGTATCATCGCGGGAAGTGGATTTAAGCGCCAGGATGGTCTTGCCGTTTTTGGAAAACAAGGCGCCTCTCATAAAGTCCTGATGTCCGCCGATCCCGCTGTAAAAAACGCCACCGATCGATTCCGAAGTTGCCTGGCCGCTTAGGTCTATTTCAAGCGCGCTGTTGATGGCGACCATGTTATCTATTTGGGACATGATTAATTGGCTGTTGGTATAGTCAAGCGTCCGCAGTGAAATGGAAGGATTGTTGTCGAGAAAATCGTAAGTTTCCCGGCTTCCCATACAGAAAGCGGCGACACTTTTTCCATGGTCAATGGTTTTCCTGGAATTATTGATAACGCCGGTTTTTATTAAATATACCAAGCCGTCGCTTAAAAGTTCCGTATGCACTCCCAGATCTTTCTTGTTGTATAAACTGGCCATGACGGCATTGGGCAAACCGCCCCAGCCGACTTGAATCGTGTCGCCATCCTGCACCAGGCGTGCTACATTCTTGCCGATGGTTTTTATCGCATCATTCGTTTTTGTTTTTGATACTTCTAAAAGCGGCTCATCGTAGGGAACAATAAAATCAACATCTTTAATGTGAATGAACGCGTCACCGTGAATCCGGGGCATGTTGGGATTGATCTGAGCGATGACTATTTTTGCTTTTTCTGTGGCGGCTTTTACGACGTCCACACTAACCCCGAGACTTAAGTAGTGATGTTCATCCGGCAACGAGGTTTGTATCAGCGCGACATCAATGCGCACAACACCGCTGGCTAACAGGGAGGGAAGCTGTGAAAGGGAAACAGGCGTATAGTCCGCCATGCCCGCATTGACGGATTCCCGCGTGCTGTTACCGATAAAAAAAGAATTATGACGAAAATTCGCTTTATATTTGGCGCCGGTGTAAGGAGCAAGACCTAACGAATAGATATGGATAATTTCCGCGTCGAAAAAAGCTTTTGGGTTGGATTCCACATAGCGTATCATGGCCTGAACGAGGTATTGCGGCTCGCCGCAACCGGAGGCAACAAAAATGTGATCTCCCCTACGGATGTGGCTGAAAATTTCATCTTCAGAAACAAACTTTTCAGGATATACCTTTTTGAACCCATCAAGGAAGTCTAGAAAAATTTCTGGTTGCATAATTGGATCCGCTTATTGTTTGAGTTGCGTGCCAACTGATCTTCGGTTATTTCTTGTTTAGATTATAGATTAAAAAGATAATGCCTGTCAATCAGGATAGTGACACTCGCTGAGAGCAAATCCCGACAAGTCGGGATGCAGCTCGAAGCGTTAGTGGAACTATCCTAGGAGCGAAGTACCCTGAATACCCTAAAGGGCACCATGGGGGCATCTTCGACGACGTAGGATAGTGGGGCAATTTGATAATGAGACCCAATCCCCCTTATCCCCCCTTTCCAAAAGGGGGAAGAAAGCTCTCCTTCAGTCTTCATCCCTTCAGTCTAAATACCTTCTTTCCCAACGTAGAACATAAAACGTAAAAAATAGAAATATTCAGTGAGACCCGCTGAGAGCAAACAGAGTTACTTCAAAAAATCTTTTACGCGCGTATGTTTTTCGATCAGTTGCGACAAAAGCGCTATTTTCCCCTTGTCGTTTATTCTGAGAAGAGCTTCCATATCATCAATGGTCTTGGCGGTTTTGAAAGTGTCCATTCCCACCAGCAGGATGGGTATGCCTTGTTCATTGGCCCGGGAAATTATATTCTGATGAGGAACCACATCGTTGGTGATAATGATACCCGCAGTGTCGCGATCCAGCGCGGCAAGGATCGTGTCGCTCTTTTCGCCGTCTGTTATCATCAGTTGATTCCCCTCACGCAGTCCCGGCTTCGCGGGAAGCGGTTGCTTATCCGCGTCGTGAGCAGGTGTTCCGATGATTATATTTTTAACGACGTTTTTCAGATTGTCCTCGCCCGCAATAACTCTGGCCAGAAGTTTCTCGGCGAGAAAATCAAGCGTAAAGTATGTTAATTGGGCCATGTAAGGAATAACGCCGATGATATCGATGCCCATTTTATTTATATCCGGCACACAGGAATTCTCAAAATCTTCAAGGTCTTTTATTTTATTGATGATAACGCCGCCGAAATGGGCGTCTTTTATCTTCATATATTTTTCTATGAACTTGATATCGTCAAGAACGCAATCGGTCTCGCCGCTCACGACGATGATCAATTTGCCGTCAATGTATTTCGCGATGGATACCGGATCGAGGTTGAGATAAGTCCCGGACGCCAAATCCTTACCGCTTTCGATAAAGAGAACGTCATTATTCCCTCCGATATCCGTTACGATTTCGGAAAGAGCTTTTTGGATTCCTTCCTGATCATACATATATTTCAGCCGGGAATGATCAAATCCCAGAGTTATTTTTTCCAGGTGGCTTTCCATTTCGCCTTTGCGCTCCAGGAGGTTGACCATCAAACTCGCGTCGTAATCCCATGTCCTTTTCTTACGGTAGATTAATCTGTCGCCCAGCGGCTTGGCGTAAGCAAATTTTTTATCTTTCACCAAAGAAATTATTCCCGCGATTACACTGGTTTTCCCCGCATTGCTTCTCATCGAAGAAACAACTATTTTATTCATCACGCATCCTCCCTCGGTTTGCTTATCAAAATCCGTGCGTCAACAGCCTTAATGCCTTCTTTGGCATTGTATACGAGCACCGGATTTATTTCTATATCGGTAATTCTTTCACACTGCTTAATAACGGAACCTATTTTGATGATAGCATCAATGACGGATTCAATGTCCTTTTTTTCTTCTCCCCGCGCGCCGAGCAGCAGAGGATAGGATCTGATTTCCTCCAGCATGGAAAGAGCCATGCCGCGGTTGATGGGCAGCGCTCTGAAGGATATGTCCTTCAGAATTTCCACATAAATGCCTCCCAGCCCGCACATGACGACGGGGCCGAAGGATGCATCCCGTCTCGCGCCGACAATGAGTTCGACTCCCTTCCTGGCCATTTCCGCGACCGCGATGCCCTCGATAACCGCGTCAGGTTTATATTCCCGGCAGTTGTGCATGATGGCTTCATAACCGACAACGACTTCCTTTTCATCATCCAAATCCAGCAGGACTCCGCCGGCGTCACTTTTATGCAAAATGTCTTTCGACACAACCTTCAAGGTCACCGGATAGCCGATTTCGTTGGCAAACGTCACCGCCTCGTTGATATGGCGTGCAATTTTGCTTTGCGGGATGACAATGTCGGCGGCGCGCATGACCGCCGCTGCCTCGTCAGCCAGAAGAAAGGTTCTGCCGTCTTGCAAGGCTTCCTCAATAATTTTATTGATTGCGGCTGTATCTATTTTGTAATCATCAAATGCATATGAAACCTCATCAAGATATTTGTAATATCTGAAGTAAGCGCCCAGACAGGAAACAGCCTGCTCCACATCATTGAAAACAGGAATTCTCTCTGCTTTCAATGATTCAATCGCATTTTCAACCTGTTGCCCGCCAATCAGGGCGTAGCTGATGGATTTGCCGTTTCTCTGATGTTTTTTATAGGATTCCCTGATCATTTGGGACAGGTTATCGGAATCGAAAACTGCGGTTTCGCAGTAGAGTCCGATTGTGGAACCGATTTCTTTGGATTCGGCGGTTACCGTAAGAGCGCGAGTATATTCATCGGCGCCGGCTGTGCCGGTAAGATCAATTGGATTTTTTGTCGATCCGAAAGAAGGGGTCACGGAGTCGTACAGGTTTTTTAAAGCGGCTTGATCGTCATACAGCGAAACCGCGTACTTTTCACACGCGTCGGTGGCCATCACCCCGACACCGCCTCCATTGGAAACGATCACGCTGTTTGGGTTTCCCGGTGCTTGCACGGATATCAAAAATTTACACCAGTTAAAGGCATCTTCCAGGCTTTCGGCGCGCAGCACTCCGCATTGTTTCATAATGGCGTTGAATATTTCATCCGAGCCCGCCAGCGATCCCGTGTGCGAAGCGGCGGCCTGCGCTCCTCTTTTCGACTTTCCGGATTTTATGACGATGACCGGTTTTTTGCTCGTGGCGGTTTTGAGCGTTTCGATGAGCCTTTCTCCTTTCTTCACTCCTTCGATATACATAAAAATGACTTTTGTCATGTCGTTATTAATGAGATATTCAAGCAAATCGGCCTCATCAATATCGCATTTATTCCCGATGGAAACGATGGAAGACAGTCCCATGCCGGCGACAGCGGTTTTGGCGATCATGGCGATTCCCAGCGCGCCGCTTTGCGTAAGGATGGCGACATTTCCGGGATTGATTATGGAGGCGGAGAAAGTCGAATTAAGCGACGAGGCACAGGAGTAAAGGCCGAACATATTCGGACCCACAATGCGCATCCCAACCTCTTTGGCAATTGCCGCAATTTCCTTTTCTTCCCGAATATTTCCAATCTCGGAAAATCCGGAGGTGATGATCTGGAGGAATTTGACTTTCTTCTGCGCGCATTTTTTTACCGTATCCTTGACCAGATGAGCCGGAATCACAATTGAAGCGCAGTCAATATCGGCTTCTATTTCCAGAATATCGGTAAATACTTTATGCCCGTCAATATCGCCTCCTTTGGGACTGACGGGAAAGACTTTTCCTTTGTATCCACCGGAGATGATGTTGTTGAATATGGCGTAGCTGATTTTCTTTTTATCCGGCGACGCGCCGATTACCGCAATGTTCTCCGGTTCAAATAGGTATTTAATGTCGTATTTATTTGTATTGTCCAAGGAAATCACCAGCAATATTTTTCAATGTATAATTTGATTCTAATTAAATAAAGCGGATATTTCAATGACTAATATGACGCATCCATATCTATCAGAAATTTTGCAGAGTTTCTTCTATAATTCATTTGCTTTTCATTCCCGCATGGGCCACAAAATTGTCATCCCCGAAAGGTCCTAAAGCGGTACTGGATTCCCGCCAGGTACATGCGGGAATGACACAGAGGTACTGGATTCCCGCCGGGGGCATGCGGGAATGACATATTATTTTGTCATTCCCGCATGGGCCACCCCTATGTCATCCCCGAATGGGCTAGTCGGGGATCCACCCAAGTTCAGTCGAATCTTTTGGACTCGACTATTTATCTTTTTATTGACAGCCAAGTCAAAAAGACTTGGCTGAACAGAGAACTATGAACTATGAACCATGAACTATGAACTGGTGTTTCACTATTCACCATTAACCATTCTCATTTCACATTTTAAGGCACGTAGTGCCGTGGGACACTATTCACGAACAATTCTGTGCAGTATATCCGATGCGTTAGCCAGTACAATATCCGCACCCGCTGCCATGAACTCTTCTCTTGTACAGCGTCCCGTAAGCACGCCGCATGTGAGCGTCCCGGCGTTGTGGCCGGTTTTTATGTCAATAGGATGATCACCGATCATCAAAGTGCCTTTGGCGGAGGAACCAAGTTTTTTCAGAGCAAGACTGATGTGTTCCGGATGCGGTTTGACCCTGTTGACATCGTCGCGGCAGATGACCACCGGGCAATAGGTTAAGATATCCGGGAAAACGATTTTAACGGCCTTGGCGCAGTTTCTGGTTATGATTGCGCAGGCAATATTCATGGCCGGAAGAGCTTTAAGCAGTTTTTTGGTATACATAAAAAGTTCGCCTTTATCTGCGGCATCCGTTTCTGTTTTTTCAATGAAGGCGTTGGCTTCGTTAAAAAAAATTTCAGCGTCTTTTTTTGATCGCTGAGTCAGAATATCGACAGCAGCATCAATCATTTCCAGAACAAAGTTGGTCTGAATCTGATTTTCCATAATGCCGTGGGCATCAATAAGTTCTGTGATCGCCTCACGCATTTTCTGAAAATCAATGTTTAATTTGGCCAGAGTCCCGTCGAAGTCAAAGACGATTGTCTTGATGGTTTCCTGCTTGATTTTTAGTTCAGGCATGCCCTCAGCCTTTTGGGAAAATGTATTTACTTGTCAGCACCTTATCCAATATTCTGGAAGAATAGGTTGAAGGGAGTTCGCCGTCGGAAATAATGCTCAGAAAATTCTGGATAATTTGAAAAGTAGCTCCCCAGAGAATGTCATCGTTGCCTTTGTCATCGGGAATCACTACACAAGGTGTTTGATATTGAAAAAATTCCTGATTTTCTCCTGAGGATGTTTTGATATTCAGCATGGCATAATTTTCACTGTTAAAGAAGAAACTCAGGGGAATTTCCAGAATCTTATCGACCTCTGGATTTATTTGGTACACAAATTTCCGGCGTGTCATGCAGACCACCGGAAAAATAGTCCGGGCAAACATGTTCAGCGGGGACGAGGGCAGGGCGCCCAGAAATTTTGTGTTCAGGGGATTCAGTCCGATTTCCTCCCAAGCCTCCCTTAAAGCAGTGGTAAGAAAAAGGCGAATAAGTTTTGCGGTTTCATCATCAACGTTCTGAATGCGTCTGGCCATCCGGCCGCGAAGAACGGGAAGCATGCCCGTCTTCAGAAAAGAACTCAACATGTTATCCTGTCTGGGCTGCAGCATTCCGCCGGGACAACTGATGTCTCCCCCCTGTTTCACCTTTGAGGAGCGTTTGATAAGTTGAAAAACATATTCCGACTTGTCGCTGATTTTTTTATAGTGAAGGAGTAAGACGACAGCCGCCTTCATATGGTTAGAGCCTTCCTGCCGGGATATATCTATTTGAAGATTCTTTTCCTTGAAATCGACAGAAACAGCCGACAGCCTGTCCCTCACATGCCGGGGAAAAAAATCTTTATTCTGCAAAATACTCAAATCCATCAATCTATGAATCCTGCGATTCTAGGTTTATGATGTCGGCAATGACCTGATTATACCAGCACCGGACGGGAAACAAATCAATAAAGCCGCAGTGTCCGCCGAATCTCTGTCTGGATATCTTGAAGAAATTATTTTCCTGCAGATGCAGATAATCCTCCTGCGGTATAACGGGATCATCTTCCGCGATAAATATTTTAACAGGGATGCTCAGGTTTTGAAAAGCATCATTTTTGAGCGTGTACGTCTTAAAATAATCACGATAGGTCGCCATATCCCGGTAGTAAGGCATGATTCTTTCCGTCAGTTCGAGACAGGTTTTGGATTTAAGCATGGTACTGAAATCGTATTTGCCCGGAAAGAGATGCTGCTTTTTGATGAGAGACCGTTTCCATTTTTTCAGGAAATAGATCCGGTAAAGAGAATAGCCATTGTCAATGGCGAGGGTTGATTTATATGGGTCCAGAGGCGGGCTCACCGCAAAAACGTGTTTTAGATTGGCTATCGGTTTGAGTGTGTGCTTCATGGCGATGCGCAGGGCAAAATTTCCGCCCAGAGAAAAACCGATAAGATAAGCCGGAGCTCCGCTGGAAAGTCCTGATATATAATCAACCGCTTCGAATGTTTCCTGCAGGAGAGCGCCGTGAAAGAGTTCCTCGTTGAGATGATGCGACTCTCCGTGGTCCCGTAAATTCAGTCGGCAGACGGAAAAGCCGAGCCGGAAGAAATAGTCTCCCGTTGAGAGCATATAAGATGAAGAAGAGGATCCTTCCCATCCGTGAATTAGAACCACCAGCCCCCTGCTGGTGGGATGAGATGAATAAAATGACAGCAGTCTGGAACCTGTGGAAGTTCTGATGACCATTTCCCTGGCTTTTTGGGCCATGATATTTTTGTAATGCAGGCGAAGGCGGGAACTGGCCATGATGGACTGAAAATGAGTATTGCGAAAAAAGAAAGATGGCTTGAATGATTTATTAATTGTTGATGCGCTTTTTTTCATTTAGTTCTGTACATTATGATGATGGATCACAATCATGAATAAATCAAACTTTTTCCAATTAATCAATCATTATCAAAATGAAAGAAAATGCTCTTATGAAACTAATATGAAAAAATTAAGACCACGTGTCCGAAATAGGGGCAGGTGGTCTTAATTTTGTATGTTTCAAAACAATTTATTATTTTGTTCCAGGTCCTTCGAAAGATGCCACAACTCTGCGGTTCTTCATCCTGCCTTCTTTTGTCTTGTTGCTGGCAACCGGTCTGTCAGGACCATAACCTAATGCTTTGATGCGGGATCCCCTGATGCCGAAGTTGTGAATCAGGTATGTGCGAACACTGTTGGCGCGGTCGCGGGATAGCCTGATGTTAGCCTGGCGGTTTCCGGTGCTGTCTGTATGGCCAACAATAGTCGCATTTACCTTTGGATTCTTCTTCATAAAGGCAGCCACTTTCATTATCTCTTTGTGATATTTTTTCTTGATGTTTGCTTTATTGGAATCAAATTCTATTTTAAGCAACATGGATCGCTTTTTGAGCGGGCAGCCATCTTCGCCTACGAGTGTGCCTTCAGGCGTATGGGGGCACATATCCTTGTAGTCGGAAACGCCGTCAAAATCAGAATCCGCAGGACAACCGTCTTTGTCCACAGCCACATTGGCAGGAGTGTTCAAGCAATGATCCTCGTAGTCGAGAACACCGTCGCTGTCGGAATCCGGCATACATCCGCTTTCATCGACTGTTCTGCCGGCAGGTGTTCTGGGACACTTATCCCGGGAATCGGGAACGCCGTCTTTGTCGACATCAGCGTCAGCTACCTCAGAGACAGGCGTTTCTTGAACGGCTTCTTTCGGCGGTTCCTCTTTTTCGCCGCCTCCAAAATTAAAATTCATTCCAAAAGAAATGAGCAAGTCATTATGAAGATGGTGAGGATTGTCCTGCCGGCTATTCAGGGAGAGGGCATGGCGGATATCGGTCTGCAGGGCAATATTTTCCGTTAGAAAAATTTTCAAGCCGGCGCCGTAATCGACGGCGAATCTGTTTGATTCGTATTTTTCATAAAACTCAGGATCATTGTAAGCATTTAGTCCTTTACTGTAATGAATTCCGCCGAGACCTAAAGATACATAAGGAACAAAACGGCCATTCGGCATAAAATGATATAGACCTCCGATACCGTAACGATATATATCTTGCCAGGGATAATTGTACCAAACGGGAGTTTCAAGTTCTACTTGTGTGTAGCTTAAGAAGCCTTCCACTGAAATATTTTTTGTAAAATGATAACCGCCTCGCAGACCATACGTGCCCCAGTTTGAATTTTTATGAATAGACTGGTTTTTTTCAAAAATAGAAACTCCCCAAAACGGAGTAAGAGAGTAAGATCCTTTTTTAATTTCAGCATGAACCGTGGAAAATGAAGCCATTAAAAAAAAATAAACTAAAAAAATAGCGATTTTTTTCATTGTCCGTTCTCCTTTTGCTTTTCTAAATAAATAGAAAAGAAGAGTTGAATTTTAATCTATTATTAGATTATAACATAAACATTTAAAATGTAAAAACTTTTTTTAGGTATCTGCAAGAGAACAGAATAAGTTTTAAACAATTAATTATTTCTTCATGTAAAATTTTTACAATATTGCATATGCAATGCTTCATCTTAAAATATTTGACATAGAAATTGAACGCCCTTATATATTTAAATAAAACTATATCGAAAAATAAATCTTATGAAATTCGAAAAGAAATCAACCTACGTCATCCTTGTGCTCTTATGGATTTCGATTCTTTTCTTCTTGAGCAGTTGTTCGTCAAAACCGCCTTACATCAAACCGGGATATCCGAAACCATACAAGGTTATGGGTCAGTGGTATCAACCTGTTCCTCATGTAAAAGACTTTCGCGAACGCGGTATAGCATCATGGTATGGAGAGGATTTTCATGGTAAACCAACTGCCAACGGGGAGATATACGATATGTATGATATGACCGCTGCGCACAAGACACTTCCACTGGGGACACATGTCAGAGTTATCAATCTTGACAACGATCTGGAAACAGAAGTTAGAGTCAACGACAGAGGACCGTTTGTGCAGGGTAGAATCATCGATCTTTCTTATGAAGCCGCAAAAAGAATCGGCGTGACGGGTCCGGGAACAGCCAAAGTGGAAATCATTGCGCTGGGCAGGGAGATGGAACCGGGTTCCGGCAAGATTGTTCCTGTAGATTACTATTCCGGCAATTTTACATTCCAGGTGGGCGCGTTTATTGATAAGAAAAATGCGGATAGACTTCTGGCGAAACTCGATAAAAAATACCAGAATGCGCACATGACGATTTATGAGAGAGGGGATGAAGTGTTTTACCGGGTAAGGGTGGGAAAATGTCAGACTCTTGACAGCGCTGCCAAGTTCTCGGACGTTTTGAAAAAAGACGGATTTGCAGATGTGTTTACCGTTGCGGAATAAATAATCGCTTGACATTCACCGGATATTTTTAAAAATATAAAAAGTATTCAAAAATGATAGATGATCCGGTGATTGCAGAAACAAAAAGAAACCTTTGCATAATGATCAGAATGTCATTTCGACCGAAGGCTATAGTCCAGCTTTGCTGGGGAGAAATCTTATAAAGCAATAATATTAAAGAAAGATTTCTCGTCGCCCCGACTTGTCGGGACTCCTCGAAATGACGTGCGGAGGAGTTATGCAAAGCTCTCATAAACAGGCAGGCACTGCAAATTTATTTTTGTCTGGAGGACATGCGATGAAATTATTTATAACCGGTGGCGCCGGCTATATAGGAAGCCATGCTTTAAAAGCATTCGGCGAAAGAGGCAACGAAATCGTTGTTTACGATAATCTCTCCACGGGTCATGAATGGGCTATTCTTCACGGACGTCTTGTGCAGGGAGATCTGGAAGATGAAGAATTGCTGAACGATACACTGAAAGAATTCAAGCCTGATGCCGTCATTCATTTTGCAGCTTCGATTCAAGTTGAAGAATCCGTCCGGAAACCGCTGCTGTATTACCGGAACAATGTGGTCAATTCGATAAATCTTCTCGAGGCAATGCTCAGGAACGATGTGCAATATTTCATCTATTCCTCAACGGCTGCCGTGTATGGAATTCCAAAAAAAATACCTGTCAAAGAATCAGCGCCATTAAATCCCATCAATCCCTATGGCGCATCCAAAGCCACCATGGAGCAGATTCTTGCGGATATTACCGAATCATCAGACCTGCGCTATATTGCCCTGCGTTATTTTAATGTTGCGGGCGCGGATGCTCACGGCAGGCTGGGCCAGGCCTACGTTGCTGCCACCCATCTCATCACCCGCGCGCTGAAGACCGCTCTCGGAGTGTATCCCAAACTGGAAATTTATGGCACTGATTACGCTACACCGGACGGTACATGCATCCGTGATTACATTCATGTGGATGACCTTGCGGAAGCCCATGTACAGGCACTGGACTATCTTTTGGAAACGAATGCATCTCATGTAATGAATTGCGGTTACGGACACGGTTTTTCCGTTAAGGAAGTGGTTGATGTTGCCAAAAAAATTACAGGCATCAATTTCACGGTAGAAGAAACGGAAAGAAGAGCGGGGGATGCTCCGGCGCTGGTAGCCGACAGCGCTAAACTGAAAAAGTGTACCGGCTGGAATCCGCAACATGATAGTCTGGAATTCATCATCAAGACGGCGTGGGAATGGGAAAAGAAACTGCTAAAAAGCAGGAAAAAATAAACTTTAGAACTGAGCGTAAAATTATTTCTGTTCTATTTTTACTGTTTTTCCAAACCTTAACGACTTAAATCGTCACTCTGCTTTTGTATTTGTTGCATTGAGCTGATTATAGAATTGCGTAGATAGCCCATTCGTCGCAGTGCGTTGGGATCAATATTTTTGGTTGTTATATGTTTAATCAAGACAAGCTTATGGATGCTGGAATTATCGATATCGAGAGGCAGTTCGGTACGGAAAAAATCTTTTTTTTGCGTATCCTCTCGCCTCCGGCAATAGCCGTGTGTCCATAGCCATACAGTTTCATGAGCATTCTCTTGTGTGGTTGTCCAATCGCAACCGCCATTTCCGCATGGAGCCATAGTGTATCGACGTCGTTCCATTCCATTATAAGATGGTGTCTTCGCAAAACATGATTCTGCCGGATTTTCTTTTACATCTTTATACAAATGCAATTCTCCTCTGTCGAAACCGAGAATTTTAAAAGCCTGGCATACTGAATCCCAAAGGGTGTCCATGTCTTTGGCGCTTTCAATTTGCATTTGGATGCTCAAGAAGCTTCTTCTCTCATTGTATAATCCGGCCTCGTAAGAAATATCCCTGAACCAGCCGAATATTTTATCCATTGCCAGATACTCAAGATAACCCAGTTTACGGACAGCAATAAAAAAGACTAGGATCAAAACGATTAGCAAGATACCCGCCATCGCATTGTGAAGATTAACAATAATAATGCCGGCGATGCATAATATAAATGTAATGCCATAAATGAATAAAACAGCCTTTTGAGAAGAAAGGCCGCGTTTCAGCAAGTGATGATGAAAATGGCCTTTATCCGGGCTGAACATTCTGCTTCCCAGCAACCAGCGGCGGACCGGAGAAAGCAGTGTATCGAAAATAGGCACTCCCAGAGCTAATAGAGGAATGACCAGCGTGGTAGCCAATCCGCTTTTGACAGAACCCTCGATGGATAATGCGGCGATCGTGTAGCCGATGAAATAACTTCCTCCGTCTCCCATGAAGATACTTGCCGGATTGAAATTATATCGTAAAAAACCCATGAGCACGCCGGCCAGGGCTGCAAATTCCACGGCGACGATGAAATCGGATCGCCCAGCGGCTAAAACAGTCATAACAATACTGGCAAAAAAACCGATACCGGCAGCCAAACCATCCAAACCGTCAATAAGATTCATTGCGTTAATCAGCAAGAGGAACCAGAAGAGCGTAACAAAGTAACTCATGATACCAAAATGAAAGGAAGTATTTCCAATGGCGAAAGTTTGTATTTTTAGACCGCCGTAATATGCCAGCGAAGCAGCTATGACTTGGAAAAACAATTTGACTCTAGGCCTGAGACGATGAATATCATCAATAAATCCAACAGAGAAAATAATAATTCCTCCCAGGATGGCGGCAAAGGACATTCTTATATTCATTTGAGCGTATAAATTTGAAAAAGCAGGTAGAAATGACGCCGCGATAATTGCAAGAGCAAAAGATAGGACAATGGCTAAACCGCCGCTGCGGGGAATCGATGCAGTGTGAATCTTTCTTTCGAGGGGCACATCAACAGCCCCGATACGGATACCCAGCCATTTGGCCACGGGTGTCAGCGCAAGAGCAAAAGCAAAACCGACCATGAATGTCAGAAAGATTGAATACATTGTATTATTCTGTCCTTAATGATTCAAGAATTCAACAGAAAAATTTCTTGTAACTACTTTAATCTTTGTCGAACGACGTGCGTTAAAAATACCGGCGCCGAAACAACCATCCTTTTCCACAAACGCTTCGGTTCCTGCAGCAGCCGGGGCAGCCACTCCAGCCCGTGATTCACAAACCACGAATCCGCATCCCGGCTGACGTTGCCTGAATAAAAATCAAAAACAGCGCCGACTGCCGCCACGAACTTCACATTCATTCGAGCGCGGTTCTCCAGAATAAACTTTTCCTGTTTGGGCGCCGACATTCCCACCCACAGTACATCCGGAGCCGACGAATTAACCGCCTTAATCATTTCAGTGATGTCCGCATTCGAAAAAACATCCTTAAAAGGCGGTGAATAAACATCTGCAACCTTAATGTTAGGATAATCAACCGCCATGTTCTGTTGAATCAATTTCAGCGTTTGCCTGGTAGCCCCAAGAAAAAATACCCTCATTGAACCGTCTTCATTTATCTTCCTGCTGAGGCCGGCAAACACATCCGAACCGGTAACACGTTTCCTGATTTTTCCGCCCAGAAAGCGTGAAGCCAACACAACACCAGAGCCGTCCGGCACCAGCCAATCGGCATCTTTGAGCGCGCGGGAAAATACCTGATCTTCAAGCGCAAGAGTATACGAATGCGGATTAAAGCACGCCAGCCACGTGCGGTGGCCCTCCCGCAGAGACTGAAAAATCCCATGTACGCACTCATCAATAGAAAAGTTGTTTACCTTATAACCCAGAATATCTTCTTTGCTTTTTTCCATTTCCCCTTCATCCTCATTTCCCGAAATCAGAGGTCTGACGTCAGAGATCCGTAAGGCGCTCTCCATTCACTGTCTTGATTCCCGAAAGGGCACACGAAAAAAGAAGGGATAGTATATTTTACTTTTCTTCATGGCCTCGAGTTAAGTAGAAGGTTGCTAAATCGAAAAAAATAGTCATGCGTCTCAGGAGTTCGAATGTCATCAGCAGACCAAGATTTTTTTGTAGGGCATCCTGAGCCAGGGCGAAAGTCCAGATGTGCTTACGAATAAGGCTGAGCGCACTCAAAGCACCACTGATTTTAAAGCCGGCTTTCTTTCTTTCCCGCCCCAGTTTGGTATAGAAACTTCTAATTTTTTCAACATCGTGCAACCCTCCCAGCCAGAGAGTCAATTCTGAAAGAATCCTGTCGCAGATATTATAAAGAACCTCCCGATCCACCTTGTGATACTCGGCAGTCGAAGGATTCTCCGCAATATCGTCCAGCCATTGCTCAATAATTTTTCCCTTGTTTTTAATAATGACATTAACCAGACGCCTTGTTAAGGAATTTTTTGCAATAGCAGGGGAAAGCGTTTTTTTATCCGTGTGCTCAATTAAATCAAAGATTGCCCAGTAATCCTTTCTGCTTTTGATATAGGCGTCCAATGCGCGTTTATTGGAACGAAAGGCAAGGGGAGGCAATTTGTTTACAGGCCAGAACCGGGCTTGTGAACAATCGTCTCCGGCGCACAGTTTCCCGCCGCTTTGTTGCACGACGAAGGTCAGGAAAAGCAAATCGCCGTAAAAGCTGCTTTTGTAAGAGTCAACATCGAGTAATTTTACAATTTTCCCCTTGATGCCGGTTTCCTCCTGTAGCTCGCGCAGAGCGGCCTGTTCGATGCTTTCGCCGGCTTCTGCAAATCCCGTGGGCAGGCACCATAACCCTTTGGACGGAGCTCGGTCGCGTTTTACAAGAAGTATCTGACGCGAAGATTCGAGTATTGAGGATACAACGGGAAGGGGGTTTTCATAAAAAAAGGAATTACAAACCGGGCAGAAGTCGCGCTGGACATTATCCTCATATTTTTTGATAATGACCTCGCCGCAGTATGGACAATGTTTCCTTTGTTTTTTCATGGTTAATCCTCAACCGTTAAAGGTCCGGAGCAAATAAAAATCCTGTCATCTTTACACATGGTTACAAAACTATTCTTCATCGCTGTTTCCTGCAACTCGTTGAAAAGCTGATTAATGATGGTTTTGTGGTGAGCTTCATTGTCGGTGAGAAAGAATGATTTTTTGAAATGAAAGTAATTAATGAAATGCTCGATTTCCTGGGGTTGAAAAATCAGCGTATTTTTAAAATCAATAGCTTGGATTTTTTCAAAAAAAGGTTGAAGAATTCTTTTGCCGTTTTCAGCTGAAAACTGGTCAAAAATAATCTCAATCGGCAGAGATTGCTCATCCTGGAGTAAATGATTCTGTTTAAGGATTTTTTTTACAATATAGACCATCTCTTTCATATCGGCATTAGAGTGTGTAATTGTTATGAAAAGTGCATCGTTTTTGAGGATGCGGGCGATTTCCGGAATGATTTCGGGAAAGAAGTATAAAGCGTAGCTGCAGATAATCAGATCAAACGAACCGGATGGAAATTTTTTAATTCTATCGATACCGGAAGACATAAATGATCCTTCATAACCGGCGCGCTTGCAGGCCTCCATAAAAAAAGGCCTGTATTCGGGAATAATATCAATGCCGGTAATTTTTGCATGAGGATGAAGCTTGTCTTTTAGCGCCTCGGTAAATGCTCCGAAAGCACAGCCCAATTCCAGAACATTCCGGCAGTGGGAGAGGTCAACATGCTGGAGAGCCGTTTTTCTGATATCTGCTTTATTGGTGGAAAACCGGCGGATTAATTGGGCAATAGCCAGGTGCTTCTGCGCGTTACGGAAAACTTTACGAATCTCTTTTTTATCAAGAACTTCCGGCATGTTAAATTCCTCAACTGAAAAAATTACTTTAGGCTGTTTTTTCTGCTTCCATTATCTTTTCCACTCTTCGTAAATGCCTGTCGCCGGCGAATTTTGTCTCCATGAACTTTTCTATCATTTTTGTCACAGGCACCGAATATGTTACTCTTCCGCCGAACGCGATAAAATTGGCATCATTATGCGCCCTGGCCATTTCGGCGGTAAAGAGATCATGAATTAAAGCGCAGCGAATGCCTTTGATTTTGTTTGCGGTAATGGTCACCCCGATGCCCGTGCCGCAAAGTAGAATGCCGAAATCGTAGCCGCCTTTCTTAAATTCATTGCAGGTCAGCACGGCGATATCGGGATAATCCATGGGAGCATCATTGTAAATCCCCATGTCTTTGATCTCACATTTTTTTGTTTTTAAAAAAGATACGATTTCATTTTTTAAAGCAACAGCGCCATGATCGGATGCAACAATAATTTTTCCCATGGTTTATTCTCCCGGAGACACCAATATAAATTCTCTGTTGCTTATTTTTACGATATTACAAAATAAGTCAACAAAAAAACTTTGCTTCGCGGACATATTTGCGTTAAAAAGTCCCATGCGGAAAATACTGACAAACTATTTTAATTATCTTTTGATTGAACGTGGCATGGCTCAAAACACCCTGGAATCCTACGGCCGTGATTTGAGACGTTTTGTTTTCTTTGTCGAGGAGAGTAAAAAAATAGAGGATCTGCAAGACATATCACCTGAAGTTATTGTCGAGTTTCTGACCCGGATTAGAGATGAAGGGTTGGCGGCAAATTCCATGAACCGTTCGCTTGCTGCTTTAAGAGGATTTTATAAGTATCTAATTCGGGAAAAAATAATTGAAGAAAATCCTCTGGCCAATATTGAACTGGCTAAAGTATGGATGAAACTGCCGGACACGATCAGCAAGGAGGAAATGAAAATAATTTTGGCGCAGCCCGGAACGCAATCCGATGCCGCTATTCGCAACACCGCCATGCTGGAGCTATTATACGCAACAGGGATCCGAGTTTCGGAATTGATTAATTTGACAATGAATAGTATCAACTGGCAGGTTGGTTTTTTGATCGTCGTGGGAAAGGGCAGTAAAGAAAGGATTGTGCCCATCGGTAAAATAGCTTACGATTGCACCCGGCGTTATGTGGAGGACATCAGACCGAAACTGATGCAAAAAAAAAGTACGGATGTTTTGTTTTTAAATCGTTTCGGCAGAAAGTTTACGAGGCAGGGTTTCTGGAAAATAGTTGTCGGTTACGCGAAGCAGGCAGGGTTGCAAAAAAAAGTATATCCGCACACGTTTCGTCATTCTTTTGCGTCCCATTTGTTGGAAGGCGGCGCTGATCTACGAACGGTGCAGCTCATGCTCGGACATTCCGATATTTCGACCACCCAAATTTACACGCATGTGACGCGTGAGCGATTAAGAGAGATTCATGAAAAATATCATCCTCGAGGTTGATCGAATGATGAGGTGTAATTTAATATAAATTAAAGAGGCCATAAATGATAAATCGATCCTTTAACGACAGACAACAAAGAGGCGAAATAAAATTTCCCGTAAAATATGTATCGATTGCGGTTGGTGTCATCATTTTGATGGTGGTTGTCCTGCTGTTTTTCAAGCCTCAGTTATTTTCTGCAATTGCCTTAAAGGCTGTCAGAATAAAAAATACTTTTTCCCATTATGTCCTGAAGGAAAAGCCTCGCTTTTATTATCTGGAGCTGGAGAAAAACGGCAAGGATGTTCATGTCGGTAAAAAAGATGCTCTGGAAATAACGTATAAGGACGAATTCGTGGTCAAATCCATTGTCACTGATGATCTCTCCGGTAAATACACAACCATAAAATTTGAGGGTTTCAGCGCGAACGAAAACGATTTTAGAGTTTTGCTCAAGGGCATTGATTTCGTCAATAAAGTCATTAAGAAAGGCACGTTTGTTGAAAATTCAAGCGTGGTATCCAATTATAAGGCATCGGTTTATTACCAAAATGAAAAAATAGATGATGTCGCGCTGAAAATAATCATTACGCCGCAGGACTGGTTCAGATTTGCCAAAGATTCCTCGAATGTCAACCAGCAGATTGAGTACCTGAAAATAGCGATATCGCAAAATAAGAACGATATCGGTGTGCGCAAGATTCTTGCAGGTATTTACTTACGGCAGAATCGATTGGGCGAAGCCGTCAAACTGTACAAGGAAGTCTTGAATATTAAGCCGGATGACAAAGTGGCCATGTTGGAATTGGCGAAAAGTCAGATAAAAAATAAGGATTATGATGACGCTATCAAAATCTTCAAAGAGATTGTCAGAATAAATCCGAAAGAAACGGAAGCTTATCTGGGGCTTGGTCTGGCTCTGGAGGAAAAAGGATTATGGTCACAGGCGGCGCGTCATTATCACGAAGCGGTGCGGCTGGAGCCGGATAATTATCCGGCAAGGTTCAAGCTGGGTGACGCATACAGAAACAGTAAAATGATAAGTTCAGCTATCGAAGAATATAAATATATTGCCGATCATTCAAAAGAATCTGAACAGGCGCTTTTTGCGCTTGGTGATATTTATTTGAAGCTCAAAAAAAATGATGAAGCGGTCAAGTGTTATAAAGAAATTTTGAAAAAAAATCCCAGACACCCAGTTGCTCTGACCAACCTGGCCACCGCTTATGGCGGAAGCGGCAAAGGACAGGAAGAACTCAACAGTCTGAAAAAAGCAGTTGCGGTTAATCCCAGAGAACCGACGATCCGTTTTAACCTGGGAGCGGCTTATGAAAGAAAAAAAATGTATTCCGAAGCGGTCAGGGAATATGAAAATGTGTTGAAAATTAATCCCGGTGATGCCGATGCCATTGAGCGTCTTGCCGATCTGGCGCTGAAAAATAAAAAATATTGGCCGGCCATAAAATATTATGAAAAACTGAAGAAAAAATTGCCGAAAAAAGCATCGGTTTACGCTAATCTTGGTTTTGCCTATGGAGAAATAAAAAAATATAAGGAATCTGTTGAAAATTATGAAAAAGCCGTCAAGTTAGGCGCTAAAGATTCAACTGTTCTTCAAAATATGGCGGATACGTATGAAAAGTTGGGAATGAGGAAGAAGGCTATTGCCGGATTGGAGAAAATATCTCCGCGGACAAAAGTCGTCATCAGTAATCTTGCCGATTTATATTTAAAGGAAAAAAACTATTCCAAGGCTATTACTTATTATAAAAGACTGGCGGAATTAGAACCAAAGAAGGCCGGTTCATACGCCAATTTAGGTTATGCTTATGCCACTACCGGTAATCTGGATTTGGCCATAAAGAATTACACGACGGCCCTAAAGTTTGACAGCGATGACGCGGATATCTACGATAATCTTGGTGAAGCTTACGAGAAAAAAGGGCTTTATGAAAAAGCGCTGGCAACATATAAAAAAGCATACGCTCTTAATCCGGAATCGGCAAAGGCCGCGAAAAGAATACCAAGATTAAAAATTAAATTTTTGCAGGAGAAAGCACAGCAAAAAAACAGGGAGTGAAGAACGATGAAGAAAATTAAAATAGGTAATTTTGTTGCCGGAGATAATAAAAAGTTTATTTTAATTGCCGGCCCCTGTGTTCTGGAAGATGAGAAAACAGCGATGGATACCGCCCGATATCTGAAAAAACTAACGGCCAAATTAAAAATACCATTTATCTTCAAGGCCTCTTATGACAAGGCCAACAGAACTTCGATAAAGTCCTACCGCGGTCCGGGCGCCAAAAAAGGATTGGCCATCCTGGAAAAAATCAGGGGAGAACTGAATATTCCCGTGCTCTCCGATGTGCATCGTTTTGAAGAAATCGAACGGGCTTCGAAAATACTGGATGTTGTGCAGGTCCCTGCATTTCTTTGCCGTCAAACTGATTTTATCATCGAAATAGCGAAGAAGGCGCGTATTATCAATGTTAAAAAAGGACAGTTCCTTGCTCCGTGGGATGTGCTCAATATCATAGAAAAGGCGAAGATGGCCGGTAATGATAACATTATGATAACCGAGCGGGGCGCGTCATTCGGCTATAACAATCTTGTTTTTGATGTCCGTTCTTTGCCGATTATGCGAGAGATGGGATATCCGGTGATTTTCGACGCAACGCACGCGGTACAATTGCCGGGAGGGCAGGGCACATCGTCCGGTGGTCAGAGAGATATGGTAAAATATCTGGCACGTGCCGCAGTTGCCGCCGGTGTTGATGGAATATTTTTCGAGGTTCATCGCAATCCGGAGAAAGCCTTATGCGATGGCGCCAATTCTTTGTATCTGGATTCGATGGAAGAACTGCTGACAACGCTGAAGAAGATAGATAAACTGATAAAAAAGTAAGGATACAACAAAAGGGCGCTGACCCTGTATTCGACCCCTATTCACAAATTATTAGTTAATAAAACCAATATGCTTCATATAATTCTCCGAAAAAATTATAAAGAAATAATTACCACAATGATTGTGATATGCTCTCTCTATGCAGGACTGATATTATTAGTAAGGGAAAATGATTTAGTTTTTGGTTGGCGCATATTTTGGATGATCGCCTTATTATTACCGCTTACACAAGTATTAATGCCCAGTTATGTAACGTTTGATGCAACCGGAACTGGTAGAGTTGTTGTTAAGTCGTGGACAATTGTATTTTATAAAAATTACTGTCATGAATGTTTGTCAAATTTTAAACAAATAGATAGAATAAGAACTACGGACATTCATATGGGTTATGGTGCAGGAGAGATTGAGGCAGTATATTTTATATTTGAAGATGGAGCTAAAATTTGGCTCCCATACAGTGAAGGGATGGAGGAAAAGATTGTAAATTGGTATCACAAAAATTATTGCAAGTGGTTGCCAATATTTGAAATATACGATTTTTATATAACTAGTGACGGGTATATAAAATTTGACGCCAGTGGGGGGAGAGCATCGAGATGTAAAGTAAAATATCCGCATGGTTATTCCATTAAAAAAGAAAATGGAAAGTATTTTTACGTTAGGTAAAAACTAGGGGAAACGGGGGACGATGCTCCGGGGACGGTATACTTAATTAAAATCATAAAGGATAATGAAAAAGATGAAGAAAAACATTAAAGAGAAACTGAAAAAGATCAAGATGCTCATTCTGGATGTTGACGGCGTGATGACGGACGGCCGGATCATCATGGACGATACCGGGCGAGAAATAAAAAATTTCAATGTCCGCGACGGACATGGACTAAAGATACTGCAGCGTTATGGTGTAAAAGTAGCGATTCTTACCGGACGAAAATCGAAAGTGGTTGAGCATCGGGCAAAGGATCTGGAAATCAAGTACGTTTATCAGAAAATTTATAACAAAAAAGAGGTATTTGGTGACATTCTTAAAAAACACAAATTATCCGCCGATGAAGTAGCGTTTATCGGTGATGATATCGTTGATGTTCCCGTGCTGAAGACAGTCGGTTTTTCCGTGGCGGTGGCCGATGCTCTTGATATTGTTAAAAAATCAGTTGATTATGTTGCTAAAAATCATGGTGGAAATGGAGCGGTAAGAGAAGTTTGTGAAATGATTTTAAAAGCTCAGAAAAAGTGGCCGGAAATTGCCGCTAGATATGAGTTGAAATAATTCAAAACTAAAAAATTTTAGATTATTTCCTGCAAATTTTCCATATTTGTCGTCCTTATTGCTTTACACCTAACCACCACAGTGATATAATCAAAAGCAAAAATAGTGCCAAGATTAAAAAGTTGTGGTTTGAAATGACATTAAGAAAAAAAACAATCCTTATATCTTTATTAGCAATTGCATGTTTTGCTTTCGTTGTTGCCGTCTTCGTCAAAATCAATGTAACTAAACCGAAAACAGTATTCAAAGCGTTGCAGGATAGTGCCGACGTTCAAATCAAGGATTTTGTGTATACGGAAGTTGGCGAAAATAAGTCCAAGTGGGAAGTAAAAGCCGATAACGCTGTATATGATAAAAAACAAAACCTCGCTGTTTTAGAACAGGTGAGCATGATGTTAATAACGTCCGATGGTAAAGTTTTCACAATGAACGCAGACAAAGGCAGAATCATGACGGATAAAAAGAGCATTGAAATACAGGGCAATGTTCTGATTACCTCGCATGATGGAGATGCATTTTCTACTGATTACATTAAGTATAACGATGCCGAGAAAAAATTTTATACGGAAGCGCCGGTGACGATGAAAAATAAACGTATGAAAATAACGGGGAAGGGTTTAGTGATCTACATGGATAAAGGAGAATTAAGTATTCCCTCCATGGTGAAGGCGATCATCCATTAATTGAGAATTTAAATGTTTCATAAAAAACATTATGTACTCATTCTGACGTTTTTTTTGCTCTTGAGTTTTAAGGCTTACGCTGACAATAATTTTTTAGGAAAATTGTCCGATAAGCCGATGGAAATTACTTCCAATAGAATGGAGATCATGAAGGATCAAAAAGTTGTCGTTTTTTCCGGTAACGCTAAAGTCACGCAGGGCAATAGCGTGTTGAAATCAGACAAAATATTTCTGCATTATCAAACCCAACCCGGCAAAAAGCAAAAAATCGGAACACTAGAGAATCAAAAATCCGGTGATCTGGAAAGAATAGAAGCAAAAGGAAATGTTTATTTATATCATGAAACAAGAATAGCCACGGGAGATGAAGCCACATATTACCGGGACAACAATAAAGTAATCATGATAGGCAATGCGACTCTAAGAGATGGTAAAAATTACATAAAAGGAGAACGGGTGATATTTTTTCTTGATGAAAATAAAGGCCTGGTGGAAGGCACCCCCCAGAAACCGGTCAAAGCCCTTATATATCCCAAGGATATAAAAAAAACAGAAACAAAATAATGAGGAGTCTGACGCCGTAAAATATGAGTGATTTATTAGCAAGGGGTTTAATAAAAATTTATAACAAGAGAAAAGTCGTCAACGAGATTAATTTATCAATTTCACCGGGTGAAGTTGTGGGTTTGCTGGGCCCCAATGGCGCCGGAAAGACAACGACCTTTTATATGATCGTAGGCCTTGTCAAACCCGATGGAGGCGAGATATTTCTCGATGGTGAAAATATTACCGCATGGCCCATGTATCAAAGGGCGCGTAAGGGTCTGAATTATCTTCCGCAGGAACCTTCGGTGTTCCGCAAACTCACGGTGGAAGAAAATATTCTCGCCATTCTGGAAACGCTTGATTTACAGGAAAATGAAAGAAAGGAACGGTTACAGGAACTTCTTCATGAACTTGATCTGACAGCGTTGGCTAAACATTACGCTTATTCTCTTTCCGGCGGGGAAAGAAGACGAGTGGAAATAACAAGGGCGCTGGTGACGTCGCCTAAATATATCCTTTTAGACGAGCCGTTCGCAGGCATTGACCCGCTGGCCGTGGCTGATATTCAGAAAATAATTGAAAAACTGAAATTGAAAGGTATCGGCGTCATTATTTCAGATCATAATGTCCGGGAGACGCTTTCCTGTTGTGACCGGGCGTATATTGTAAATGAAGGGACTATCCTCGTTGAAGGGGTTCCGGAAGAAATATCTCAAAGCGAACTGGCGCGAAAATTTTATTTTGGCGATTCTTTTAATTTTTAAAAGTATATTGACATGATGTGGCTTTATGGCATTTGAATTAAAACAGAACTTAAAACTTTCCCAACAGTTGATCATGACTCCGCAACTCCAGCAGGCGATAAAGTTGCTGCAGTTATCGAGGCAGGAGCTTGTCGAAGCCATCAATCAGGAGATGGAAGAGAATCCTCTATTGGAAGAAGTTTCTGCGGATGAAGGCACTGACGAGCAGGCTTATGAGGAAGTAGCAGAAAATGTCGTATCGGTTGAACGGGAAAATATAAAATCACTGGAACACACTGAAGAAATCAATATTGAAAAAGGCGCCGGAACCGAAGAGTTTGACTGGGCAAGTTATCTTGAGGATTATGGCCCGGTAGGCGTCACGTATGGCGGTAAAGACGGCGAAGAACTGTCCTGGGATAATGTTCTTACCGAAGGTCAATCGCTCACAAAGCATTTGTCCTGGCAGATGACCCTGTCGTCTTTTTCAGAAGATGAAGAGAGAATCGGCAATCAGATTATCGGCAATCTTGATCAAAACGGTTATTTACGCGCGACCGTTGCCGAAATTGCTCAGTTGGAAAAAGTCAGTGAAGAATTTGTGGAAGCCGTCCTAAAAAAGGTTCAGGAATTCGATCCTCCGGGAATAGCCGCCCGCAATCTACAAGAATGTCTGTTGATTCAAGCAAGGATGCTGGGTGTAAAAAATAAAATTATTGAAGTCATTATTAAGGAATTTCTTAAGGAACTGGAATTGAAAAATTATGTTCATATTGCTCACAAATTAAAAGTTCCTTTAAGGGAAGTAGAGATAGCGGTGTTATTGATCAGCAGAATGAATCCAAAACCGGGTAGTGTTTATTCGGAAGAGAAGACGCAGCCTGTGATCCCCGATGTGTATGTCATTAAATCGGGAGATGAATATAAAATTATTCTTAATGACGATGGTTTGCCGCGTCTGAGAATAAGTAATTTTTATCGTGAAATCATGGCTGGGATTTCCAGCCATGGGCATCATGAGGCTGAAAACGGGAAAAAGTACATTAAAGATAAGGTTCAATCAGCCACATGGCTTATAAAAAGCATTCAACAAAGGCAGAACACGATATACAAAGTAGCCGAAAGTATCGTTAAATTTCAAAGAGATTTTTTCGATAACGGGATCGATTGCCTCAAACCGCTGGTTTTACGTGACATTGCCAGTGATATTGACATGCATGAATCCACGATCAGTCGCGTGGTGAACAATAAGTACATGCATTCTCCTCAGGGAATATTTGAAATGAAATATTTCTTTGGCAGTTCCATCAGAAGAACATCAGAAGGCACCATCGCTTCAAAAAGCGTTAAGGAAGAAATAAAACAACTCATCAACGGTGAACAGCCGAAGAAACCCTACAGCGATTGCGAGATTGTTGAATTGCTGAAAGGAAAAGGAATCAATATTGCCCGTCGCACCGTGGCTAAATATAGGGAATTGATGGGGATACTTCCCTCTTCGAAAAGAAAAAAGTATTTTTGATGTGTGGGCAGGAAAAGGCATTTAAGGTAGAATATTTTGATTGACATTTGTTTTTTACATCACTATATGACGAGCCTCTTGAACGTGAAAATGATCATACGTCTCAATAAGCTTACGACTATATTTTCAAGGCTATTTTTGAGGTTTAGACCGGTGATAGTCATATCAATAAAAGATGAAAAAGGAATGTGATGAAGATAAATTTAATTAAGGAGGAACGATGATGAAAATTTCGGTAACTTTTAGAAACGGTGAAGGAGAAAACTGGCAGAAAGTTTACGCTGAAGAAAAAATGCAAAAGCTGAAAAAATATCTGGATGTGCCTGCCGAAGCTCATATTATTGTTTCCATCGAGAAATTCAGGAACGTCACGGAAATCAATTTAAGTTCCAATGGTTGGAATATTAATGCCAAAGAAGAAGCAAAGGATTTGCGAAAAGCCCTTGATAAATGTGTGGACAAAATTGAAAAGCAACTCAAAAAACAGAGAGAAAAAATCAGGGAGCATAAACCGAAAAGTATCAGACGTGGCCAGATCAAATCAGTTGAACAAGAAGACATGGATGACGTAATGACCAGTAAGATTACCGAAACACGTAAAATTATATTAAAACCCATGTCGTTTGATGAAGCTATCATGGAATTAGAGGAAAATAATGACCGTTTTATTATTTACCGGGATTCTTCATCTGAAAATGTGAGTCTGATTTATCGGCGAGACGATGGGAATTATTCGCTGATAGAAACAAACTGAAAAATTGAAATGTAAATCAGTATCAAAAGAATTATTTTTAATGACCACATGGTGTAGTGCATGGAACTAAATCAAATTTTTAAGTTAGAATTTATTAACGATCGTCTATCAGCGAGAAATAAGGATGAAGCCCTGGAGGAAATGATCAATACCGTCATTGCCGGGGGGCTGAAATTGGACACGTCTTCTGTTCTTGATATATTGAAACAAAGAGAAAGTCTTGGCTCAACGGGTATCGGTGACGGAGTAGCCATTCCTCACGGGAAAATATCAAATATTCAAGACATTGTTGTGGTGTTCGGAAGAAGCAAAGACGGCATTGCGTATGACGCTCTGGATGGCAAACCGGTCCATCTTTTTTTTATGGTGCTGGCGCCGGAAAATTCAGCTGGACAGCATTTGAAAATACTGGCCAAAATATCCAAAATGCTTAAAGATGATTATTTTCGTAAAAAACTGTTAGAATCCAACTCGAAGAATGATTTGTATAGAATCATCATCGAACAGGAAAATATTTGCATCGTTTAACGATGACGAAGTATGAAACACAATGACATTTGATGTATGCATCCTGAAAATCATCGGTGTGATGAAAATATAATAGTCTGTAAGGATGATTAAATGAAACATCTGCGTGTCGTTATCATAACCGGTCTTTCCGGCTCCGGCAAAAGCACCGCTTTACGGGCGCTTGAAGACATCGGCTTTTTTTGTGTTGACAATCTGCCGGTTATTTTACTGCCTAAATTTCTTTCCATAACCATCAATGCTTCGCCGGAAATTAAACGGGTAGCCTTGGTCATGGATCTGCGGGAAAGAAGTTTTCTGGACAAGTATAATCGGATTTTCGAAACACTTAAAAAGAAAGGATATAAAATAGAAATTCTGTTTCTGGAGTCCAGCGACGAATCGTTGTTGCATCGCTTTAGCGAAACCAGACGAACCCATCCGCTTTCACAAAGAGGCATGATCAAGGAAGGCATTTTACTCGAACGGGGGAAATTGTCTTCCTTGAAGAAAATGGCGGATAAAATAATTGATACAACGTCAACCAACGTCCATCAGTTGAAGGATGCGGTCCAGCGTTATTATTCCCCATATTCAAGAAATAAAAAAATGGTTATTAATGTGACCTCTTTCGGCTATCGATACGGTTTGCCCGTTGAGGCCGATCTTGTTTTTGATGTGAGATTTCTGCCCAATCCTTTCTTTGTTGAGAATTTAAAATATTTCGACGGGAATAATGAAGATGTAAAAAAATATGTGTTAAAAAATAAAGAAGGAAAAAAGTTTTTGGATAAAACGCGGGACTTGATGATTTTACTGATTCCTCTTTATGAAAAGGAAGGCAAAGTACGGCTCAATATCGCCATGGGTTGTACGGGGGGCAGGCATCGTTCTGTCGTGATGGCCAATGCCATCGCCTCTTTTTTTTCAACCATGAAATATGTGGTCAACATCAATCACAGGGATATTGATAAATAATTTGAACAGCGCACTTTGAATTTTAATTCCATTATTTCGTTATATTGTCTTTAATCCAGTGAGGATCCCACCATTCCTTGGGATCGACAAATTTCCCACCCACGATCATACTGAAATGTAAATGATCACCGCCCGCCAGGCCGGACATGCCGGAAAGACCTATTTTTTCGCCCTTGGCCACATTTTTATGAACGCTCGTATCAATGGATGACAAATGTGCATAAAGGGTAAACAGTCCCAACCCGTGGTCAATGATTACGGTATTGCCGTAAATTCCCAACGCACCGGTAAAAGCAACAATTCCTTTATTAGCGGCTTCAATAGGACTGCGGGCGTTAGACGCGAGATCGACGCCTTCATGAATGGATTCTGCGACAACTTTTCCATTATATACATAACTGCGCTTATCACCGAAAAGAGCCATCGGTGCGGCGTCTTTCATTCGTAGAAACGTGCCTTCCCAAAGTTCTTTCGGAGAAGACTTTTCGCATATTTTTTGTATCGTTAGAAAATTGTCATTGCGCATTTGGGAATTTACATAAATAAAAACGTCCAGAGGGGATTTGCCTTTTAGCGAAGGAACCATCGCTTGGAATTCGGGCATTTTCTGCTGCAGGAAATTTTCACTTAAATTCATCTTATCCGAGCGGAATTTTTTTTCTTTGATGACGCAGGGAACAGCCATGGTGGTTTCATTACCTGCCTCGTCACGGGCAAAAATCATGATTCTGGTCGATATTTTATCGGCGTTCATCGGTAAAGCGAAATAAGTAAAGAAAGAAGGTTTATTGTCGATCAACGTGGCGTGGGCGGGAGCTAAATAATCGTTGATATATACACCGGTGGAAGCAAGTGTTTTCGAGGGTTGATAGGCAACAAAACCCGTGCCCCCCTGATTGATATAATTAATATTTTTAACAAGATTAATCATTGGCGGGACCGTATCTACTTTGATTTCCTGCATCAAAACCGCTTTATTTTTCAGGAGAGAATTATCTGTTGCCGTGACTTTAAGCAACGCCGGACCATCGTGGAGCCTCAATTCTGCTGAATTTATTACGAGTGATAACGTTTCCTGCGATTTGCCTTTTGGAGAGATTATTTGGTCGGCTAAAATCTGACCTTTGTTGTCCTGAATTATTTCCGCTGAAATTTGAGAAAGACCGCTTTTGGAATCGGAAAAATTAATCCCGATATTTTTTTGCCGTCCTATGGCTTTTAATTCGTGGTCGAATTTTATAACCGGTTTCCCTATTTCAATGTAGTTTCCGAAAAAAACCCAGGCCAATGCGGCGACAACCAATACCGCAATAATAATTTTATAATCAAATCGGAACCATTTCATAACAATCTCCTCAATGTTGTAAATGTTGTAATTATTGAATGTTTGTGCGGCTTATAATAACTTTTAGGCGCTTTTGCAAGTGGAATTATCCCTGAGCGCATGGCCTAAAGGCCACTATAGGCGGAATGGGGATTTGACACTCGCTGAGAGCAAGAGAAACGTAGCTTGTCCCAGCCACCTCAAGGTGGCGGGATAATTCGCTCTAAGACTATAGTCAAGGCTCATTAAAGCGCAAGTGGTAGTGAGTCTCGCTAAGAGTGAACGAAGTGAAACTCGAAGCGCTGGTCGAACTATCCAACCCGATTTATCGGGATTGGGAATTATCCCCGCAGCGAAACAAAGCGGGATAATGAGACCAGCGAGCACAGCGAAGAATTAAGTTAAGTGGGGCTATTTTCTTATAACATTTTCAAGACATCAATAATAATTATGCCTTGATATTGTGATAAAGCACTGTTATATTTTAAATAAATAGTCGCTCAGGCGTCTTTTTCATTTTAATCAGTTTAAAAAGATTTGAAAGTTGAAAAGTATGCTTAAAGACAAAAAGATTGTTCTCGGTATTACAGGAGGGATTGCTGTTTATAAGGCAGCGGAATTGACTCGCGCTCTCATCAAAGAAGGGGCGAAAGTCAAAGTCATCATGACCGAAAGCGCCAGAAAATTTATCACGCCTTTGACGATGCAGACTCTTTCACAGAATCAGGTGTATACGGAAATGTTTATGCCTGCTGACCAGTACGATATGGCGCATATAGCCCTTGCTGAATTTGCCGATGCCTTTGTCATTGCGCCGGCAACAGCAAACATCATAGGAAAAATTGCCGCCGGAATCGGTGACGATCTTCTTTCCACAACCATCATGGCTCAAGACAAACCCACGCTTATTTGTCCGGCTATGAATGATAAAATGCTCGCCAATCCGGTTGTTCAGGAAAATATTAATAAGCTGAAAAAAATCGGTTATCTTGTAATGGACAGCGCGGAAGGCGAACTGGCTTGCAAAACCACAGGAAAAGGTCGTCTGCCGGAGATACCGGCAATTCTGGAAAAAATAAAAATGCTGCTTGCGCCAAAGGATCTTAAAGGCGTGAAAATTTTGGTTACAGCAGGTCCTACTGAAGAACCGCTTGATCCGGTGCGTTTTATTACGAATTTATCTTCAGGGAAAATGGGGTACGCTTTGGCTGCTACCGCGCACGCCAGGGGAGCAAAAGTTACGTTGATCAGCGGCCCCACGTCATTATCGTTGCCTCCTGCGGAAAAGATTATCAAGATACGCACAGCCCAAGAAATGTATAAGGCCGTTTTGGATCATTATAAAAAAGTGGATGTCATCATCAAGGCCGCTGCCGTTGCCGATTATCGTCCAAAAGCCATCGCCAAGGAAAAAATTAAGAAAGACAGGAAAACAATTTCACTGGAATTGGAAAAAAATCCGGATATTATTTCAGAAGTCGGAAAACATAAAGGCAATCGAATCCTGGTGGGTTTCGCCATGGAAACTCGGAATTTATTAGAGAACGCCAGGGGAAAATTGTTAAAAAAGAATATGGATTTGATTGTTGCCAATAATTTACGGGAAGAGGGCGCTGGTTTTCGCACTGATACAAATATTATTACGATGATTGACCATGCCGGTGATACAGAGTCTTTGGGAAAAATGACTAAAATTGAAGCAGCACACGCGATTCTTGATCGTGTTAAAAAAATTGCAGGGAAAAAAATCAAAAGTAGAAAATAAACGGAGACCCTTTCTAAAGTTGGATCAAAACGAATTACAATCTGAATTATGCAAAGCGGTGAAAGCGCTCAAGGGACATGTCACTAACAGAGCAAGCTTGTCTGTAGGCATTGATTGGAGTAAACCCAAAAAGAAAGCAATGCCTCAAATGACATCTGTTCATAAAAACAAAGAGGAAATGTTGAATGAAGCTCAAAGGGACATGGGTGATTGTCAGCTCTGTCCTTTGGGTAAAACAAGAAAAAATCTTGTTTTCGGCGCCGGCAATCCAGAAGCACGAATTGTTTTTGTCGGTGAAGCTCCTGGCGCGGATGAAGATGAACAGGGACTGCCCTTTGTGGGACGTGCCGGACAGCTTTTAACGGATATTATCGTCAAGGGTATGAAAATGCAGAGAAAAGATGTTTATATCTGCAATATTCTAAAGTGCCGCCCGCCGGGAAATCGCAACCCTCAGCCTGATGAAATCGGCAAATGCGAGCCTTTCCTGAAAAAACAGCTTCATATTATCTCTCCGGAAATAATATGCGCTTTGGGAACATTTGCCGCCAAGACGCTTTTAAAAACGGACATACCCATATCCGCTTTGCGGGGTCGTTTTCATATATACGAAGGAATAAAATTAATGCCGACTTATCATCCGGCTTATTTGTTGCGAAACCCTGCGGCTAAAAAACAGGTTTGGGAAGATGTTCAAATGATCATGAAGGAAGCAAACCTTTAATCCTTTTGATAGAAAGTAGAGGTGACGTCATGTTAAAAAAAATAGGCTATGCATTGATTGCCGTTTTCATATTGACATCCGTCCTGGCGATTGCGCAGGAGAAGAGACCTGTGTTTAATGTGATTACCGTAGATGGCGTTATAACATCACCAACAGCAAAGTACATTGCTTCAAGCATTGAACAGGCCTCTAAGGACAAGGCCGAAGCATTGATCATTTTGCTGGACACGCCCGGTGGAATGGACACAGCGATGCGTGATATTGCTAAAAGCCTTCTGAACGCTCCCTTACCGGTGATCGTTTATGTGTATCCGTCGGGGGCGCGCGCCGCTTCGGCCGGCGTTATCATCACAACGGCCGCCCATATCGCGGCGATGGCGCCCGGCACGAATATCGGCGCGGCGCATCCGGTGTCCATCGGTATCGGGGGCAGCGGAAACGTTGATAAAACCATGTCCGATAAGATTGAAAATGACGCGGCGGCCTATGTCAGAAGCATCGCCAAAACGAAAGGCCGTTCGGAAGAATGGGTGGAAAAGGCTGTGCGTAAAAGCGAATCCATAACCGCCGAGGAAGCGCTCAAATTAAATGTCATCGATCTGGTAGCGATAGATATCGAAAAACTTCTGGCCGCCATTAACGGGAAAGAAGTTGTCGTCGCCGGAAATAAAAAGAAGCTGAACACGAAGAACGCGGAACTAAATGATAAAGAAATGAGTACCCGGCAACGCATTCTTTCCGCTATTTCCGATCCTAACATTTCCTATCTCCTTCTTTTGATAGGGCTGGCGGGTCTTTATTTTGAATTTTCAACGCCGGGCGCCATACTGCCTGGAGTCATCGGCGGCATATCGCTTCTGCTTGCTTTTTTCGGGCTTTCAACGCTGCCGGTGAATTATACGGGAATATTGCTGATTATTTTCGGCATCATCTTATTTATAGCGGAGATAAAGGTTATGAGCAGCGGATTGCTAACGGTAGGAGGGGTGATTTCATTGGTTTTGGGTTCATTACTGTTGTTTGATTCGCCGGAGCCGGCATTGCGCCTGTCCTTTCAGGTTTTGATACCGGCTGTTGTGGTTGCTTCCGGTTTTTTCATCGTGGTGATATGGCTGGCCGTGAAAGCCCAGATGCGCAAGCACTTTACCGGAGCGGAAGCGATGATCGGCGAGGAAGTGGACGTTGTCAGGGATATTGACAAAGAGGGGGAGGTATTCATCAAAGGCGAATACTGGAAGGCCAGAAGCGATGCACCTATTCCCAAAGGAGCAAAAGCAAAAATCATTAAAGTCGACGGAATGAAGTTAACCGTGGAAGAAATTAAAAAATAATTATAAAAAAATAAAAGGAGGAAATGAAAATGGAAGGAGCTTTACCCATACCGACATTGGTTGTTCTGGTGCTGGTCGTAATGTTTCTGGCGTCAGCCATCAAAATTTTAAGTGAGTACGAAAGAGCGGTTATTTTCCGTCTGGGCCGCATTCGTGATGCGAAGGGGCCGGGCTTGATTATTATTATTCCCGGAATTGACAGGATGGTTCGGGTTGACATGCGCACAATCACCATGGATGTTCCCCCGCAGGATGTTATTACGAAAGATAATGTATCCATCAAGGTCAGCGCGGTTGTTTATTTCCGCGTCATGGATGCCAATTCCGCCGTTACAAATGTCGAAAATTATCTCTATGCAACATCACAACTTGCCCAGACAACGCTCCGCAGCGTCTGCGGGCAGATGGAACTGGATGAAATTCTTTCCGAGCGGGAAAAAATAAACATGAACCTTCAGGAAATTCTCGACCGCAGCACCGAGCCCTGGGGAATCAAAGTATCCCTCGTGGAAGTCAAGCACATAGACCTGCCGGAAGAAATGAAACGTTCCATGGCCAAGCAGGCCGAGGCGGAAAGAGAAAGAAGGGCGAAGGTCATCAATGCCGAGGGCGAATTCCAGGCGGCGCAGAAATTAATTGAAGCGGCGGCAGTAATGGAAACGCAACCGATGTCTCTGCAATTACGCTATTTGCAGACCCTGAACCAGATAGCGTCGGAAAACAATTCGACAACGGTTTTCCCGATTCCGATTGATTTATTCAAACCGTTTATCAAATCGGCGGATAAATAATATAGAGACGGACAATAATTGTCTGATTGAATAATAATAATTAAGGAGATTATTTTATGAGCGATAAGAAGCAGAATGTGTTGACCGGCGGTGTCGTCTTGATTACTCTGGGTGTTCTGATTTATTTAAGCAAAGCCGGCAGTTATCCATTCGGCCAGACTTGGCCAATATTGCTGATTGCAGTCGGTATCTGCACGTTGATTCAAAAATTCAGAGATCTTGGCGGATGGATTATAACACTGGCTGGCCTCGGATTCCTTTTTTATGAATTTTGCGGATTTGATCCGTCGATGTACTCCAAATATATGTTGCCGGCAATTCTCATTGTGCTGGGTATCTTTGTTCTATTACGACATAAAAAATGATGATTGATAAAATCATATAAACTGGACTTTGCAGAAATGGCTATTGCTAAAAAAATCAAAGCATCGATATCGCATTCGTCGATGATCAGAAAGATGTTTGAAGAAGGCGCCGTGATGAAAAAGAAATACGGCGCCGATAACGTCTATGATTTCAGCCTGGGCAATCCCAATGTGGAGCCACCGGAAAAATTCAAAAAAGAACTGATTAATCTGGCCGCAAAACATATTGCTATGAAACACGGCTACGCGCCCAATGCCGGTTTTACAGAAACGAGGCAAGCCATTGCCGCAAAAATCAACAAATATTATGGACTAAAGTTAAGCGCCGAACATGTGATTATGTCCTGCGGGGCTGCCGGAGCGTTAAATGTTATTTTTAAAACCCTGCTGGATACGAAAGATGAAGTGATCGTTCCCATCCCTTACTTTGTCGAATATCCTTTTTACATTGACAATTACGGTGGTGTAACAAAGTATGTCAAAACGAAAAGTGATTTTTCATTGGACATTGAAGCGATTGGCAAAGCAATCAATAAGAAGACTAAAGCCGTTTTAATCAATTCGCCAAATAATCCAACAGGCAAGGTATACAGCCGCAGCAATATTCAAGCGCTGGCTGCGCTTTTAAAGAAAAAAAGCAAAGCGTTTAAAAAGACTATCTATCTGATTTCGGATGAGCCATACAATGAAATCGTCTACGATAATATTGCCGTCCCGAGTATATTAAAGGCCTACCCTCAAAGCCTGGTTGCTTATTCATATTCCAAGACACTTTCTCTGCCGGGAGAGAGGATCGGCTACATTGCCTTAAATCCAAAAATTGATGAGGTACATGATTTAATCAGCGCGCTGATTTTATGCACGCGAATTTTAGGATTTGTGCACGCGCCGGCGCTGATGCAGCGAATTGTTGTCGCATTACAGGATACAACGGTTGATGTTAAAGTCTATCAGAAGAAACGTGATCTGCTGTGTAAAGGCCTTTCCAAAGCGGGTTACAAGTTTGTCAAACCGGAAGGCGCTTTTTATCTTTTTGTGAAAAGCCCGATACCTGATGATGTAAAATTCGTCAAAATGCTTTTGCAAAAAAATATCCTGGTAGTACCCGGCAGCGGTTTTGGCGGCCCCAGCTACTTCCGCATAGCCTACTGTGTTGATGACGCAACGATTATTAATTCAATTCAAGGTTTTGCGGAAGCAATCAAGGAATGCAAGTAAATGCCGAGACGGCCTTCATTCGGCTATCTTTGTTGGCTTCGTCGTCAGCTTCCTTAACGTATTATCATATACGCCTGCGGAGCTTCCTCCTTGCCGCCTAGATATCCTTCTGAACGCGACTCGGCATAATAAAGTAGGGCATTATGCCCACATGGCACAAGATACATATAAACATTTATTGCCTAAAAGAAATAATTAGGAAACATCATATCCATGGCTGACTCGAGAATTACTTGTAGTGACTGCGGGGAACTCTTAGATGTAAATCCGCAGGATTCTAAAAGAACACCATGCCCTCGATGCGGGTCTACTAAGCGGAACATACAAGTTGTTTTGAAAGATGCTTTATCGGTTAAGGCAGGACTGCATGTAGCGGATGTAAGGGTAGTTCAAGACGTTAATTTGCTTTTGAAAACTATTGTTGTTTCTGGTGAAAAAACAACAGAAGGTAGGATTATCGAAGCAGTTAGCATTCCTTGGGTCGAGATTGTCAATCTTATTAAGAAAGACCATTCAATCGCATTTAAAATACCACCTGACAAATGGGAAGAAATAATTGCCGGTGCTTACAAAAAAGCAGGATTTGATGAAGTTATACTGACACCTCGAAGCGGTGACCTCGGTCGTGATGTAATAGCAATAAAAAGAGGACTTGGTCAAATCCGGGTAATTGACCAAGTCAAAGCTTACAAGCCTGATCATCTTGTTACAGCAAATGATGTGAGAGCACTTATGGGTGTTCTTCAATGCGACGGAGCTTCGAAAGGATTTCTTTCGACTACATCAGATTTTGCGCCGAAAATCAAAGAAGATCCATTAATAGTTCCTTTTATACCATCAAGACTGGAATTGATTAATGGTCATGATTTATTCCGTAGGCTTGAAGAGCTTTCCAATAAGAAAGGTAAATAATAAAATTAGATCACACAACAGCTAATACATATGAGGTTTGGTAATGACGAAAATGGTTTATAAATATTTAACAATGAAATCTCTGAATTCGCCGGTGTAAGGTTCTTCTTCAGTAATAACTTCTTCAACTCGCGCAGCAGGCGGGCCGATATGGCACCAGTCCAGCATTTTTTCAATATTACCTTCTTCACCCTCAAAAACAGCTTCCACGCGACCATCAGTTATATTGCGAACCCATCCGGTCAGATTAAAACCGTTTGCCGCTCTTTGCGTTTCCGCTCGGAAGAAGACGCCCTGAACTCGACCGCTGATATAAACATGAACTCGTTTCAATACCGCTTCCTTTCTTCGGCTAACTTTGTTGTCTGCGTCGTCGGCTTCCTCAGCGTATTACTAATACGCCTGTGGAGACTCCTCCTTGCCGCCTCGTTATCCTTTGAAAGTGAAGCGGCATTATTCTTTGTTGATGAGTTTCAAAAATTCATCTTCATTGATAATTTTAATGCCGGAGGACTTTGCCTTGTCTAGTTTGGAACCCGCATCACTTCCAGCGACGACATAAGTAGTTTTCTTCGTTACGCTGGAATGAATCGTGCCTCCCAAATTCTCTACAATAGTCTTCGCCTCATTTCGACCCATGCTTTCCATGGCACCCGTGAAAACAAATGATTTTCCCCGCAAAGGCGCATTAGTGTTTATTTCTTTTTTTTGAGGATTTACACCAGCTTTACTGAATTTATTCATGACATCGATATTTTTATGCTCATGATAAAATTCCACGATGCTGGCGGCTATTTCCGAGCCGATTTCATTGAGTGCCGTTAAATCTTCTTCCTTGGCTGACATAAGATTTTCAATACTGCCTAAATGATCGGCCAGAAGTTTGGCGGTACGCTCTCCGACGTGCCGGATACCTAAAGCGTAAATGAATTTATCCAAAGGAGGGTTCTTGGATTTATGAATGGCATCAATTAAATTTTGCGCGGATTTTTCCGCCTGCCGATCAAGCGCAATAAGCTGTTCTTTTGTTAAATAATAAAGATCGGCGGGATCGGTAATTAATTTAGCGTCAAATAGCTGAGCGGAAACTTTTTCTCCCAGACCTTCAATATCCATCGCGCCGCGTGAAGCAAAATGGCGAATGTGTTCTTTTAGCTGAGCGGGGCAGGAAATATTGACGCAGCGGTGCGCTACTTCTCCCTCATACCGGACAATTTCCGAACCGCATTCAGGGCAGTGAGCAGGCATTTGGAAAGGTATCTCATGGCCCGTTCTTTTCTCAAAAATAACTCGGACGACCTCAGGAATGACATCACCGGCGCGTTGAATAACCACGGTATCGCCGACGCGAACGTCTTTTTTAAGGACTTCATCTTCATTGTGCATGGTAGCGCGACTGACCATGACGCCGCCGACATTGACCTGTTCCATAATGGCAACGGGCGTCAAGGTGCCCATGCGTCCAACTTGAACGTTGATTTCTTTAACCACCGTAATTGCCTGAGCCGCCGGAAATTTGCAGGCCAATGCCCAACGGGGATTACGTGAAACATTACCCAATGTTTTTTGCAAAGCAAGATCATCAACTTTTATGACAACGCCGTCAATTTCATAGGGAAGATCTTCACGAATGGCGCTGATGCGTTCGAAATACTTTATGCAGGCGTTCATGTCATGCGCCCGTTCAATGTATTGATTAACTGGAAAACCCCAGTCGGAAAGCATTTGCAGTGATTGCCAGTGAGTTGAAAAATCAATGCCTTGAGCATTGCCTATTCCATAAAGATAAATGCTGAGCGGACGTCGGGCTGTTATCTTGGAATCAAGCTGTCGTAAAGAACCTGCGGCGGCATTGCGTGGATTGGCAAACGGTTCTTCGCCTGTTTCGGTGCGCCGGATATTCAACTTATGAAAAGGTCCCTTCTCAATATAAACTTCACCCCTTATCTCAATGAAAGAAGGGATGGGCTTGTCTGCTGAATGTTTCATTTTCAGGGGCAGGGAAGTGATGGTCTTGAGATTTTGCGTGACGTCTTCACCCGTGATACCGTCACCGCGTGTTGCTCCCTGCTTGAAAACACCTTTTTCATAAATAAGATTAACGGCAAGGCCGTCCAGTTTTGGTTCGGCGACATAGGAGATGTTATCTGCACCGGACAGTCGCTTGATACGATTATCGAATTCAATTATTTCTTCATGGGAAAATGCGTTGGCCAAACTGAACATGGGAGACGGATGATTGAAGGGGGCGAATCTGGAAAGCGGGGCTGCCCCCACCCGCTGTGTGGGAGATGAGGCTGAATAGGTTTCAGGATAGCGATTTTCCAGCTCCTGAAGTTCACGCATTAGACGGTCGTATTCGGCATCGGAAATTTCGGGCGCGTCCTGTTGATAATAACGCTTATTGTGATATTCAATTGTTTTTCTTAATTCGGCAATCCGTTTTAATTCTGTATGTTTATCCATTACTTAACTCGTTTTAAATGAGGTTTCTCTTGAGGTATGTCGGGTTGTGTCGTTTTTCCCGGGGTTTTGCTGTTTAATATCATTTCATTAAAAATAGCGTTTTTGGCTCGCACCGCGTTGATTATGGAAAATATAATAACAGCTTTTTCCCATTCGGGAGAAGGGGTAAACTGTTCTATCTTATTTTTATATTTTTCCCATAAAGCAGTGAGGGATGCTTCATCAAAATGCAATATGCTTTCAGCAATTTTTTGTAGAGAATTTTCAAGATTATTCATGTCGAAAATAATATATTCACCGGGTCATAAAGTCAATTTAAAAGCTTTTTAATGAGCCTTGATACATTTTTGAACACTGGCGATTCAAATAATCAGCGAGTGTCACTATCCCGCTACGCTACGCTTCGGGGATAATTCGACCAGCAAGCTTCAGTGCACTTTGTTTCTGAAGATTGGGTCTCATTAATCCCAGGTCGCTACGCTCCTGGGATAGTTCGACTTACACTTTAATGAGCCTGTGGATTCCGTATGGAATCCCAAAGCGAATTATCCCGGCCAACTTCAGGTGGCAGAGACAAACTTCATCCCGACTCGTCGGGATTCGTTTTCAGCTTGTCTCACTAATTTAAAAGCTTGTGTTTTTTATGTCTTATCAGTATTAAGTTAGTTTATAAATTATGGAAAATAAAAAAGTAAAAATCGGAGTCATTTCAGACACTCATCTTGATGATTACGATGAAAAGATGAGCAAAAGTATTGAAGAGCACTTCAGGGATGTGAATATGATTCTGCATGCCGGAGATATGGTGGATATGCGGGTTTTGAAAATATTCGGCGATAAAGAAGTAAAGGCAGTATCCGGAAACATGGATAACTATTCAATTTCGCACAAATTTCCCGATCATTTGCTTTTTGAGATAAATGAGTTTAAATTTCTGCTCATTCATGGATGGGGGTCTCCCTGGGGGCTGGAAGAAAAGATATCGGCAAAATTTAAAAACGTTGATTGCGTCGTGTATGGACATACGCATAAACCGGCCAATCATATAAAAGACAAGGTTCTTTTCTTTAATCCCGGTTCGGCGGTGGACAGGTTCTTTAACTCTTCAAAAACCATCGGCATATTAGAAATTGACAAAGATATAAAAGGTAGGATAATTAAAATATAAAATAAGAATGTAACACGCCGTTTTTGGCGGGACAGTTTCCAATCCCGATATATTTGGATTGGATAATTCGGCTTAAAAACGTCAATGCACCTATAGTGACCTTTAGGTTATTTAGGTTATACGCTTCTGAAACTTTGGCCTCATTAGGTTTTGAATATGGAAACAATTTTCGCGCCCTGGCGTATGGAATATATAAAAGGTGAAAAACCTGACGGATGTGTTTTTTGCAAATGTTCCATCCGATGCGATGAATACATTATTTATGAAGGGAAAACCGCTTATGTTATGATGAACAAATATCCTTATGTCAACGGTCATTTAATGATCATACCGCAGAGACATATAGGAAAAATTGAAGATTTAACCCAGGAAGAGAGGAAAGAGATATTCGATCTTCTGGAGGTTGCGGTTAAAGCTCTTAAAGAAGCCATGAACCCCAATGGATTTAATATCGGAGCGAATATCGGCAAGGCGGCTGGAGCCGGCATCGAGGAACATTTTCATGTTCATGTTATCCCGCGATGGGAAGGCGATACAAATTTTATGAGTGTGGTGACGAATGTCCGGGTCATTCCGGAAGCCATAGAAAAAACAGTTGCCAGTCTTACACCTCTTTTTAAAAAATATTGCATGGAGGGAAACAAATAATGAGAATACTTTACATGATTCTTGTTATCGTTTTTGCGTTATTCATTGTAACTTTTTCACAACAAAACTTGATGCCTATACAATTAAAATATTATCATTATTTGCAGAACGTTCCTCCCATCCCAACCTACATTCTAATTTTTGTATCTCTTCTGATTGGAGTCATTATTACGGCATTCTGGGGTATTGTGGAACGTTTTCGTTTAAATCGCACCATCAGAAATCTCAACAGACTCGTTCGTGATTTACGTAAGGAACTTCATGCTCATGAAGCTCCGCCCATAATGAATGAACAAAAAACACAAAAATAATCGTCAGTCTTCACCATCAGAAGATATCAAATTTATCACCGATGCAAGTTTAGCAAGGTTGGCCAAGTGGTTGCGGCTTCTGGGCTACGATACAACTGTCTTTCCGAAAGAAGCCGGAAGAACGATGATGCGCCAGGCAGACTCCGAAGGCAGAATTGTATTAACCAGAAGACGGGACATGACAGAAAGGCAGTTTTCCGGAACACTTTTCTTAATCACGGATGTCATTGTCGGTAAGCAGCTCAAAGCGGTGATTGAAAATTTCTCTCTGAAAATCGACCGGGAAAGAATGTTTGGAATTTGCATGGAATGCAATCAAAAACTTCATCCTGTTACCAGGGAAGACGTTCGTAATCTGGTGCCGTCATATGTATTTGAAAATTGTGATAAGTACAATCAGTGCCCGAGCTGCAAAAAAATTTACTGGATGGGAACACATCCGCGCAATGCTTTAAGGTTTATGGAACGGCACATTCCGAATCATCTCCCTTGATTTTTTCAATGGCATGTTTAAGGGCCGGGAGAACCACCTCCAGATTTTCTTTTGCGCCTTTGGGACTTCCGGGGAGATTGATAATCAGGCTTTTCCCGCGAATTCCTGCAACTGCGCGGGAAATCATGGCGTGCGGGGTAACCAGCATGCTCTTTTGCCGCATGGCTTCCGCCATGCCGGGAATCTGCTTGTCAATAACCTCCAGCGTTGCGTCGGGCGTCAAATCGCGGGGGCTGACACCGGTGCCGCCGTTGGTCAGAATCAAATCCATATTTTTGACATCCGCGAAATCAATAATTGCTTCTTTGATTTTATCTGTTTCGTCGGGAATGATAATAGTATGTTTTACCTCAATGGCGGCGCCCGCAAGCATTTCTGCGATGGCGGGGCCGCTTAAATCTTCACGTTTGCCCTGAGATCCTTTATCACTGACCGTAATAATGCCGGCAAATATCATTGATAATTACTCTTCTTCTTTGTCTTTCTTATACGCGGCAATGATTTTTTCAGCGATAAAAGCGGGAACTTCCTCGTAATGAGAGTGCGTGTAGGTAAAATTGCCACGTCCGCTGGTCATGGAACGAAGATCAGGTGCATATTTTAATATTTCCGCCAGTGGTACCTGACCTTTGATGATCTGGTTGGAGCCCTTGGCATCCATTCCCTGAACTCGGCCCCGTCTGCTGTTTAAATCTCCAATCACATCGCCCATGTATTCGTCAGGAATTTCTATTTCGATATTAACAATCGGTTCCAGAAGAATGGGCTGACAATCCATGACACCCTTCTGGAAGGCCATGGAACCAGCAATTTTGAAAGCCATTTCGGAGGAATCAACGGTGTGATAAGAACCGAAAGTCAGATTTATTTTAAAATCCACAACAGGATAACCGGCGATTACGCCTTTTGCTGCCGCTTCCACGATGCCTTTTTCTACAGCCGGACGATACTGGCCGGGAATAACACCACCGACTATTTTATCATGAAATTCAAATCCGCCGCCGCGGGGCAGGGGCTCGATATCGATCCAGCAATCACCGAACTGGCCGCGACCACCGGATTGTTTCTTGTATTTGCCCTGAACATTGGTTTTTCCCTTGATGGTTTCTTTGTAAGGAATTTTGGGCGTGTTCAGATTGACTTCAACACCGAATTTTCTCTTCATCTTTTCAATATTGACTTCAATGTGTACCTGTCCCATACCGGAAAGAATCATTTCCTTGGTTTCGACATTACGGGAAAACACGATAGTCGGGTCTTCTTCGGTCAGGCGGTGTATCGAAGAAGCAATTTTATCTTCATCGCCTCTCGATTTCGGCTCCATCGCGTAAGACATGATGGGCGGAGGCACGGGCACTTTTTCAAAGATAATCGGAGTTTTCTCATTGCAAAGCGTATCTCCGGTGGTTGTTTCCTTCAGTTTGGCCACGCCGGCAATATCACCGGGGATAAGGGTTTCCGCCTGTTTCTGATTTTTTCCTTCAAGATAGAAAACGTGGCCGAATTTTTCCGTGATTTTTCTAGTGGAATTATAAACCGGTGTGTCGGAATTAAGTGTGCCGGAATAAACACGGAATAATGTCAATCGTCCGGCGTACGGATCGGCGATGGTCTTGAAAACGATGGCTGAGAACGGAGCGTCTTCAGACGATTGACGTTCTTCGACATTGTCAGTCCCCGGTTTTTTACCTTTCATCGGACCACGATCGATCGGTGAAGCAAAGGAACTGACAACCAGATCCATCAGCATGGAAACGCCGATGCCCTTAGTTGCGGAGCCGCAAATGACAGGAATCAGGCTTCCCGATGTCACGCCTTTTCTCAGACCTGTTTTTAACTCTTCATCGGAAAGTTCTCCGGATTCTAGATATTTGTTCATCAATTCGTCATCAGATTCCGCGATATCTTCCACCATGGAGTCGCGCATAAGTTTTACGTCATCCTTCATATCCGCGGGGATATCCACGGCTTTTCCCACGCCTTTGTTGTCGCTGAAAAGGTAAGCTTTCATGTTGATTAAATCAACGAGTCCGTTGAATTTATCTTCAGAGCCGATAGGCAGGCAGACAGGAGTGGCTTTTCTCTTCAATTTATTTTTAATACTGTCCAGCGCGGTATCGAAATTGGCGCGTTCGCGATCCAGTCTGTTGATGAAAATAATACGGGGAAGTTTGAATTCATCGGCCAGTTCCCAGACTTTCTGTGTCTGAAACTCCACGCCGCCGACAGCATCAACCAGTACAACAGCATTTTCCACGACGCTCATCGAGCATTTTATATCATA
>CAYZRT010000008.1:0-48235 GCA_964480875.1 uncultured Smithella sp. | reverse complement strand
CCCATCCATGCGCGGTCAACATCTTCCAGACTGCATACATTCGTGGTGACAAGCGTTAAGGCCGTGCTGAACAGGCTCGAGAGCATTGCGTTAAAAACATAACCGTTGTTCTCGCGATGAAGCATAATCACCGTCTGACCGATGCTTACGGCAAAGTCATGAATAAGACTGGTCGCTTTCGGATCTGTTCCCGGATGCGGCATGACATCAACCACATTGGAGACTCGCACATCATGAAAATGAAGGGCGGCAAATTTTTCCGGCCTGCCGGTCGCCTGAGCAAATTTCGACGGCATGAGAAGAGAGGTATTTGTAGTAAAGATGGTTCTCTTCGGGCATAATTTATTAAATTGGGCAAAGACCTTGCCTTTGAGTCCAGGATCTTCAGGTATGGACTCACTAATAATATCCGCATCCTTTGCCGCTGCCTTCGCATCAGAGGTAGCTGTTATAAGGCCCATCGTATCTTCGAGCTGTTCCGGAGTGATTCTATTCATACGCACAAACCACGATGACCCGAGCTTCTCCATTCGTTTCAAGGACGCATTCAGAACATCATCCGCAATATCATAAAGAGTCACATGATAACCATGCATGGCGCATAAAAAGCCGATCTGCTGCCCCATGGTTCCTGCTCCCAGAATGAGAACTTTTTTAATATCTTTAAGTTTCATATTCATTCCTTTCTCCAATTATCGGATTCAACAATAACATCGGGTTATTCTTTCTTAAAAAACGCAGGTTCATAATTCGGATAAATAATCAAAACGGTATCAATATCATCTTACTTCCTACAAAGTTTTCATTTAGACCGCTGATTAAATCCGCGTAAATATTATACTTGAATATTGATAAAATAAACAATATATAATGTGTCATATTTAACTTATATACCGTGGGAGGAAGATGTTAAGATGAATATAAAAGGTACAGTTTTTCTCACAGGAAAGGTTGCTATAATAGCAAATTTCGGCGAAACCAGCTGGAATACTTTCAATGCCAACCTGGCGAAGAAGGACCAATATTTCAACAATATCATTATGCCCATTACGCAAATTCCTGAGCATAAATTCGCTTTTTTTCTTGATGAACTTATTAAGGAGTTTTTTAACAACGACGTTAAAAGTTACCTGATGTTCGGTAAAGTAGCGGCAAAATTCGCCCTTTCGCAGGGAGGTCCTTATTACACTTATCTCATGTCAAATGATTTAAAATATGTTGTCGAATCGGTCATCCCGAAACTCTGGACGACGTATTTTGACGACGGAATATTGACCGCACGCATCGAGGACAATGTTGTGCATATAAAAATCACGGGAATTCCTTTTAAACATATTTATTTTGAGTACATTATTGCTGGTTACGTTCAGAAGGGAATCAAAATGTTTGGTAAGAAAGCGATAGAAACATGCGTCAGAGGATTCTCCAAAGGTGATGACGACATTTATTATCAGTATGAGATAAAGAACCCCTGATAAAAAATCCGTTGCGTTCACGTGAAAATCTCTACGTCTTAACATGCAACAGGGGCAACCCCAGGTGACGGCGGCGGGTTTCGCCCTTGAGTTGAGTCTGTTCCCGTACCGTAGGAGCGCCGCGGCGGCCCTTTCCCGATTTGTCAATCAGATGAGAACCGCCCAGATGCAGCGTGTGTTTGCCGAATTTTTGTCCTAATTCATCGGCGACGCTGTAGAGATCTCTTATCTTTTCCGCCTGCAGAGGATTGTCAAAAAGAGAGTATTGCACCTGCTCGTCCGGTTCCAACTCGCACAAAACGACGCCGGTGGCGCGATAAATATCCTGCGGAGAATAGCATTCGTCAAAAAGTTTGCGAATGACATCGGAAAATTCCATGGGAAAAGCGCAGGGACGCGACAGCTTGACTTCACTGCCGACGGTGTTGAAATCGTTCTTCTTGAGAAAGACAACAATTTTCTTCGGCGCCAGCGAGTAACGCCGGGCCTTGATACACGCCGATTCCATATTACGCATAAGATGGGCAAACAGATAGTCGGCATTGGACGTCGGCGGGGCGAATGTTTTCGTCTTGCTGATGGAAGCGTAAGAACTTTTTTCTTCCGCCGTCACCGGACAAACCGATGCCCCGCGCAATTCCTGCCAGATTTCCACGCCCGGCTTGGTAAATTTTTCCCGCACTTTTTTCTCCGGCAATTGCGCAAACTCCAGCGCGCAGCGGACGCCCATCTTCGCCAGATAGTTGGTTGTGGCGGGACCGATGCCCCAGATTTTCTCCACAGGAAGATTGCCAAGATAGGAGGCAATGTCTCTTCCCTTGATGATGGTTACGCCGGACGGCTTTTGATGTTTGGAAGCGACTTTCGCCAGCACCTTGGTGATACTTAGCCCGACAGAAACCGTGATGCCCAGTTCCCGTTCGATTTCCTTTTTCATCTTCAGCACAATTTCTTCGTAGGAGGAACGCAGCAACCGTCGCATACCGGTAATATCGGCAAACGCTTCATCGATGGAATATTCTTCCACATCGGGCGTAAAACGCCGCATGACGTCGAACATCCGCCGTGAGAATAAGCAGTAGGTCTCATAATCCGAAGGTAGAATAATCAGTCCCGGACAGATTTTGCGCGCTTCGTGCAAAGGCACGCCGCGCTTGATGCCCAGCTTTTTGGCCGGATAACTGGCGCAGGCGACAATGCCGCGCTCGCCGCCTGTAATCAGCGGTTTGCCCCGGAGTTCCGGATGAATGGCTTCCTCGCACGACGTGAAAAAGGCGTCGCCGTCAATGTGCACAATCGCGCGCGGCCAGGAAGAAAAACTGAATATTTGTTGAGACATAAAACCTTTTAAACAGGCAAAACGAAAAATTGAAAAACCCGGGAAAACGTCAATGACTGATCCCTAGCTCTCCGGTTGAAAAACCCATGTTTCTACCGGAGAGCCGATGGCGTTCAGAAATCGCCCCAGCGGCCAACTTGCGTGCTTGTGTTCCTAAGGCTTCGAAGAACCAACGCATATGTCCCGGGTTTTGATTTCATCATTTACGCTACTGTCTAATATAAAGCCGAGCCGGAGCGGCCTGACCGCGTTCATCCGGTGAACGGGTTCGGTCAATGGATTACTTCCAATTCCATGACCTCAATTGATACGGATCCGGCTTTCTCCACGCCTGCCACCAAACGATGGCTTCCGCGGTTTTTTCCCTGCCATTCAGCCTCACCTTCAATTTGAGCCGGTAATTTATTCCCGCGACAACCTGACTTTCTGCTTCCAGAATTTTGACCAATTCCAGTTTTGATGTTTTTTCGCTCGCTTTCTCCTGTGCCTTGATCGCAAAGGATGCCGCACGGATTACATCCTTGCTGGTTACCTCTGTTGTAATATATCCGCCGGGCATCGGCTGTTGAACCTGACCCATAAAGGAACAGGCGGTAACCAATAAAACAAGAACCGCAATGCCGGTTGCAATACATTTCATCTTGCCAAGTTTCTCTTTCGTTGACGGTTATAACGTTTGAGATCAGGTCTACGCATTTCCTAAACTCCATCGGGAAGCTTGGACTGCATCATCTTTCTTCTATCAATCTTTCGGCCATCGACTATGAATGTTCCATCGCCAATTGCGTGAACGGTTCGCTTTTCTTTTCGTGAACTATCGAAGTAAGCAGCAACGGCATCCAGTACCACGATATTGTGCTTTTCGATGATATCAATAACTTTACATTCGATATTCGCCAGGCATTCTTTTATCAAAGGCGCTTTGATATATTTCCCCTTCACAGGAGTCAACCCGAACTTCTCAAACTTATCAGTGTCGGCACCCGAACATGTTCCCACTCCAACGACCTTATCAATCATGTCGACAGTAGGAATTGCGATAACGCATTCCTTCGATTTCCGAAGTGCGGCAAAGGAATAGTTCCAGGGTCCGGTAGTCATGGCAAACATCGGCGTAAAGTCCACCACCATGGTCCAGGAGATGGTCATTATGTTGTTCTTCTTCCCAGCATGGGTCGTCACGAGGACAACCGGCCCTGATTCAATCAGAGTAAAAGCCTTGCTGATGTTCAACTCACGCATAAAAGCACCTCCTGATGTTTCTTGTGCCCGGCGGTCCGGCTACGTCCGCGCCTTGCGGTGCGATTGCCATTCACTGAGATATCAGACGGCGACCGACGAGCCTGTGAAGGACTATCCGGACCGGATGGCATGTTTTTCGTAATCACTGGTCATGACCGATACAACGGGCTCAATAAGGGGCCCGGGTTTTACGCGCGATGTCAATGAGAGACCAAACGGAAAAATCACCCGGAGCGCAGCGATCGGCTGTATGGATTTTGTTGCGCTGTTATTTTTTTGGAAAATATTTAACCTTGCTTATATTTTTAAAATCTACATCTTGCGTCCATATAGTAGCCTTGAATTCGTGGGCTGTTGCGAGAATAATACTGTCTGCCATTGGAAGCTGATATTCAAGACTCAGCTTTGCGGCAGAAAGCGCCAATGATGTATCCAAATCCACGACCTTCCCTTTTTGCATGGCCACGACAGCCTGCAACGCTTCATTCTCGCCGGATTCCCGCAAAACAACCTTGAATACTTCGTATAGGGTTATTGCTGGCACGACAAGTGATTCCGGATTGTTTAATGGGGACTGAAAATGCTTCGCATTGGGTTCATCGGCAAAATAAGCCAGCCAACCTGAAGAATCTACAATATTCATACCCTGTCTTTCTCCCGTTTGAATTCTGTGTTTATGCCTTTGAGAAAACCACGGAGTTCTTTGATGTCACGTTCGGGAATAAGTTCAATCCTGCCGGCATATTCTACAACCTGTATTTTTTGACCCGGTCGAAGTTTTAATGAGTCTCTAACATTCTTCGGGATAACGACCTGATATTTTGGCGAAACAGTAACGGATTGCATACAAAACCTCCATAGATAGCGTCTTGGTATGACGATATCACAATCGATGAAAATTTGTCAAACCTTTTAGGTGCCACATAACGGAGCCGCGGCTGAGCTGTCCCGTGTAACGGGATCGGTTCTAGTCGCTTGTTCGACCGCCGCAGGCGGTAGAGCAAGCGACCTTCAGACGCGGCTCCGTTCGCCCGCCACCGAAGGCGGCGGGCGAACAAAAAGGTCACCCGGAGCGTAGCGATCGGTTTGAGCGCCTTGTTCGCAATTTTTAATTGCATGCTAACTCATAACGCGCCCACAAAAAGCTGCAAGATTCACCAGGTTCACTTTAGCACTTTTCCAATTACGATTATCATTATCTCTGGCATAGCATATCAGTTGAGGCGGTTTATCCACTGCATAAATCCAAGTGAATGTTTTCGCGTGAATTATTTTGTTCGAGAATTCACGCGGTGACATATTTTTTACTTCTCCATTTTCAAATGTTATATGACCACAACTCCAAGGATTACCAATTTGCTTATCATAATCTGTAATTTTCTGTTCATCATCGAGGATTCTTAAGAGGATTGCTAATTCAGTAATTGCACGATTAGCTTTTTCCTCACCTATTTCGAATATTGCTTTTCCTAAATACTTCCATTCTCCTACAAAGTTTTTTTGCATAAGTTCTATTAATGAACTACGCGAATATGCAAAGCTCATCACGATTGAAAGGTTTTCATGGACAAGTCTTGTCAAGTGAATGGGATATCTTTCCATATTTTATCTCTGCGAACGAAAAGCTGAGCCGGAGCGGCCCAGGGGGCCGCGATCGGCTCTAGCGCCAGGTTACAAGATCTTTATTCTCCGCTTCCGAGAAATACTTTAGGTATGTATTCCTTTTTCATTTTTCTGCCTTCATCAGAAATATTTGTAATAAGTATGCCACTATCTAGCACAAGTGTTATCTTGGGATTAGACTTATCAGAGACATTAACTGTACCGGAGAGAGTTATGCCGTATTGGTTTGCTGCTTTAATATGATAGATATTAAATGGCTTTCTCTCTTCTTCGAGAATTTTATAAATGGTAGATAAACAGACTACGCTACCGAGAGCACCGCGACTGAAGGTTACGACTGTCATCGTTTGTGGCACATCGAAATTCAATGTTCCTATGAAGTTATTAAATTTGTTATTGGCTCGCGTTTCAATAGCAATGGGTGCTATCGTGGATTTAGCAAGATTCTCTCCCTGTGCAACTTGACATAATGAGAAGGAGGATAAAACGAAGACAAATATTAATATCATTGTTTTTATTTTCATATTCTATTCTCCTTGTGATATTGTTTATATGGATCGGTGCTAATATTACAAACGTCGCAAATTTGCGGCATAAAACCCCGTGTTGATTTTTACTGTTTAAACTCTAATAGCTCAATATCAAACAATAATCAACCTGCAAAACCTCACTTGTGGTATTTCCGTGCCACTGCCGTAATGACTCCGGCGATGCGCAGTTCTTCCTGCGGCGTAATTGGCGGATACTTCGGGTTGGCCGCTTCCAGCGTTACCTTTTTTCCTTTTTTGCGGAAGTACTTCATTGTCCAGTGGCCGTCCACTTCCGCCAGAATGATGTCTCCGTTTTTCGGTTCCCGGCCGCGCTCCACAATCACCAGATCTTTTTCCTTAATGCCTTCACCGATCATGGAATCGCCGGTAACAGAGAGAACAAAAGACGACGCCCGATTATTGACCAGATATTCGTCGAAAGAAATCGTGTCGCGCAGTTCTTCTTCCGCCGGTGAGGGAAATCCGGCCGCCACATTGCCCACCCACGGAAGATTCAAAGACAAACGCGCCGGCTTCAGAAAGCCTTTGACGTCTTTTTCCAGAGCACCCGCGGCCAGCAGTTTCTTGGTCCAGTATTCGGCGGCGCTTTTGGCTTTGACGCCCAAAAGAGGCAGCATTTCCGAATAGGTGGGCATTCTTCTCTGCTCCCTGAAGAATGAGGCGAATTTTTGTTCCACCGCATGGATGTCCATTCTTTTTCTCATGGATGGCAGTATATAGGACGAACGTCCTATTGTCAAGAAAAAAGTTTTCTCACAAAAATGAACCTCCCCGCCGCAAGTAGTGGGGTATCCCTAAATTCCCCCTCCCTCGAGAGACTGTGTCGCAATTAGAGGAGGGATCTAAGCGGTGACCCCGTAGCAAGAGCACGGGGAATTGCCAGTTAAATGGCGGGCAAAATTAATTTTGCTGAGCAAGGGCTTCCTTGAGTTTCTGCGCGACGTTTTTATCTTCAAAAAGTTTTTCAATGGCATCGGCCAGCACGATATCCGCCTGCTCTGCAAGAATATTTTCGGAAAACAAGACATGCTCCATCGAATAACTACTCTCGACGGTTGTATTATAAAATATCTTGCCTTTGATTAAATCAGCGAAAAAGACGTTTAATTTAATATTACTGGTATAAGCATTCGTAAGCCAGTCTTTCCGGCAATATATTTCGAGGTCTTCAATATTCCCCCCGACAAGAATTTTGGAATTCCCCTGTGGAATGTTTTCTTCCTTTAAATTCCATTGTTCAATTCTTTCAGCAACCTTATAACCGGCTTTCTGCAAATAGTATTTGATGCCGTTGGATACAACTTTTGCCGGTTTCATATTTTTAGGAAAAACCAGTACATTCTCGCCGTTACTTTTAATCACCCGTCCAATCACCGGTTCGTCATCGATTTTACGGATATCGGTAAATTCAGCCACGGAAATGGCATAATCATCATGCTTGATAGTGTTTTTTAAATTTACGGGGATATCGGCATCATAAGCATCATAGTACATGTTAATGCTGTAAAGTTGCGGTCCGGCACATCCCGAAAAGAGCAATGCCAACAAGCCGGATATCCAGATAAAAACCTTTTTTTTCATTTTCATTATTATCTCCTTATTTTATGCCAGGCAGGATTGAGCAAATTGTTTGACATTTTCGTCCTCACCCATCGATATTAATCGGTCCCCTTCTTCGATAACATAATTGGCCATGGGATTGAATATCATCTTTCCGGATTCCTTCTTTACGGCAACAATAATCAGTCCGAAACGTTTGCGTATTCCTGAATCTTCCAGCGTTTTGGATATGAACGGTGAGTTCTTGCATATTGAAATTTCTTCCATGCGCAACTCCAGGCTCTGACGACTGGTGGTGATTTCAATGAAATCGAGCATGGCCGGACGCATAATGGCCATCGCCATGCGTACGCCGCCCAGTGTGTAGGGCGACATGACTTTATCCGCTCCCGCCCGCAGCAGCCTGTGTTCCGATTCTTCTTCCTCAGAGCGCGCCATGATGTAAATTTTCTGATTAAGCTCCTTGGCCGTCAGGATTACGTAAAGATTTTCCGCGTCGGTCGGCAGGACGCAAATGATACCTTTCGCCCGTTTGATGCCGGCGGCTATCAATATTTTATCCTGTGTCGCGTCTCCCTTGCAGTATATAAAATTTTCATCCTGCGCCTTTTGAATAACTTCGGGATCGTTATCAATGATCAGGCAGGGAATCTTGCCCGCCATCAGTTCGCGGCAAATCAAAAAACCGATTCGCCCGCCGCCGCAGATAATGTAATGTTTTTCCATTTTCTCGATTATTTTTTCCAATTTACCCCTCCCTAATAAATAGCGAACACGACCTTCAATAAAAGTTTCCGCTGTAAGGACCAATGTGTAAAACATCATCCCCACGCCAAACACAATGACACCAACGGCAAAGAATTTACCCGCGGTTGTATCCGGCGCGAAATCACCATAGCCCACTGTGGATAATGTCGCTATGCAAACATAAAAGGAATCCGTAAGACTCCATCCCTCAATAAGATGAAACCCGACTGTGCCGATGATGATAATGGTTAATAAAATGATGAGAGCGAATTTTATTTTACTGGTGAATATCAAAGGCCCGCTTTCTCCTTAAGACTTTTTGTTACTTATCCAACATTACAAATAATGTAAATTATTTCTTTTTGATCGCGACGCATTATAATATAATAAGGCATGCTTGGCAATATTATAGAGCAGAGCAACAGGAGAGAATGGTTAATTTAGATGCGTAATATCCAACTTGAACGAATTATAAGGAGGTCATATGACGGAAGCAACCGAACAGGCATTATGCGGGCTGAGAGATCTTTCCATGATCAAATGGTATATTATTCCCCTTCTGGCGATTGTTTTCTACATTTATACCCGGGAGATCAAAGACGCGCGCCGGACCGGCGACTGGAACGCCGTGCTCGCCGGACTGACCATTTTCGGCGTGGATTTTTTCAACGAAACATGGAACGGCTGGGTGATGCATCTGACACAGCGTTCGGCTTTCTGGACAACACCCGGCGACACGGCGCTGCGAACGCTGGTGGGCTGGAATATTGAAATCATGTTCATGTTTCTCATCATCGGTATTATCTTCTATAACACCTTATCCGACAGCAAAAATGATAAAATATTAGGCCTGCCTGAAAAGTGGTTCTGGGCCATCAGTTACAGCGCTTTTTGTGTGTTTGTTGAATGTCTGCTCAACATCGGCGGCCATCTGGTCTGGGAATATCCTTTCTGGTATTTATCCTTCAAAGGCGTCTGGCTGATTTTCCTTTTCGGTTACTTCCATTTCTTCTGCTTTGCCATTCTGGTCATCAGCCTGAAATCGATGAAGGCCAAACTGACGACGGTGGGAATAATATACGCTGTGCCGATAGTGATGAATATTCTGGCGTTCGGATTCTGGGGCTGGAATTATTAAAAACTAAAGCCCGGCATATTCGTCATAGATTTTATTGTATTTTTCGTGAATCATTTTGCGGTCGAATTCCCAGAATTCGGCAAGCATCTTGCTTTGTTCGTCTTTGCTAAAGTATTCCTGACACGGATAAAAGAAGTGCTTGTCTTCTTTTTCGATGTGTTTGGGATAGAAATTGCCCAACTGCCGGGCATGGTCTATGATGATGGAAAGTTGTTCTTCATCGCCTCGTAAATATTTTTCTTTTGCCGCAACCAGCGCGGCGGTGGTTTTTCTTCCCCAGACATGCTCATCAAGCAGTTCCTGCATGATTTTTTTCAGTTCCGGCGTAAGTTCTTTTTTGGCCAAATCCCGGAAAAGGATTTCTTCCTCCTTCCCGTGATGGGTGCGGTCGGCATAGGTGCGTATAAAATCAACGGCCGTATCAATAATCAAAGGATTAACTTTTTTGGTCTTTTCTACCGCATCAATATGCCGCATCATGGATGCCAGCATTTTTTCGATTAATCTGTGTTCCCACATTAAAGGACCGATGGGTTTCATAAGAATGCCTCCCTGGATAGTTTTTTTTAATGTACAACAGGAATTGAATTCGTCAATATGATTTTTATTCCGGCCCGATAATTGTTGCAACCCCGTTGTATTTTTGATACGCATATTTAATTATTCGGAAATATTAAATTAAATGAGAAAGATTGTTATGCATTCAAAAAAAATGTGCCTGCTGCTGTGGATCGTTTTGGTATGCGTTCTGTCCTGCCAGCAGGCGAAAGAATCAGGCCAGGAAATCAGGAAACTCAATGTTATCGCCACCATTTTTCCCGTTTATGATTTCGCGCGCATTATCGGCGGGGATAACATAAATATTAAAATGCTTCTGCCTCCGGGAATCGATGTCCATCATTATGAATTGAGACCCGAAGATATAGCCAACGTCACCAAAGCGGACATTTTCCTTTTTACCAATTTCGAACTGGAACAATGGGCCTATAAAATCATCAAAGCCGCCGACAAGAATAATAATATGCTGGCGATAGAAACCGGAAGCGGGACTGTTTTGATTCCTCTGGGAAAAGAAGAAGCGGATAGGGAGAAGCATGAAAGTCACCAGGACAACATTTCCCAATTTGATCCGCATATCTGGCTGGACATGGATAACGCACAGAAAATGGCGGATAATATCGCAGACGCTTTTATCAAAAAAGATTCCCGCAACAGCGATTACTACAGAAAGAATGCCGCTGATTTGAAACGCAAATTGACGGCGCTGGATCAGCGATACCGCGCGGAGTTAACCGGCTGTAAAATGAAAATTATTTTACATGCCGGTCACTCGGCGTTTGCTTATCTGGCCAGAAGATATGACCTGCAATATATTGCTGTTTATAACGTTTTTGCCGACGCGGAACCTTTACCGCAACTGGTTTTTAATGTCATCGAACGGATTAAAAATGAAAAAGTTCCTTACGTGTATTATGAAGATATGGCCAATTCCCGTTTGGCGGAAACGATTGCAAGAGAAACAGGTGTCGGCCTGCTGAAACTGAATAACGGCCATGACATCGGAAAGAAAGATCTGGATAAAGGCGAATCGTTCATCTCCATCATGGAAAAAAACCTGACCAACCTGAAAAAGGGGTTGAAATGTCCGCAGAAATAATTCACGTTGATAACCTGACCTTCCGTTACAACGGCATGGAAGTGATCAGCGATATTTCCTTATCGATAAAGCAGGGCGATTATCTGGGCATTGCCGGTTCCAACGGTTCCGGCAAGAGTACCCTGATTAAGAATATTCTGGGAATTCTGCAACCGGTTAAGGGAACCGTCACTATTTTCGGTCAGCAGTTGCCTTCTTTTAATCAATGGCAGAGGATCGGTTATCTGCCGCAGCGCATCAACGCCCTAAGCTATCACTTTCCCGGTACCGTATCGGAAATTGTGAAATTGGGAATCAGAAAAGCTGATCAGGATGACGTTAATAATACGCTTGCCCTGATGGGCATCGCACATTTATCCAAAAACCTTATCGGCGAACTATCCCACGGCGAACAGCAACGGGTGATGCTGGCACGCGCTTTAATCAAAAAACCGGACCTGCTGATCTTCGATGAGCCGACAACAGCGCTTGACCCGGAAACACGGGATATTTTTTATTCTCTGACGGATATCATGAACCGCAACGGATCTACCGTGGTGTTGGTCACGCATGACACGGGTATCATCGGCAAATATGCGCGCAATCTTCTTTATCTCGATAAAAAAGTTATTTTCTGCGGAACGTTCGAGGATTTCTGCGCCTCTTCCGACATGACCGGCTTTTTCGGCTTGAACAGTCAGCATATGATTTGTCATCAACATGATAAAACGGGGAATAACATCTGATGGACTTGGCCGGCATTTTTAGCTACGCATTTGTTCAGAGGGCTTTCCTCGCGGGAATACTGATTGCCGCCGTTTCTTCCATTCTGGGCGTTTTTCTTGTGCTGCGCCGTTTTTCTCTGATTGGCGACGGTCTTGCTCATGTGACCTTCGGCAGCGTCGCGGTGGTGATGCTGATCGGCGTCAGTCCCGCCTACATCACCCTGGCCGCTCTGCCGCTGGTGATGATTTCGTCTCTGGCCATTCTGAAATTAACCGGGTCCAAACGCATTCAGGGAGACGCGGCCATCGGGATCGTCTCTTCCGTCGGTATTGCCGCCGGCATTGTTCTGGCGAGTTTATCCGGCGGATATAATCTTGATTTGTTCAGTTATCTCTTCGGCAATATTTTGACCGTGACACAGGCGGAACTCCTGCTCTCCTTCATCGTGCTTGTTGTGGTCGTGGCCGCGGTATTTTTTTTCTATGACGAGATGCTGGCCATAACCTTTGATGAAGAACTGGCCCGGACCATGGGCATCAAAACAAAAAGAATTAACATGATGCTGTTTCTGCTCACCGCGGTGACTGCGGTGCTGGCCATGAAAATCGCCGGGATCATGCTTGTTTCCGCGATGCTGATTCTGCCGCCACTGACCGCTTTGCAGCTATCGCTCAGTTTCCGGATGACGATTTTTTCATCAGCGCTATTTTCAGTTTTATCCGTTATATCAGGACTACTGCTGGCTTTTTTATTGAATTTACCCGCCGGCGGCACTATAGTCATGATCAATATCGGGTTTCTTTTGCTTGTTTTTGGAGCTAAAAAAATATTGCCTGTCAAGAGGTGAAACAGTATGGCGTTTCGTTTTCACGCTTATCGTTCAAACATTATATTCATGCTTGCGCTGATTTTCGGCATAGCCTTGCCGCAATGCTCGCAGGTAGGCAGGATTCTTATTCTGCCGGCTCTGACCGTCATTATTACCATTACACTTCTGAGATTTCCCAGCGGCTTTTTCCGCAACCCCGGATCACTCTTCTATTCATCCATCCAGGGCAATATTATGAATTACCTTGTCCTGGGTAATTTTATCATTTTATCCGGTGTTTTTCTGATTCAGAAACAGGAGCTTTGGGTGGGTATGGTACTCGTAGCCGCTATGCCATTATCCTTGGAAATAATTATTATGGGTGATTTATTGCGCATTGAAAAAAATTATGTTTTCACGTCTGTGGCCGGCACGTACCTGGGAGCTTTGTTAATTGTCCCTCTGGTTGGTGCCGGTTTTCTGAAATACATGAATTTGAATTACTGGAATATTATTGTGATGATGTTATGTCTGATTGTCCTGCCGCTTTTATTTTCCCGAATTGCCGTCGATAAAGACTGGGATGAAACTATTAATAAGCATGATCATGTGATTATGGATTACAGTTCATTTGTCGTGTTTTATGCCATCACGGCCAATTGCAGAAATTTTCTGTTGAAGTGGTCTGCCGATCTTATCATTGTTATTTGCATAGCGTTTGCCAGCACTTTTTTATTCTATTTTATTGCCAGAAGAATCGGACGCTATTTTCATGTGCCGCAGGAAAAGATTAATTATTTCATCCTACCCGGCACCATGAAGGAATGTGGACTGGCCGGGGGCATTGCCCTGACTGTTTTTAATCAGGAAGTTGCCCTTCCCGCCCTGATTTTCGCTGTTTTCACTTATATTTATATGAATTGGCTCAAATTCAGGTTCAGGCATATTGCCGATTCCGATAATAACCAGGAAAAATGAACAATCCCGCCATAAGCAGTGGGGTATCCAAAGGAACTTGCGCCCCAAGGGGCGGGGAATTAGACCCGCATTTATCCCGCTCGGCCTATAGTGACCCCATGGTGCCCCTATAGTGCCCTTTAGGGTATGCAGGGTATTTAGGGTATTCGTTTCTGAAATTTGGGTCTCGTTAAAATATAAATTTGACAAACTCAAAACATGAACTATTATAAAAACAAGAAAAAATAGAAGGAGGATGAATATGGCTATATTATTACCGGATTTACCCTTTGCGAAGGACGCGTTAGCGCCAGTCATCAGCGCCAACACGCTGGATTTTCACCATGGAAAACATCACAAAGCTTACGTGGATAATCTGAACAAATTAATCGCGGGTACCGACCTGGAGGAAAAATCGCTCGAAGATATTATTAAGATCGCGGCAAAAGATTCCGCCAAGGCCGGAATTTTCAACAATGCCGCCCAGGTTTGGAACCACTCCTTTTACTGGAATTGTCTGAAAAAAGGGGGAGGGGGAACACCTGCCGGCAAAATCGCGGAAAAAATTAATGCCGCATGGGGAAGTTATGATAAATTTGTCGAAGACCTGAAAAACGCGGGCGCCACTCAGTTCGGCAGTGGCTGGGCCTGGCTTGTTCAGGAAGGAGAACAGTTGAAAATAACCAAAACGGCCAACGCAGACACTCCCTTGGCTCACGGTCAGAAAGCGCTTTTAACCATAGATGTTTGGGAACACGCTTATTATCTTGATTACCAGAACCGAAGACCGGATTATCTTGCCGCTTTGATTCAGAATTTAATCAACTGGGATTTTGTGAACTCTAATTTATAATTTACGTTATTTCCGTTTCAAGAATGCAATAAAAAGGAAAAGGAGGCGATAAGGCCTCCTTTTTTATATTAGAAACATAGGCAATGATTGTTATTTTTTTCTGTCAACTCTAAGTTTTAATTCTTTTCCCACCTTAAAGAACGGCAATTTCTTCGGTTCAACCTGAATTTTAGTGCCGGTTTTAGGATTTCGTCCTGTATACGATCCGTATTTTTTCACCACAAAACTTCCGAACCCTCTGATTTCAATACGACCGCTTTTCTTCAATTCATCAATGAAACCCTTAAAAATGAGATTAACGACATCAATCGCCTTTTTTTCCGTCAGGTTTAATTTGCTGCTTAAAGCCTCAATAAGATCGGATTTGTTCATAGCTCCTCCTTAAAACTGATTGCATCTTATAATAGCTAACTAAATAATAATATATTTTTTATATCTTCTATGGTTGATTTTATTATTTATTTTTTGATGAAAGTCAAGATAATTTTTACCCTTTTTGCCCTGTGGCATTACCAAGCAATTGACTGATTTCTTTTTTTGTCAAATGCCGCCATTCACCTTCCTTTAAAGAACCCAGTTTAAGATCACCGATCGCTTCACGAATAAGATGCGCAATCCTGTATCCGATTGTCTCGAATCCTCTTCTGATGATTCTGTTTTTACCCTCTCTCAGGGTAAGCTTTATCCAGCAGCTTTTCTCATTGATCTTTTCCACTTTAAGATTTTCCGGTTTGAAAAAGTCTCCATCAACTTTAATTCCTTTGCCCAATTGCCTTAATTGTTCTTTGGACAAATGTCCCTGAATTTTTACTTTGTATAACTTAGGTTTCTGGAAACGCGGATGCTGTATTCTTTGCGCGAAATCGCCATCGTTAGTTAATATGAGCAAGCCTCTGGAATCGTAATCCAATCGCCCTACCGGATAGACTCTTTCCGGAAAATCCCTTATTAAATCGATAACCGTCGGCCTGTTCTGGGGATCATGAAGCGTGGTAACAAAACCGGCGGGTTTATTTAAGGCGATATAATACTTTGTTGTTTCCGTGGAAATAATCTTGCCGTCAACGCGAATAATGTCTTTTCGGGCATCGGCTTTTTCTCCCAGCTTCGTTACCACAACATTATTAATACTCACCCGTCCTTCAGTGATTAGTTTTTCGGCGTGACGTCGTGAAGTTATTCCGGCAGTCGCAATGACTTTTTGCAGACGCTCTTTCATACAAAGGGAGTTTCTTCTGTCTTTTCTTCTGTACTTTCTTCTGTCTTTTGCTGTCCCAGACGTTCCTGTTCCATTTCTTCCTGTTGCGGAGTAAAAACCTCATCTTCCTGATAGAGAAGTTCCTGTTGCTGATGAAGTTCTTTTAATTCACGAATATTGGGTAAATCAGTTATATCTTTAAGATTGAAAACTTCCAAAAATTTTCTGGTTGTTCCGTAAATAATCGGTTTGCCGGGCACATCCTTGCGTCCGACAATGCGAATAAGCTTTTTTTCCAGAAGACCTTTGAGCGGGCCGCCAACATCCACGCCGCGAATATCTTCAATTTCCGATTTCACAACGGGTTGCTTATAAGCAATGATGGCCAGAGTCTCCAGAGCCTGCGATGAAAGATGATGGGGTTTTGTGCTCTTGAGCTTCTTAATCCACTGTCCAAGTTCGGGATTGGTTCGGAACTGAAAGCCGCCGGCCACTTCCTGAATGCAAATTCCACCCTGGCGTTCATTATAATCATTGATGAGCTGATCAATGATTTCCTTAATTTCTGTTTTTTCCACGTCCGGGAAAACGGCACGAATTTTTTCAGGCGCCAGCGGCGCCTCGGAAGCGAAAATCATCGCCTCAATGATTGCTTTAATCTTTTCCATTTACGACTCCACGGCCGGAAATATCCGGATAACTCCAAAAATCGAAGTTTGATAAGCTTTAATCATTCTAAGCTTTATTAATTCCAGTATCGCTAAAAAAGTATAGATGATGCGCCTGCGATCTCTTTTTCCTTTGAGCAAATCTTCAAACGTCACGCTTTTGGTCACCGCCAGTTGATCCATGACTTCGTTGATTATATCAGTGAGAGACAATTTCTCCAAATCAATTTCCAAAAGTTCTTTTTTATCAAGCTGGGAGATAATGCGATGAAAGGCTTCGATCAGTTCGAAAACACTGGCCTCAACAAGCTCTTCCTCCTCCCCCTGAATTTTTTCTCTCTCCTCAGGTGGAAAAACTGCACGGGTAAAAACGTCTCTTTCCAATAGAGGCCGGCTGCCCAGATTTTCAGCTATTTCTTTAAATGTTTTATGCTCCAGAAGCTGTCTGACCAGTTCGGCGCGTGGATCTTCCTCTTCTTCTTCCGGTTCTTCAGGAGGGGGTAAAAGCAATCGGGATTTGATATGAATAAGCGTCGCGGCCATCACCAGATACTCGCCGGCCAGATCCAAGTTAAGCGCCTTGATCATTTTGAGATAATCAAGGTATTGCTCGGTAATAAGGGCTATGGGGATATTATAGATGTCAATTTCATTTTTCTTGATCAAATAAAGAAGCAGATCCAGCGGACCTTCAAAGATGTCCAGCTTAATTGCATAATTTAAACTTTGTTCATTATCCATATAATCCATCGAAAGGCCGACTGATGACATCCATTCAGATGTTAATCGCGGCACGTACTTCCTGCATAGTCTGACGGGCGATTTTCGTTGCTTTTTTATTGCCTTCGCCTATGATCTCATCAATTTCATTCATGTGACTTATATAATGATCCATACGCTGGTGAACGGGACTTAATGCTTCGGCAACACGCTTGGCCAGCATTTTCTTGCAATCGGTACAACCGATCCCCGCTTTCCGGCACTCCATATCAATCTCTTTTATTTTCTCCTGTGAAGAATATAAACCATGAAAAGTATACACATTGCATATTTCAGGATTTCCCGGATCACTCTTCCTCATCCTTTGAGGATCCGTAAACATGGAACTGATTTTATGCTGCAGAATTTTGCCGCGATCGCTGATATAAATGGAGTTATCATAAGATTTACTCATCTTTCTTCCGTCAATTCCCAAAAGTTTGGGAACGCTGGTTAAAAGCGGCTCCGGAACCGGGAATATTTCCTTGTAAAGAAAGTTGAAACGACGGGCTATTTCGCGGGTGAGCTCAACATGCGGGAGTTGATCAACGCCGACGGGCACGCCATACGCTTTGTACATGATGATATCGGCGGCCTGCAGCACCGGATATCCCAGAAAACCGAAAGTCGATAAATCCTTGCTGGCCAGTTCGGTTTTCATTTCTTTGTATGTGGGATTTCGCTCCAGCCAGGCCAATGGAGTGATCATGGAAAGAAGAAGAAACAGTTCGGCATGTTCCTTAACCGCCGACTGCACGAAAAGGGTGCTTTTTTGCGGATCAAGTCCGACACTAAGCCAGTCAATGACCATATTGACGATGTTGTCTTTAATGCCTTCCGTGGAACTGTATTCACTGGTAATCGCATGCCAATCGGCGACAAAATAGCAACAATCATATCGGCCGCTTTCCTGCAATTCAATCCAGTTTTGCAACGCTCCGTGCAGGTTACCCAGATGCAGCTTGCCGGTGGGTCTCATCCCGCTGAGAATTCTTTTTCGCTCCAAAAAATAAACTCCTTCTTAATTATTTTACTTGCCATTACGGGTATTAGATTCTTGCTTTGCGGGACTATCCCGCTGAGTTTCGCTACCGGGATAATTTCCAATCCTGATGCATCGGGATTGGAAAGTTCCACTTACGCTTCGAACGGCGCTACGCTTGTTCTTAGCGAGTGTCACTAACGAACTAAGGCCTCCGGCTATACAAAATACGGAGGCCCTAGTTTTAATAGAACAAATTAATTTGTTATTTAACTTTACCGGCCAGTTCTTTTCCTGCTTTGAATTTTACAACTTTCTTTGCGGGAATCTTGATTTTTTTGCCGGTCTGAGGATTCCTGCCTTCTCTGGCCTTTCTTTTAGTGACTGAGAACGTGCCAAAGCCTACCAGAGCCAGTCTGCCGCCCTTTTTGAGTTCTTTAGTAATCGCATCCTGAAAAGCATCCAGAGCCTTTCCCGCCTTGTCCTTGGTAATACATGCCGTTTTTGCTATCACCCCTACTAATTCTGCTTTTGTCATCTTCTAAAATCCCCCTTTCTAAAATAAAATTTAAAATTTTATTATCAACCGCTTTCACGGTTATAACCGCAAAAATATTTCCCAGGTTGCTCAAATCCGCTTATTCTCTGGCTTAGAACGATGCTATCGTCTTCAAACTAGCGTTACGACTAGCACAATAAAAATTAACAATCAAGGGAAAAAGTTGTTTTTTCGCAACAATGTCATTTTTTTTATCAGTATTATCCCGCGGCAATTCAATATCAAGAAAAATTACTGACGATACTGAATCCGGAAGTCGCCTTCATAAAACATTGATCAACGCTACAAAACAAATCGTCGCGCTTCTTTACAAAGACCGACCTTTATGTTAATCACGGGTACAAAATTACACTTATACGGCAGTGCGTTTGTCATAATTTCATTTAATGAGCATCTTATAAAAAACCGGCCGCAGTGAATTCCGATATTTTATGCGTACAAACATGGAAAAACTAAAGGGATGGATTATTCTCGGCCGTCCGCCTTTTCATACAGTCGGTGTCCTGCCTTTCATATTAGGAACACTTTTGGCAAACCAAATTAATTCGGTCTTCAGCGTCGAAATATTTATTTTTGGCGTTATAGGGGTCATATTGATTATGCTTTCCAGCTATCACGCAGGTGAATATTTCGACTACCGGGAAGATGAGATATCCCAGCGTTTCTACAAAAACAAATTTGCCGGCGGTTCCGGCGCCATTCCCGCCGGGAAAATATCTCGCCCCGTCGCTTTTCAAACCAGCATTATCGCTCTGCTTCTTGCCGGATTCATTGGTCTTTTTTTGCAATTCTTTCTAAAAACCGGACCTTATACATTGCTTTTGGGGTGCATTGGCGCCTTTTCCGGATTTTTTTATTCCACCAAGCCGGTCAGACTGGTTCAAAGGGGTATTGGCGAGATTTTCATCGGCTTTTGCTACGGCTGGCTCCCTGTCGCGTCCGCCTATTACATCCAGACAAGTTCAGTTCACCCGGTTATTCACTGGATGGCAATACCCATCGGCCTGACCATTTTCAATGTCATTTTACTCAACGAATTCCCCGACTATGAAGCCGACAAGACGACAGGCAAGAAGAACCTTCTTTATCGCCTTGGGAAAAAAAGAGGCGCTTTTCTTTATATTGTCTTTTCTTTGCTGGCTTCGGCGGCAGTACTTCTATCACCTTTCTGGAAAATTCCTTTTAACGTTATTTATTTTTATTTGCCTGCGCTGATGGTTTCTTTGTTCATCATTATAATGATGTTACGCGGCAAATATGAGGACAAAACAATGCTGGAAAAATTATGCGGATTGAATATCGCCGTTAATCTTGGCACATCCCTGGCTTACATTCTGGCATATATTTAAGTAATTTTATGAAAACAAAAAAAGTGAAAGCATTTTACAACCCGCCTTCTTTATTGATCAAACAATTGGGCAGCTCTCTTTTAATGGCTTATTTAAACAACTGGTGGAATTACCCGGGATGGGGATTTAAATACGGTTTCCGATCCATACCGGTGGCCAATGGCGCCTGGGGAATGGGCTGCATCGGCTATCCCGGACATCCGGTCTGGGAAGTAACCAGCGCCTGCAATCTGAGATGCATCCATTGTCACGCCATCAGCGGTAATGCGGAGGCCGATGAGCTGACCACTGATGAGGGGAAACGTTTGATTGATGCGATTGCCTCTATCAGCGAATTCAGGACATTGATCTACACCGGCGGAGAACCGCTGGTAAGGCCTGATATTTTTGAATTGCTCAGACATTCACAGCAGGCGGGACTGGCCAATATCATCGCCACCAACGGCACGCTGATTGACGAAGAAATGGCCTTTAAATTGAAGGATCATGGCGTCGTCTGTAACGCCATCAGCATTGACGCCGCCAATCCCGCTGTTCATGACATGGTGCGTAATAAACCGGGGTCCTTTGATCTGGCGATAAAAGCCATAGAAGCCACAAAAAAAGCGGGCATTATGCTGCAAATCAATACCACGGCAATGGAATACAATATGCCTCATCTCTCTGAGCTGATTGATTTTGCTGACGGCTGCGGCGCCGGCATTATGCTGATGTATCAGTTGGTTGCCGTAGGTCGCGGGGGAAAAATCGAAAAAGCCACTTTAAAGAAAAGCGCCAATAAGTTTTTAAGCGAGCTTATTGCCAAAAAACAAAAAAACGCAAAAACGATTATCGAGCCGGTAGCCGGCCCTCAGTACTGGCCTTACTTACTGGAGAAGAAAGGAATTAAAGATGGCCTTGGACTGAAACTTGCCGGAAAGGTTTTTCACGGTTGCGCGGCTGGACGCGGCTTTGTGTATGTTAAGGCCAACGGCGACGTCTGGCCCTGCCCTTTCGTGGAAATAAATGCCGGCAATATCAAAAATTTGAGCTTCAGTGAAATCTACGAAAACGCACCGGTATTTCAGCATCTTCGTAATCGGGAGAAACTTTTAAAAGGCGCCTGCGGTGAATGCAATTACAAAACGGTATGCGGAGGCTGCAGAGGACGCGCTCACGCTTATAGCGGAGATTATCTGGAAGAAGACCCTCGATGTTTTATACGCGAGACGTCAAAGCACCACCCCTAGCGTTACTTCTCCTGATGGAGAACAGGCGGCATGAAAATAATAAAAAATCGACTACATATTGTAAAAACCCGCAACGACGTTAAGCCCGGCGCTTGCGGAAAGGAAAAGGATATTATCGCCTTTTTTCAGCCGGCCGGCATGATGCGCGTCATGATAGGCCACCATAAGAGCCGATGAATGAGGATTTCCGTATTTTTCATATAAACACTCCACGGGATGTCCATTCAATCCCGCAGACACGGCAACCTTTTTGGCGAAACCCTTCCAGGGATGAGTCGAGACAAGTTTAATGTTAGACTGCTGAACAGAATGGTTCTTACGATAATGCTCCAGAAGTTCCTGAATTGCTTTTACCGTAAAGGCGGTAAGACGCTCGGCATAATCAGGCTCATAATCAAAGTTCATTGTTTTAATGGAATCCACTCCACTTTTGTTGATGTCAAAAAAGGCTCTTGACCCGATATAATCATCAGCAGACGTTTTCATCTCGATGGTCTGGAAGCCCTCATCCGGATCATTTGACCTCTCCAAAAGCATAGCTGCGCCAACGGCATTATACGGGAAATGCTTCATTTTGGTTCTGGAAGGATGCACATCGCCTCCCAGAATCAAGGCGCACTGCGCATCCCCGTTGGCCAATAGAGCATCCGCGGCCTGAGCCGCATTCAACATGCCACCCGAGCCATTAAGCATGTCAAAGGCAAAAGTATGATAACGAGGATCTTCCAGGGTTAAATTGATTCCCATACGCTGTTGAATCAATGTGACCATGGCCGGCTCCATGATATTTTTGTCCCTGAAAATGCCGACATTGATCATCAGGCTGATTTCTTTCTTTTGCTTGCCGGATTGCCTGATGCAATCTTCTCCGGCCCGCGCGGCAAGTTCGATAATACTATGTGTGTCCTGATCCGTACAAATCGATGTGGATTGAATAACCGCTCCCATGCTAAACCTCCATCCCGCCCATGGTAAAAGAAAGATGACCAAAGCAGGCGCCGGAAGCTAAAGCGATCAATAAAATTTTGTCATCCTTTTTGATCTTTTTCTGTTTCAAACCGTTATACAACACCAGAAACAGGGTTGTGGTCGCCGTATTGCCGTAATCCTGGACGCTCATCAGCGTGGGCAAATGTTTCATGTCGTTAACAGCGCCAAATTCTTTAAGATACAATTTGACCAATTTTTCCGTAACCTGGTGGGTAATGATATAATCGTAATTGTCCAAATGTGTCTTGTGCTTTTTTAGGTTGTTCTCGAGGAAACGGGAAGCGTCGCCAAGTGATTCATGCATTTCCTTGGGTTGGGCCACCATGCACGGTTTCCCGGATACTTCACTCGGCCTGCCAATACATAGATGTGCGTAATCAGCAATGGTCATAAGTTCAATATAGTCAATGCCTTCATTGTCATCAACGGCGGCGTCCATGATAAAAGCCGCTCCCGCATCGCCGACGGTAAGGGAAGCAAACTGACCATCGCAATAATCGTTGATCTCGTGCATGGCGGTTTCAGCGATGGGGGTAATCGCTTCGCCGCTGACCACCATACCGTTTTTGATCACACCCATTCTGATCATCGCGTTAAGCAGATAAGCGCCGGTCATCATACCGGCACAGGCATTATTAATGTCAAAATTGCCGGCATTGCATGCTCCCAGCTCTTTTTTAATAAATACGCTCATGGCCGGATCCATGTAATACGTGGCCGGCTTCACCGTGCGTGATATCGAGGAGCTGATGAGCATATCCAGGTCCCGCGCTTGATACCGCGAATTCCTCAAGCAATCGAGGGCGGCATTCATAGCGATCGAATGGCTGGTTTCTTCTTCCGAACGCCATCTGCGTTTTCTGATGCCGGTGATTTCTTCCAGTGCAATGGTTAAGTTTTTCTCGTTTTTCAGACGATCCGTCAATTCCGCGGTGGTTACTTCTTTTTCCGGCACATAAAGGCCCAAACTCTCAAAGCGTGATTTCACGTTAACGACCTCCCCGATTAGTCATGAAAATGAATGCATACCATACACTGGATTTCTGATGATTTACTTTTAAATGTTTTATCTGAAAAAACATATCGAATCGCCCTTTGTGTATTAATTATCCATTATTATTCCGTTTCCTTTTCAGATCGCTGGTTTTTCGTTCAGTGATAGCTTTTTTCGTCCTGATTTTTGTGTTTTTCTTTGCAGTAGCTTTCGCCGGTGAAACATTCTTTTTCAAGAGGTTCGTCCGGGTAATCCCTATGATTTTTTTTGCGGCCTTTTCCAAATCGTCCGATCCATCCACAATCAGGGGCCTGAATAGTTTATCTAAAAAATTTATTTGATTGTTGAATTCGCTGCGTTCATTAAAGGCCAGGGAATGGAAAGAAAGTCCGATAAGAAATATGAAAATGAAGCGGGCAAACTGCGGGGAAATGTTCATCCTCTCGGACCAGGCGTCCGTGTAGAGGTCAGAAAAAAAGGCATAGACTTCCTTATATTGCTGGATATTTGAATTCCGGTAAAAGTCAAATGCGAGAAGTAAGGTTTTCTCATAAAATTCGCCGTTTTCTTTAATCCATTCGGTCACCATGTCAAACCGGTTACGAATGCTCTCGACTGATTTGCTCCGGCGATAAAAGTCACTGATGTTCTTGTCAGCAAGCCAAGCCATCATCTCCGCGAGTATATTTACTTTGGATGGGAAATAATGGTAAAGCGTTCCCGTGGATACACCAATTTCAGTGGCAATCTCCTTCATATTGACATTGCTGTAACCTTTACGGGTAAATAAATTTAAACTCTTTTCCAATAACTCCTGTCGATAGTTATTATGATCAACAATTTTAGGCATAGGCAGAATCTCCTTTCTTATTCTTGCTATGTTTTCCAGCTCAGCCTGATTGATAATCTAAAAATTCATTTTACCTGATTTACTTAAAATACTGGTCCACAGCGGCCAGTCCATCTTTAGCGTCGCGCTGAACAAATACATTCAACGGATAGCCCAACGGCGCTTTGTGCGGATCCCGAGAGAGGATCCACTCCATATCGCGGACGAATGCTTCACGATCACCGGTTTTTGTGTACAAAAGAAGCGCGCGGGTCCTCCGGTAGTTGAGCATCGTGGGGCCTAATTCAATCGCCTTCTTAAACATGGCCTCAGCCTTCTTTAAATCTCCTCCGGCAAACGAAGGAGCTCCGCTGTAAAAGCTTGCCCACAAATAATAAGGCATCCCATGTAAATATGTCGGGTCTATTGCCATCATTCGCCCGATGACCTTTTGAAATCGTTGTACCCATATAACATTCATTACCCGCTCCAAAGCATTAAAACATTCTTTCCAGTAACTGCCTGCTGAAAAATACCAACTCATCAGGGCATACATATCATTTCGCGTCAATACATCCAGCGATTCCCAGATTTTTGCGCCGCTGTCCACCCTGACCTCGAAATCCTTGTTTAAACACAACGCCTGTTCGGCATATTGAATCGATTTTACGTAGTAACGCGATTTTTCATCCACATTCCGGCTGTATCCGTATGCCATTAAAAAGCAGTTTCGCGCAAGACTCTCCAAAATCGTTCGGTTGATAGGTTCCCGCGGGAGTGCTGATTCATAAACCGCTATGAGTTCCTGAAGTTTCTCTTTGGTGTCCGCATCATTTTCAAGCTTTTTTGTTTTTTCGAGAATCACATTTACGTTAACCTTCGCATCCATGTTGGGGGATATTTTCCAGCCTGGATTCCACGTAATGCATCCGGTAATATAAGCAATAATGACTATTGTAGTTAATAGGATGAGTTTTTTCGGAAGTTTTTCCATAACCTTTTTATCCTTGAAATTATACTTCCATTTTACAGTAAATCAAAAAACAAGCGTTCTTAAAAAGAACATCTCTTCACGTGGAAACATGCCCCGCTGAAAACTCTGCAACAGATAATATAATACTTTCTTTTCAAATCTTGTTTCTCAAGCGTCGATCTAAAAGCATGTTCTGACAGAAGAAACGGAGACTTGATAATCATTTAACTTGAATGCGAAAGAGTATATGAAACCTTTTTGTATATGTCAATTTTTTATAATACTCGTTCAAAATAAAATTTTTTATGGAATGAACAACCCCGCCACAAGTAGCGGGGTCTCCAAAGGAATTGCGCCCCGAGGAGCGGGGAATTAGACCCACATTTATCCCGCTCGGCCTAAAGTGCCCCCATGGTGCCCTTTGGGTATTTAGGGTATTCGTTTCTGAAATTTGGGTCTCTTTATGTGTTGAAAGTTTGTAAGGCTTTGAAAAGGACGGAAATAAACTTACGGAGAAAAAATGTTCAATGCTTTGTTACATAGACGATTAAGAAAATGAATTTATACTGATCGAGCATTGAACGTTAAATAATGAATCCCTACGAATTATTTTTTCAGCAGCAAATATAATTCTCCTTCCTCTTTAAGCGTCCCGGCAGTGTATTCGGCTTTTTTACCAAAGCCGCAGAAGATATCCACTCTGCCAGGACCTTTGATGGCAGCGCCTTTATCCTGACTAAGAACAAAGCGTGAAAAATTTATCCTCTCTTTTATGGTGTCTTCCGTATCGAACACCGGTTTACGCAAACGGATAAAAGCCAGCGCCCCTTCCGGAAAAAAATCAGGGTCGGTTGCGATGGATCTGTCCGGAGTCACCGGTTCGCCCAAAGAGCCTATGGGATCTTTTTCCAGCAAGCGAAAGAATGTGTATCTTTCGTTGTGGCTTAAAACGTCATAGATTTCCTGATCGCTTTTACCTCTCAGAAACTCGTGCCGATAAGAAGCTTCCTTTCTCTGTATCCGGCCTTCCTCCAGCATAAATTTGGTAATACTGCGGAAAGGCCGGCCGTTGGTTTGCGCAAAACCGACTGTCAAAACAGTCCCATCTTCCAGTTTAACTTTGCCGGAACCCTGGATATGCAGAGAAAACAAATCCATCGCATCGGATACCCAGACAAGTTCCAGATTTTTCCCCCGCAGCACCCCTTCGATATCAATCTCACGTCGGCTGTAATACGGCACAAATTCATCGTCCACCATCCGTCCGATCTGGTTTCCCCTGATGACTAAATCGGGAGGCGCCCCATAAAGAGGATATTTGTGTTTATCGGTCCGTTCAAGAGAACCTTCCAGCAGAGGCTCATAATATCCGGTAAAAAGCACACTGCCTTCATCATCAGAACCGGTGGCCTGAAAAACATTAAAGGTTTCGGATATTTTTTTTCTTATATTATCTTGATCATCGTCCTTACTCAGAATATCGCGAAAAGCCAACAGCGTTTCTTTTAAATCCTGCGCGCCAATTTCCCGGTCATTGATACGATAAACTTTATTGCGTCCGGTTTTTTCATAAAAATTAATGCTTCGATCAATCGCCAATTTCAAAGATTCGGGATCAAGATCATCGGCAAAATCCATATCAGAAGCATCAATTTCTACAAATGATTTCAGAGGTTTTACGGAAGATTCCGGAACAGCACGCAGACATCCGCAAAAGAAAACAGCCATGATGATCAAAATTAAAAATTTCAGAAAGTGTTTCATAGCTCCACAATCATCGCCGTTTCATCGCAATAATCGGGATATTTGGAACAGCGGAAACAATCCGACCAGATTTTTTCCGGCAATAAATTCTTATCCGTTTCTTTGAAACCTAATTTGACAAAAAATTCCTTTTTATACGTCAGGGTGAATATTTTAAAAAGGCGGAGGGTGATCGCTTCGGAAATGCAGGCTTCCACAAGTTTCCGACCCACACCCTTTCCCCGATGATTTTCAGCCACATAAAGAGAACGAATTTCCGCCAGATTTTCCCAGATGATGTTCATCGCGCAAATGCCTGTAATGTTGGATTCATCCTCATCATAATAAACAAAAAAATCTCGCAGAGAATTATAAATATCCATCAGAGAGCGCGGCAGCATTTCACCTTTTCCCGATGATAAATTGATCAGGCGGTGGATGGTTTTTACATCATCAATTCGCGCTTTTCTCAGCATCTATTCTCCATATTTAATTTATTTGTGTGACCTGGCGCCCGCAAGCATTTCACGGGCGTGCTCTCGCGTCTTTTGGGTCACATGAACACCGCCGAGCATTCTGCTTATTTCCTCGATTTTTTCTTCATTGTCAAGTTCATTCACGGAAGTAATCGTTCGGCCTTTGACAACCTTTTTGGCAACAAACATATGCTTATCTCCGAAACAGGCGATCTGCGGTAAATGGGTGATGCAAATCACCTGATGATTGGTGGAAACCGCTTTTAATTTTCGGCCGACGATTTCCGCAACAGCCCCACCGATGCCGTTGTCCACTTCATCAAAAACAATGGATGAAACCGAACCGGTGCGCGACAAAACATTCTTCAGAGCCAGAATGATTCGAGATAGCTCGCCGCCCGAAGCAACTTTATTTAACGGTTTGGCATCCTCGCCCTTATTGGCGGAAAAGTAAAATTCGACTTCATCGATTCCTTTCGGCCCGAAGGATTCGGAAGCATCGTCGGCGTTTTGTTTCATATTAACACGAAAAGAAGCGTACGGCATGTTCAGTGCGTTAATTTCTTTGTCCACGGCTTCCTGTAATCTCTGAGCCGTCTGTTTTCTTTTCCGGGAAAGCACCAGGGCGCCCTCCAGCATCTTTTCTCTAACGTTCCCTTCCTCTTTGTTCAGGTGTTCCAATTCCTCTTCCAAAGAAGACACGGTTTTCAGGGCTTCTTCAATTTCTTTTCTTTTACGCAAAACGGTCTCCAGGGAATCGCCGTGTTTTCGTTTGAGACGGTTCAATACATCCAGCCTCTCATCGATTGCCGTAAGTCTGTCGGAATCAAAAAAAAGATTCTTGCTGTAATCACGCAGAGTCAATACCACCTCTTGAAGCATGATCATACTACTCTCGATATCATTATCGTCGATTTTCAAACCGGCATCTATTTTTTTTATTTCTTTTATCTGATTCTGAGCATCCTTCAGTTTAACGATGACACAATCTTTATCGCCATAGAGTAAATCATATGAATGATTGGCGCAATCGGTCAGCTTCTGCGCGTTGACCAGAACTTTTTTTTCATCCATCAGGGTTGTATCTTCCGCCGGTTGAGGATTAATATCGTTCATTTCTTTTAATTGAAACTTATACAAATCAGTTTTTTCTTCACGGCTTTTGCTCAACTCCTGCAATTTTTCAATCTGAGCCCTGATCTGCTGATATTGATCATAAATCGTCTCATATGCGGTTCTGTCCGAAAGACAGCCGCCAAATTCATCCAGAATGTCAATATGATTTTCCGCATCGAGAATCACCTGATGTTCGTGCTGGCCGCAGATATTGATCAGTCGTTCGCTGACGGCTGATAAATTCATCAACGTCGCCGCCTGGCCGTTTATAAAGGCTCTGTTCTTTCCGGAATGAGAGATGACCCGGCGGATGATCAATTCTTCCGAATCCGGGAAACCCATCTCTGTCATTTTATCCTGCAGAGGTTTGTTGGATGAGACATCAAAGACGGCTTCGACCGTTGCCGTGTCGGCCTGGGTTCTGATCAAATCCGTTGTCGCCCGGTCTCCCAGAAGCAAACTGACCGCGCCGATAATAATTGATTTGCCGGCGCCCGTTTCGCCGGAAATAACATTCAGCCCTTCACCAAAAGAAACGTGAAGTTCATCAATAATAGCAAAATTTTTAATGCTCAGTTCATTAAGCATTTTTTCGTTTTTTTGCCCCCGGAGGTAAATCGCCCCAACCCAGTTTGGAACGCAGGATTTCCGCATAGCTGCGATATGGAGAAAGCACCAGCATGATGGGATGTTTCGATCTTTTCACCATCACGGCATCACCTGATTTTATTTTGTGGGACCGTTGTCCATCCAAAGTCAGCATGGCGCCTCTATCCTTGGACCAGAGCGTTATTTTCAAATTGGCATCGTCGGAAAAAATGATCGGGCGATTGGTCAGGGTGTGGGGACAAATGGGATTGATAATAATTAAATCTTTCCCCGGAAAGACGATGGGACCTCCCGCGGAAAGTGAATAAGCGGTTGAACCTGTCGGCGTGGAAACGATAAGACCGTCTCCTTTATAGGTTGTCAGATACGCGCCGTTGACTTCCACTTCCAGTTCGTTCATCCGCGACAAGTCACCGCGATTAATAACCACATCATTTAAAACACTGCCAACATGAGAAACGGTTTTCCCGTGCTCCACAACAACATCCAGCATCATCCTTTTTTCCGTACGGAATTTTCCCTGAATCATGAGTTCCAAAGTCGAATGTATCTCATTGAGATTCACTTCGGTAAGATAACCAAAATTACCCATATTGATGCCTAAAATAGGAACCCGGTGACCAGCCAGATGACGCGCCGTGCGGAGCATCGTGCCGTCTCCGCCCAGCGTTACAACCATTTCAGCGTTTCGCGCCAGTTCGTTCCATTTCCACCCGTTGCTGTGAGCAATTTTTTTGGAAATTTCCATTTCCAGAAACACGTTGACACCCTTGTCTTCCAGCCATTTTTTTAATGACCTGACATGATCGGCAATTTTTTCTTTTTCAATGTTGGCGGTAATGCCTATTTTTTTAATTTTCATCAATTTAATCCTTGAATTACGAAGGTCACTAACACAAAAAAAATTCTCTGTCCACGGATAAATATTTCAGGGATATATTTATAAAATGATTCGATTTTCAGATAAAGCGCACAAGATAACCTTGACACATTTGAACCGCTATACTATAGCCTGCAACCAAAATGAGGTATGAATCATGGGACTACTCAAGGGAAGTTTTACTTTTTCACGTTTTCAGGTTGAAGGTCAATTACCACAGGCATTTTTGAATTTTGTTAACAGCCGGATTCGCTCCAATGCCTATAAAGATTCTCCCAAAACAACGGAAGAAAAGAGAATGGGATGGGTTTCTCTCACCGATATACTGGATACCGACTTTGAAAAAGCAAATTATGCGCTTGGCGATTATCTTATCTTTTCTCTGCGCATTGACCGTAAGCTGATTCCCTCAAAACTTTTGAAAATAAAACTCATGGAAGCGGAAAGACACCTTCTTGCCGAAAGCGGCAAAAGCAGACTCAACAAACAGGCGGTCGAAAGCATGAAAGACAAGGTCAAACTGGAACTGCTGACCAAACTGGACCCCATACCTTCTTTTTATGATGTTTGCTGGTCGGTCAGTAACAACACGCTTTATTTTTCTTCACTTTCCGACAGCGTCGCTGACGATTTCGTCGAGTTCTTTAAAAAAACCTTTTCATTGACTCTTAAACGTTTTTCACCACAGGAAAATGACCTGATCACAAAAGATTCTGAATCCACAGAAAAATCTTCTTGGGTTGGCCGTGAATTTTTAACGTGGTTGTGGTTTAAATCGGAAGAACGCAATGGGAGAATAAAACTGCCGAACAAGGAGGAAATAGAACTCCATTTTCTAAAAAGAGTGGCTCTGGAAGCGGGTGAAGGCGAATATTCCCAGGGCGTTGTCTGCCATGGCCTTCATGCCGAACTCAAAGAAGGAAAGGAAGCTATCCGCCAAGGGAAAAAGGTCAAAGAAGCGGGAATCAAACTGGTTCAGGATAAAAACGAATGGGAATTCACCCTCAAGGCGGATTTTTTCCATTTTCAGTCCCTGAAACTGCCCGTTGCCGACTGGCAGGATCCTCCGGAAGATCCCGAAGGAAGCCTGCTGGAGCGTATTTACCTTATCGAAAATGCGGCAAAAACAATCGACCACCTTTATGAATCTTTTTTACAAATCCGTTTTTCGCCTCAATGGAAAGAAAGGGAAACAACGCTCTTAAACAAATGGCTGGAACATGATTTGATCAACTGAATGATGTTAGTTTATTGCACCGACATTGATGTAAACTTTTACAAAGTGGTTTGCATATACTGATATACAAAAAATGTTTTTTCATGAATTCTCAAACAACACATACCCCTCTATTCTCTACCTCTATAAGCTGATAATTTTTTTCCCGAAACAATCTCAGACAGACGTCCGCGACAGCAGTGTCATAAAGAATCCCTTTGTTTTTTTCTATTTCTCCAAGGGCCGCGTCAATACCCAGTGACGCACGATAAGGACGATGGGACGCCATAGCCTCCACAACATCGGCCACAGAGAGAATTCTTGCTTCCAAAAGAATTTCTTCTCCTTTTAAATGTCTTGGATAACCTGTGCCATTCATTCGTTCATGATGCTGGTATACTATTTCCGCCAGCGGCCAGGGAGATTCAACATTTTTCAACATTTCATATCCATTCCGACAGTGCTCCTTTATTATACACATTTCAATTTTGATGAGTTTTGAAGGTTTAGTCAATATCTCAGCAGGAATAGACAATTTACCGATGTCATGAATGATCCCTGCCATAAAAATTCCCTCAATTATTTCTTGAGGTAATCCCATCTCCGCAGCGATGGCACAAGCCAAATTGGCCGACCGACATTGGTGACCTGCCGTATAGGGATCTCTCGATTCTAAAGCCGATATCAAAACCTGAATTGTAGTGTTAATCGCTTTTTTCAGGTTACTTAGAGTTTGCTGCAGTTCTTTTTCTATTTTTTTCTGCTCAGTTATGTCCTGGGTCTGAGTGAGAATATATGAGTCTCCTCTGATGGTAACCAGCGCAGCGGATACATATCCCCAGTGAATATTGCTATCTTTATCACGAAATCTTAATTCAAACCCAACGACGCTCCCGTTTTGAAAAACCTGCCGCACCAAAGCGTCTCGTTCGGCTATATCTACCCACAAATTTATATCCGATGAAGTACGGCCAATGAGTTCTTTCCTACTGTATCCAAGAAAATTGCTGTAAACATCGTTGACTTCCACATAACGCCCGTCGCGCACGGTAGATACGCATATGCCATTAGGACTATACTTGAAGGCTAATGAAAACATTTCTTCAGAAGCAAGAAGGGATGCTTCCGTATCTTCTCTCGAAGATGGTGTTTTCTTTTGTACCGTCCTAACATACCTGTTACTTACAGCTATATTCTCTGTTTCGTTTTTCATAAAGCACATTACCCTTTTTCTCTCTCCCTTTCACAAGGGAGAGAGAGGGGTTCGTTGATCGTTTTAGAAACTACTTGCGATATTGTAATCCCGATCATCCAACGGTATCATTTTGCGGGGATCGGGTTGAAGGCCTAACAGGGCTTTGTCGCCTTTTTTACCCGTTGCCGATTTCTGCAACTCCTGCCCCGCTTGTCTGTCAGACAAAAGAGCCTGAGTGAAATGCCCCGAACCGTTCAGTTTGAATCCGGTTACCATGCTGCGCATTTCCTCGGACTGCGAGGACATCTCTTCCGCCGCACTGGCCGATTCTTCCGCATTGGCGGCGTTCTGCTGCGTCACCTGATTGAGCTGTTCTATTGCCTTATTAACCTGTCCTATGCCCATATCCTGTTGATCAGAGGCCGCGGCAATTTCCGCCACGACATGACTGACCTTGTTGATTCTATCGGTGATATCCCTGAAGTTCGCCAAGACCTCGGAGTTGATGTTCACTCCGTTCTCCGAATTCTTAACTGCCTCTTCGATCAGGTTGGCTGTGTTTTTGGCTGCCTCCGCGCTTCGCATCGCCAGGTTCCTCACTTCTTCGGCAACAACAGCAAATCCCTTGCCCGCATCTCCGGCACGGGCGGCCTCTACGGCGGCATTGAGCGCCAGAAGGTTCGTCTGGAAGGCAATCTCGTCGATGGTTTTGACTATCTTCGCTGTGGCATCGGATGACGTTTTGATCTTGTTGATAGCCGAGGACATCCGGTTCATGCTTTCTACCCCCTTATCGGCGCTTTCTCTTGCCTGTTCCGCCACACCTTTGGCCTCCTTGGCATTCATGGCATTCTGCTTGGTCATGGATGACATCTCCTGCAGATTGCTGGAGATTTCTTCCAGTGAACTGGCCTGCTCGCTGGCGCCTTGAGACAACGACTGTCCTCCGGTGCTTACCTGAACACTGGCCGATGCTACCTGTTCCGCTCCAATGGCTACCTGTTGCAGCGCCTTATCCAGATTCGCCACCGCCATATTAAGGGATTCTTTAATCTTCGCATGGTCGCCTTTGTACTCGCCTTTGACGCGGGCGGTCATATCCTTATTGGCTATGCGAACCAAGACATCCGACGCTTCGTTGATCGGTCCCATGATCGCATCCAGAGTTTTATTAACACCTGAAACGATATCCTGATAAGAACCCGGGAAAGCCTGTTCGCTGCCACGGATATCTAATTTGCCTTCCAGGGCCGACTTGGTCAACATATTCATTTCTTTGACCAGATTACCTATGTTTACCACCATCATTTTTATGGCCGGACCGATTTCATCTCTTTCATCCATCATCGGGGTTTCTATGTTAATATTGCCTTGCGCTATTTTTTGCATCCCGATTACTACGTATCTTTTCAGATCATCGGCGAACTGATCCATGGCCTTGGCCAAGGCTCCTATCTCGTCTTTGCGGTTAATGTTCAATCGATCGGAAAGGTGTCCTTTCCCCAATTCCTGAATCATCACCAAAGCCTTTTTCAAGGGGTTGGTAATGGACATCGTCAATACGAGGCCCAGTGTCAAAGCCACCGCCACTGCTAAGATAGAGGCGATAAGCACCACGGCGGAAGCTTTAGAAGCGGCGTCGCCGTTAGCTTGATTGGCCGCTTCGGCGCTTTTACGATTGAATTCATTTAATCCCTTGACCGCAGCAAAGGTTTGCTTCCTGGCTTCTATTACGTAACTTCCATCGGCCAGCAAGCGGTCAACCTCGACATTATTATCTTCAGATCCCATCTTCAATAGTTCTTTATAACCGCGCTGCATTTCCGGCCATGCGGCGTCGAAATCAGCGATAATCTTCTTCTCATCGGACCCGATATCTCTCGCTTTATAGTTTTTCATAGTGTCGGTCACGAAATTCATATTTTCGTTTATACTCTGGGACATTTTGTCGCGTTCAGCCGGCACAGAAAGATAACGGTAAATATCTCCCCGCATTTTTTCCAGGCTGGCGTTGATGGCGCCCATCTCTTCAATTGCGGCGGTGTTTTGTTTGTACATGACATTGCCCCGGCCGGCTATTGACTTGATATTGAAATATCCGATCATGGCTACGATCGCCAGAATGACCACCACGGCTAAAAAGCTCCCGATCAGCTTGGTTCCTACTTTTATATTGTTAAACATGATTCTCCTCCTTTTCATTATTAGTTCGGTTATTTATTTCTCTTTTGGGGATTCGCTCTTCATCCCTTAATGCTCTCCACCGGCTGCTTTTTTCAAATTGATGACATCAGTTGCTGTAATGACCTTTTCGATATCCAGAAGCAGTCGCACTCGTCCGCCGGTCTTACCCACACCCAAAAGATATTCGGGATTCACGTCCGCCCCAAAGGACGGCGTATCCTCGATATCTTGGGAAACCACGTCTACCACCTCCGATACCTTGTCCACCAGAATGCCCATCATTAAGGTAGACGTCTTGATGACGATGATGCAGGTTTCGTCGGTAATCCGGGTCTGGTCCATGCCAAATTTTACCTTGATATCCATGACCGGATGGATCTTGCCACGCAGGTTGATAACCCCCAGTATATACGTGGAGGTCAGCGGCACCGGTGTGATCGGCATCCGTTCGATAATTTCCTGAACCTTGAGGATCTCCACCCCATATTCCTCGCCTGCCAGGAAAAAGGTCAGGTATTTACCGGCCCGGGAATCAACATTTTCGGATTGATTTCCCATGATTGCAGTTGTTTGATTCATTCTTCCACCTCCTATAAATGGACTTGTTTGTTACTTATGATGCTTCATCGCCAGCCACCGGCTTTAACCGATGTCCAGGCTCTTCAAAGCAATTTTCAAAATTTCACTGGAAACCGGTTTTTCAAAATAAAAAGCCGCGCCTAAAGCATAAGCTTTCTCCATCACAGCAGTGCTTCCATAACCGGTAACCAGAATCACTTTGGTTTGTGGATAGAATTGTTTCACTGATTTTATTATTTCCAATCCTTCCTCCCCTTCAATGCCGGTCAGCCGGAGATCCACGATTACGGCGTTATAAATATTTCTTTTCAGAAGGTCTTGCGTCTCATTAATGGACTCGGCCGTATCCACATCAACGGTTGAGCTCTTCAGTAATTTTTTATGGGCCAGCAAAATTGCTTTCTCATCATCAACGATCAAAATTCTTTGCTTCATTCGCAACTCCTGATTTTTCATTTCAGCGATTCTGTAATCGTTAAGTTTCAAATTCCATGCCAGGAAGTTTTTCCGATACATCTATTTGAGTTTATAAAGAAACGGATAAATGGCCATTAAAGATAATTATCATTTTTGATAAACATTTCTCAAAAATGATAATGGCGGATGATAAATTATGCGGAAGAAAATTTAAAGGTTTAGGGGTTTGTTAAATTATATTTTTTTATTTTACGGTACAATGTAGGACGGGATATTCCTAACATTTTAGACGCAGCTTCGGTGTCACCGCTGCACTGTTCCATGACCCGCTTGATCTGCAACATCTCGGCATTTTCAATCGATGATTCCTTGTTTTCCAGGGGCATTTCCGCTGAAGATAAATCGAGGCCTGTAAAATGCGACGGCGCCAATTCATTTCCATCGGCCAGTATCAAACCTCTTTCCAGCACGTTTCTTAGTTCCCTGATGTTGCCGGGCCAACTATAGCCACTAAGAAGATGCAGTACATCTTGAGGAACCTTTGTGTCTTTATAATTGAGACTTTTCAGCAAATGAAGAATCAGACCTTCAATATCGTTTCCTAGTTCTTTCAAGGTTGGTAGATTGATGGTAAAAACGTTGACGCGGTAATACAGATCCATGCGGAAGCATCCATTTTTAGTATTGGATAAAAGATCCTGGTTGGTAGCGCAGATCAGGCGGAAATTACTTTGGCGCAATTTAACGTCGCCCATCCGGCGATATTGTTTTTCTTCGACTACTTTTAAGAACTGTGCCTGAACTGAAAGGTCCATGTCTCCAATTTCATCCAGAAACAATGTACCGCCGTCAGCAACCTCTAAAAGTCCCTGCTTGTCTTGATGGGCAGACGTAAATGCTCCCTTGGCATGGCCGAACAATTCACTGCTCAAAAGATCGCCCCTGAGGGCCGAACAATTGACCTCTACAAAAAATCCGGAGTTCCGGGAACTGTGCTCATGAATCCATCTCGCCAACACGCCTTTCCCTGTACCGGTTTGTCCATAAATTGCAATGGTTGTGTCATTACCGGCAGCGGCATCGGCCATTGCCATGACTCTTTTGATAGCCGGACTTTTTCCAAAATAAGGTTCCGATCGTTTGTCCAGCCTTTTTCTAGTCATTTCTTTGCTGCGCAGCCCTTTTAATTCGACGCTCTTCCCCAGATAAACATTCAATTCATTCATATCCACCGGTTTGGTCAAAAAATTATCGGCCCCCAGCTGCATAGCTTTGACAGCAACAGGCACGTCTGATCTGCCCGTGATAACCACCAAAGCTACTTCCGGATGGTTTTGGCGAATCTCGGAAATCAAATCCAGACCGTTACCATCGGGTAATGAAAGATCCAGCAATATGACATCAAAACTTCCCTGAGTAAGCTTTTGTCCGGCCTCGGCGATACTGCCGGCTGTTTGAACCTCATAGCCGGTTTTATTGAGATAGGCCTGGAATCCGAACTGGACGGAAGGTTCATCATCAATCAGTAAGACTATCGGTTTCATCAATGCTCCTTATCGCTACAAACAGGAAGAGTGAACCAGGCGGTGCAGCCCGGGGCGTTTTCATTATTCACTAACGCTATCGCACCACCGTGGCTTTCGATAATATGTTTGCAAATACTTAAGCCCAAACCTGTGCCGCTCTTTCGAGTTGTATAAAAAGGTTCAAAAACTCTGGAGTGATCTTCGGACTTCATCCCCATGCCCTTGTCTACAATTTTTATCATAATATAATTTTCAGAAGTCTTGTCAACTTCCAGAAATATCTCTTCATCCCTGGAACTGTGCTGAACAGCATTATCTAATAAATTGATTATCACCTGCTGCACTTTATTTAGATTAACCATCACCACGTCATCTGATTTCAACTTATTCACAATTTTTATCTGTTGAGATAATTGATAATGTGATTCCAACCAGTTTCTTAGAGCCTCGGTGGCAATCTCCGCAACTAATACTTTGCTAAGTTGCGAAGGCTGGATTGGCTTGCTTAATTCCAGCAAGTCATTCATCAGATGGGAAAGGCGTGCGACCTGAGCCTTAATATGGGTCAAATATTCTTTGTAATCAGATTTTTCATCCACATCGATGGCCATGGCCTCACTGATCGCCTGAATGGCATGAAGCGGGTTACGCACCTCATGCGCCACGCCCGAGGCCAGCTGACCCATTAATTTCATTTTCTCAGACAACGCCAGTTCCTTCTCCATCCGCTTCTGTTCAGTAATATCCTGCATGATAAAAATAAGAGAATCTTCACCATCGACGTTCATGGGACGGGCAGAATAGATGCCGATTCCTATGGAGCCATCTTTACGCCGGAATTTTATTTCACGATGCGTGATATCCCTGCCCGCTTTCAAGTCCGTTACCATTAACTCCCTGTCCGCCGCAACTACCCAAAAACTAAGCGGTGGTTCAGATGACTTTGTGCCAATGGCTTCTTCCCTCTTCCAGCCACTGATGTTTTCGAATCCTTTGTTAACGTCAGTGATAAGACCATCTTTTAACCTTGTAATGCCTACTAAATCCGGCGATGTCATGAATATTTTCCGGAATTTTTCTTCAGCCTGTCTGCGTTCGGTAACATCCTGTAAGATAAATATAAGGCATTCTTCACCATCAATATTAATTGGACGGGTCGCGTAAATACCGAAGCGTTCAGTGCCGTCGTAGCGCCGGAATTTTAATTCACCCTGAACAATATCCTTTCCCGATTTCAACTCTGCCACCATCAAATCCCGTTCTGACGGATCAACCCAGAAATTGAGGGGTGGTTCCGTTACGTTCCTCCCTATAACCTCTGCCCGCGTTGATCCGATGATATTCACAAAACTTTTATTGACATCAATAAGAAGCCCATCTCTTAAACGCGTAAGTGATGCAGCGTTTGGCGTGGTCATAAATATTTTATGGAATTTCTCTTCGGATTGACGGGATTTTTCTTCCGCTAATTTACGTTCATTAATATTCAGCAGAATACCATTGAATATCACCCTGTCATCAAGGCGCTTCGGCACAGAGAATCCCTGAAACCAAATCAATTCACCTGATGATTCAGAGACCCGACCTTCAAAATTCCAGGGCGATACTGTATCCACCGCTTTTTTAATGGAAAGCAAAAGTCTCTCTCTGTCTTCTTCACAAACACGTAAAAAAAATGACTCAAAAAAAGTATCCAGATTTGGCGGAGTATCTCCTATAACCATTTTTGAAAATTCATCCAAAGGTTCGCTGATGTAGCTAAATCCGTATTCTCCATCATCCCTGGCGTAGAACTGATAAATAACTCCCGGCAGATTTTGGTTAATGCTTTGCAAACGTTCTTCCTGCTCATGCAACTCTTTTGCCACGCGCTTGCGTTCACTAATATCGCGACAGACATTGACAAAACCATAAGGCCTTCCTTCCTCATTACGCAAGACATCGCCGTTAATATCGAAGGGAATTTTTCTTCCGTCTTTCGCCAACAGGTTATATTCCCGGGGACCTGCCTTGTTTTCCAGCATTAATTGTTTATTTTTTAGGGCTTCTTCCCTGTATTCGGGAGATACAAACGAGTGCAGTTTTCGACCGATCATTTCTTCCCTGCTGTAACCACTGATATGAAGGGTTTTATCGTTCACGAAGATGACATTTCCTTCCAGGTCGGTCTGAACAATAACATCAGGAATGGAATTCACCAGTTTTGTATATAATTCCTCACTCTGTCGCAGCGATTCGAGCGCAGATTCTCTTTGTAATTCCGCCTGCTTTTTCAATGTGATGTCCCGGATCGATTCGATGAGGCCGACGATATTGCCGGCATCGTCAAGAAGCGGGCTGGCTACCGCAAGAACATGTGCTCCTCTGTTATCATAAAGCGCGGGCGTAAACACCTCCGCGTGAACAGCGGAGCCAACGCGTCTCACATTGGAATATTTAGCCGCCAGTTCCGCGTCATCCATACCGACTAAATCCATCAGGAACGGGCGTACCTCGCCGTAGAAAGGAATCGAGGCTTGATGATAATCCTGACCTATGATTGCCGCCTTGGGTATACCGGTCATTTCTTCTATGGCACGATTCCAGGCAATGAGTTTATTATCCTTATCGACAATCAGGGTGGCGTCGGGAAGGAATTCGATAATGTCCTGCAATTGTTTATTCGCGGCGTTGAGGGCTTCTGCCGCACGCTTGCGGTCGGTAACATCCACGCTTTGGGTCAGAAGATAGGATTCTCCGCCTGTTTTAATCAGTGACGCCGATGTAAGCAACCAGTGAATGTTGCCCTGCTTGTCGCGGGTTCGTAGTTCAATATTATTGACCTTGCCCGTCTCGGCAAGTCCCCGAATCATTGCATTCCGTTCAGCCAAGTCCACCCAGAGATTTATATCGGTTGACGTGCGGCCGATAATTTCTTCTCTTTGATATCCAAAGGTCTTGAGATAGGCATGATTAACATCAATGTAGCGTCCTTCACTGACGGTAGAGATGCTCATGGCGCTGGGGTTATACCGGAAAGCCTTTAAGAACTTCTCTTCGGAAGTACGCAACGCATCCTGTGACTCTTTACGACTGGTGACATCTCTGACAACACCGTGAAGGCCGGTCAAAACACCTTGATCATCGCGAAGTCCGCTGATGATCGACTCCAACCAACGGGTGGAGCCATCCTTGTGATAATATTCCAACTCTATGTTAACCGTTCTATTGGCATCCCCCCGCCCTTTCTTTTCGATATCTAGCTCTCTGGCTAATACTTCCATGCCATAAGCTAATGAATCTGGCGTAAGCTTTTCTTCGAGCGTTTGCTTCTTTGCTTCTTCCTGTGTAAATCCCAGCACTTGATATACCGATGGAGTGATATAGGAAAGATTCAAATCTATGTCTGCAATCCAGATGATATCGGTCATTTTTTCAGCAATAAGTTTGTATTGCCTTTCACGCTCAAACAGAGCGCCCTCCACCTGCTTCCTTTCAGTAATGTCACGCAGGTTAACAATAACAGCTTCAATAACATCATTCCTGACCAGATTGCTCGCGGCGATTTCGAATGTACGCCAGCTTCCATCCCTGTGATGCAGACGCACTTCCCTTTTTCGGTTGAGCGTAAGGTTTTTATCTCTAAATAATGCAGTAAAGGAATCCTTTACATCCTTCAAGTCGTCAGGATGCAGCATTTCAAATACGTTTTTCCCGATTCTTTCCTCAGGTTTCAAACCCAGCGATACAGCCACTGCCGGATTCTCATAGACAACCTTTCCTTCTGAATCCACAAGCACAATAATGTCTGAGGATTGTTCTGCCAGAGTCCTGAAGAGTTGCTTCTCTTTGTATAGTTTCTCTTCCGTTCTTTTTTGTTTTTTTCTTACTTTTGTCTGTTTTAATTCCCTGACAATTGCGGGAGCAAGACGGGATAAGTTCGATTTCATGATATAATCATGAGCGCCTGAACGCATGCATTCTATGGCCTTTTCCTCGCCTATCGTCCCGGATACGATAATAATCGGGATATCTATCTTTAGTTTTTTCAGCAGGGCAATCGCCGCGGAAGCGCTGAATTTCGGCATGGTATAATCGCAAAGAATAATGTCCCATTTTCTTTCCTGAAGGGCTTTTTTTATTGTGTCAGCGGTCTGCACTTTTTCATATAAGGGATTGTATCCGCTCTTTTTGAGATGACGCATGATAAGCAGTATGTCGTCTTCCGAATCTTCAAGCATTAATGTCCGAAGAGTAAGTGGTTTGCTGGTTTTAAATTTCGATATGCGCTTGCCGGATTGGATTTTTTTTCTCACGATAATACTCTCTTCCCTTCTCCCGTGTAGATAACATCACATTTCACGCTTCACCAGGGCGTAACCCAAGTTCAGGTCTTTGATAAAATATTTCGGCTTAATACCAAAAAACGGGGACTAAAATTGAATAATAACGACCACAAGGATTGACAAACAATAAAGAAATTTTTTTTACTCCGAAATCGTCCTTCTTATTCTTTGCTTTTTTCTTCCCCGGACAATCGCTTTATGATTCGGTTGGAAATTTCACCCAGAGGTAAAACATCACAGGCGGCTCCCAAATGAACCGCCTCTCCGGGCATTCCATAAACGACCGAAGTGGCCTCGTCCTGGGCAATGGTATAAGCTTTATTTTGCTTCATGGCCAAAAGGCCGTCAGCGCCATCGGCGCCCATACCGGTCAGCAGAACCCCCATCGCATTGGCACCGGCATTTTTAGCCACCGAATGAAAAAGGACATCCACACTGGGCTTCTGATGATGCACCATGGGACCGCCCTTGATTCTGACATTGTAAAAAGCTCCGCTGCGTTCCAAAAGCATATGATGGCCGCCGGGGGCTATCAGGGCCAGCCCCGGACCAGCGGTATCACCGTCCTTGGCCTCCCGCACTTCAATTTTGCATAGCGTATTCAGTCGTTCAGCAAAACTGGCCGTAAAATATTCCGGCATATGCTGCACAACCAAAATACCGGGAATGTTCATGGGCATCCTGGTCAGAATATTTTCGATGGCTATTGTTCCTCCTGTAGAAGCGCCAATGGCGATAACCTTATGAGTGGTTTTCAGTTGAATCTTATATGCGGAACTGCTTTCTTTATCCGCCGGCTCAACCAATGATGTTCTTCTGGCTATTTTCGCACGAGCTGCCGTGCGAATGGCGTCAACCAATTGCTTGGAAATATCCGTCGTGGACAAACTGGATCCTGGTTTGCAAATGACTTCCACGGCTCCCAGTTCCAATGCTCTAATTGCGTTTTGACTGTTTTGAGGAGTTAAAGAACTGACGACCACGACCGGCATCGGATAAAATTTCATTAATTTGGACAAAAATGACAGGCCATCCATCCGGGGCATTTCAATGTCCAGGGTAATGACATCGGGCTTTAGCCGGACAATCTTGTCTCGCGCAACGTACGGATCAATAGCCCCTCCTACCACCTCGATATCGCTGTAGCGGGATAGTTCTTCCGTCAGCACTTTGCGAACCAGAGCGGAATCGTCTACAATTAAAACTTTAATCAATCTGTTATCTCCTTCACCGGATTATAATTATCCACAAAAAGCTTGATGTCAGCTCTTCCCTGATTAAAATTCAAGGTCACTTCAGCCAAAGGCGTCCCTTTTTCTTCTTTCAGCAACTCATCTTTGCTCAAAAACCTGGGACTTTCAATTTTGTTCCCTTTTCCTTTTCTCCGGCCAAGAGAGGGAACGATATTCCCGCATATGATATTGGCAATTTCTCCAAGAGCGTCCATTTGCTGCTGAAGGCTGGGATGGTCATTGCTCAACATATTAGCGGCAGCCGCAGTAACTAAATCGCCTCTGCTCTCAATGATCAGTTTACCGGAAAAATCACCTCGAAATCTAACTTCAGTCATAGCCTCCAGCTCTAAATTTTTCTGTGAATCTTTGAGCTCCGGTTCAAGATACATAAAACAGATGTCCTCAAACGTTTTAATCGATGCTTCTTCCAAAACGGCCTCAATCTTCTTTTTCATTGCTCACCCCCGTAATGGCTATCATGACTTCTTTTAACGTTTCCGGTTTAAAAGGTTTGTGGATAAAGGTAGCACCTTTTTTGTGTATCATCTCTATTTTATGGGGATCACTTTCCGAACTGATGACAATCACTGGAAGGTTCGCATACTGTTCGTTATCTCTCAGGTGATTGATCATTTCTTCCCCATCCATAACCGGCATGTGTATATCCACCAAGGCAAGATCGATCCATTTTTCACCTAATAATTTCAGGCCCTCCTCCCCGTTTTTTGCCTCCCAGATATCACCCAAAGGCAGGCCTGTCATTTTCAGTGTTTTGATGATGATGGAACGCATAACCGCGCTATCATCAACCACGAGAATATTTAAGCTCATATTCTGTCTCCTGTCTTATTTTTTGTTTGTTTTTTAACTCAAACACCAATTTACAGCTCCCTCAGATAGCCATGTGATTTGATGATCATTTTCCCATTTGCGACTTCTACAGTAACCGTGCGAGAGCTGTATCCACCAACGTCATAAGATTTTAGCAACAGTCCTTCATCCCACAAATATTTGCGTAAACTTACAAAATTGCGGCGGCCGATTTTAAAAAAATCCTCCTCTTCATTAACTTTTGAACTGGAGCCTCCGGCCACTCGAATCACAAGGTCATGTTTACGGGAACCTTTCCGATAAAAGCTGTCCAGCATAAATTTCATTCCACTATCGACATATAAACAGGGATTTCCTTCCGCCTTTTTTGTATCCAGATTGGAATCAGGCAGCATACAGTGAAGCAAAGCCGCCCTCTTTGTTCTGAAGTCATACACCGTTATTCCCAGGCAACTGCCTAACGCATAGGTAATTAATAAGTCTTCAACATCTTCGGACATTTTGAGATCGGCAACGCCTACCGTGTAAACCATAAAATACTACTTTCCCTTTGACTCGACATGCTTCTTATGTACTTTAAGCGCCGGTCTTATCTTTTGATATACGGCAGGCATCAGATAGCGGTATTCATGGGCAAGAAAGCTTAAGCTCTCTGAATGACCTACCAAGAGGTAACCGCCTTCTCTCAACATGTGCCAAAATTTTTTAACCAGATTTTCTTGTGTCGGTCTGTCGAAATAAATCATGACGTTGCGACAGAAGATCACGTCAAACGGCCCCCTCATCGGCCAGTCCTCCATCAGATTAAGCTTGGCAAAACTAATCATGGACTGTAATCGGGGAATAATTTTATATTTATGTCCTGCGCCGACTCCCGTCTTATGAAAATATTTAAGTTTCAAATGCGGTGATATTTCTTTTAAACTTTCCTCATCATAAAGACCCTGACGAGCTTTCTCCATCATTCTGTCCGAAATATCGGTAGCCAGAATTTTAACATCTCGCTGCATGATATCGGAAATAGATTCATTTAAAACAATCGCGATGGAGTAAGGTTCTTCACCCGAAGAGCAGCCGGCGCTCCAGATTCTAACCGGACCCTTTCCCCAATGGGGAATGATCTCATGTTTTAAAAAATCAAGATGCTCGGGTTCTCTGAAAAAATTGGTCTTATTGGTGGTCAAGATGTCCACCATTGCGCCAATTTCCACTCCGCTTTTATCGTTGGCTATATATTTGAGATATTGATTGAAATCATAAATTCTCAAATGCCTGAGTCGTTTCAAGAGTCTTGCTTTGACCAGTTCTTCCTTCCCTTCGTGAAGATCTATACCGGAAATTTGATAAACCAGTCTGCTGATTTTTTCAAACTGATGCGACGAAAGTTTTAAAGAATAATGATCAACCGAAACATTATTTAAAACTGAATCCATAATATTTTTATTGTCTTTCTAGAAACAATTTTTCAGTTTAACAAAATTCGTTTCTAATCCGTTTAATTAGACCCACATTTATCCCGCTCGGCCTATAGTGACCCCACGGTGCCCTTTAGGGTATTTAGGTTGTTGTTCGTTTCCGAAATTTGGGTCTCATTAAAACTTCTGTAACACGTCATGATCTTTTTCATCCAATGGTATCACTTTACGGGGATCGGGATGAAGTCCGGATATGGCCTTGCCTCCTTTTTTTCCTGCCTTGAAATCCGGTATCATGTGACCGGATTGGCCACCGGCACCAATCGTCTTCGTAAAATCACTTGCAGCGGTCAGTTTAAACCCGGCCACCATGCTGCGCATTTCCTCCGACTGCGAAGACATCTCTTCTGCAGCGCTCGCCGATTCCTCGGCATTGGCCGCGTTCTGCTGTGTCAAGAGATTCATCTGTTCCACCGCTCTGTTGACCTGGGTGATCCCCTGATCCTGCTGATCTGATGCCGCCGCAATTTCGGCCACGACCTGACTGACCTTGTTGATCTTCTCTGTAATCTCCTGGAAATTCTTCAAAACTTCAGAATTGATTGATACGCCATTCTCCGAATTCCTGACGGCTTCTTCTATCAGATTGGCCGTGTTCTTGGCCGCCTCAGCGCTGCGCATTGCCAAATTTCTGACTTCCTCGGCTACCACTGCAAAGCCTTTGCCTGCATCACCAGCACGGGCTGCCTCCACGGCGGCATTGAGCGCCAAAAGATTGGTCTGAAAGGCTATCTCATCAATGGTTTTGACAATCCTGGCTGTGGCGTCGGATGATGATTTGATCTGATTGATCGCCAAAGACATCCGGCTCATGCTCTCCACTCCTTTTTGAGCGCTATCCCGGGCTGCCACCGCAACGCCATTTGCTTCTCTGGCGTTAAGCGCGTTTTGCTTCGTCATGGATGACATTTCCTGCAGAGAGCTGGAAATCTCCTCCAGAGAACTGGCCTGTTCACTGGCTCCCTGTGACAGGGATTGTCCGCCACTGCTGACTTGCAGACTTGCCGATGCCACCTGATCCGCGCCAATCGCCACCTGCTGCAGAGCCTTATCGAGATTCTCAACAACCATATTAATGGATTCTTTAATTCTGGCATGATCCCCTTTGTAATCCCCCAGCATCCGGGCTGTCATATCCTTGTCCGCGACTTTCCTCAGCGTTATGGCTGCTTCGTTTATCGGACGCATTACCGCATCGAGCGTATCGTTAAACCCTTGAATGATTTTCTGATATGTTCCCTGGTAGGGTGTTGCATCCGCTCTGTTTTGAAGATTGCCATCCAGTGCGATATGAAAACATCTCTCTATATCATTACTCATCAAGCTTATAGCATTAATCATTTTATTCAGCGCCGGTCCAATCTCATCCTTGTCATCCGTTATAGCGGGCTTTACATCAATATTACCTTCTGATATCTGCTGCATGCTGTACACGATGTTTTTCTGAATGTTTTCCGCAAACTTATCAATGGATCTGCTCAAGCTGCCCAGTTCATCCTTCCTGTTCATTTTTAATCTTTTGGAAAGATGTCCTTTCTCAATATCCTGCATCATCATTACTATTTTCTTAATGGGATTGGTGACATTTTTGTGCACGATTGCCCCCAAGAGTATTAACAGCATAGCGCCAAAGGCTGAAAATAACCACAGGATGCCTGACCAGCCTCCCCGTCCTTTGACGTATTTCTTGATATTCGCTTCATTCTTGCCGATATTGTAATCAGTAAGACCTTTAACCGCCGCAAAGGTTTTCTTGCTCACTTCGCTCAAATAGCTTTTATCAGCCAACAAGCTGGCAACTTCTTCATTTTTCCCTTCATCCACCGCCTTTATCACAGCCTCATAACCACGCTGCATCTCAGGCCAGGCGGTATCGAATTCGGAGAAAAGCTTGCCTTCTTCCGTATCCGTCGTTTTAACCTTGCTGGCTTCTATAATTTGATTAATGGAATCTGTCGTCTCTTTCATACTTGCCCGGATATTACTGCGTGCGGAAGGTACCGAAACATAGGCATACAAATCCTTGCTTATTTTGTCCAGGCCGGCCTTCAGATTTCCGAAATCTTTAATATCATCTACGTAGTGGCGATAATTCATATCCAGCATGCGCAACGCTTTCATTCTTACCGCAGCTCCCGAAAGCATCATCGCCGTTACAAACACAAAGATAAACGCAAAAATTCCTACAAGTTTTACACCTAATTTCATATAATTTCCTCCCTGCGACGTGCTGTTACTGTTCTATTTTTTCATTTGTAATCAGGCCTTGCATAAAATGTCCTGACCCGGTAAGTTTGAATCCGGCCACCATGCTTCGCATTTCTTCAGACTGTGAAGACATCTCCTCGGCGGCGCTCGCCGATTCCTCGGCATTGGCCGCGTTCTGTTGTGTCAAGAGGTTCATCTGTTCCACCGCCTTGTTCACCTGGCTGATCCCCTGATCCTGCTGATCGGATGCCGCCGCAATTTCTGCCACGACTTGACTGACCTTATTGATTCGTTCGGTAATCTCCTGAAAGTTTGCTAAGACCTCAGAGTTGATCACAACACCGTTCTCCGAATTTTTAACCGCTTCTTCAATAAGACTGGCCGTGTTTTTGGCCGCTTCGGCACTGCGCATCGCCAGATTCCTGACTTCCTCGGCTACCACGGCAAAGCCTTTGCCTGCATCACCAGCACGGGCTGCCTCCACGGCGGCATTGAGCGCCAAAAGATTGGTCTGGAAAGCGATCTCGTCTATCGTCTTGACAATCTTGGATGTCGCATCAGAAGACGATTTAATCTGGTTGATCGCCGACGACATCCTGTTCATGCTTTCCACTCCCTTTTCAGCACTGCTGCGAGCCTGCTCCGCAACGCCTTTGGCCTCTCTGGCATTGAGGGCATTTTGCTTGGTCATCGATGACATTTCCTGCAAACTGCTGGATACTTCTTCCAAAGAACTGGCCTGTTCACTGGCTCCCTGTGATAACGATTGCCCCCCTGTGCTCACCTGAACGCTTGCCGAGGCCACCTGATCCGCACCGATCGCCACCTGCCGCAAAGCTTTGTCCAGGTTGTCCACCGCCATATTCAGGGATTCCTTAATCTTGGCAAAATCACCCTTGTAATCACCGGTCATCCGGATTGTCATATCCTTGGCAGACAGATTCTCCAAGGCTTTAGACGCCTCGTTGATTGGACTAGTCACTTCATCCAATGTACGATTCACGCCTTGAATAATGTTCTGATAAGCGCCTCTGA
>CAYZRT010000007.1:0-48579 GCA_964480875.1 uncultured Smithella sp. | reverse complement strand
CTTCCGATACGGGCGCTTTTGAATGCGCCATGTGGTCACTTCTGGGTCCCAAACCGGTTACCGTTCTGGTCTGGGAGAGTTTTTCCGAAGGCTGGGCAACCGATGTCAATAAACAGCTGAAGCTCAACCCGGCCATCATCAAGGCCGATTACGGCAAGCTTCCCGATCTGAGCAAGATTGACTGGAAGACTGACGTGGTTTTTGTCGCCAACGGCACCACCAGCGGCGTCCGGATTCCCGATTGGAACTGGATCCCCGCCAACCGTGAAGGCCTGTCACTGTGCGATGCCACCAGTTACGCTTTCGCCAATGACATCGACTGGAGCAAGATCGATGTTCTGACCTATTCCTGGCAGAAATGCCTGGGGGGTGAGGCCGCGCATGGTATGATGATTTTAAGCCCCAGAGCGGTTGCCCGGTTGGAATCCTATACGCCATCCTGGCCCCTGCCCAAGATTTTCCGACTGAAAAAAGGCGACAAAATCAACAAAGCCATTTTTGACGGCGATGTTATCAACACGCCGTCCATGATCTGTGTGGAAGATTACCTGGACGCTTTGGACTGGGCGGGAAAAATCGGCCTTGACGGTCTGTTCAAGAGAAGCCTGGCCAACCTGAAAGTTGTCTCCGACTGGGTTGCCAAAACCGACTGGATTGAATTTCTGGCAGATGATCCCAGCGTACGCTCCAACACGTCCGTTTGTCTGTCGGTCACGCATCCGAAAGTAGCGGCCATGGACAATGACGCGAAGAGCAAGTTCCTCAAGAGCATTGCTTCCGACCTGAGCAAAAAAAACATTGCTCATGATATCAATTCCTACAAGGATGCTCCGGCGGGTTACCGTTTCTGGTGCGGTCCGACCATCGAGGAATCCGATATAAAGACGGCGCTGGCCGAACTGGAAAACGTTTTTAACGAAAAAGTTAAAAACCTTTAACGAGCAGGACATTATCATGGCAAATGTAGCAATCGTAGGCACTCAGTGGGGCGATGAGGGCAAAGGGAAAATTGTCGACCTCTATACGGAAAAAGCCGATATCATCGCGCGCTTTCAGGGCGGCAATAACGCCGGCCACACGCTGGTCGTCAAAGGCAGGAAAACCATTCTGCATCTGATTCCTTCGGGAATTCTGCATGACAATAAAATATGCATTATCGGCAACGGAGTTGTATTCGATCCGGCTGTCTTTCTTCAGGAGCTGGAAGAATTACGTCAAGGAAATCTTTTGCCGCCCGACACAAAACTTTTCATCAGCGAAAAAGCGCACCTGATCATGCCCTATCACCGCAGCATCGACCAGGCCAGAGAAGCGCACATATCCGGCAAAAAAATAGGAACAACCGGCCGGGGCATCGGTCCGGCCTACGAAGACAAGGTTGCCCGCACGGGAATCCGCGTCGGCGATCTGTATGAAGAAAATTTATTCATGGAAAAGCTTCACCATAGTCTGGAAGAGAAGAATTTCCTGCTGATCAACTTTTTCAAAGAAAAGCCGCTGGACGCAAAAGAAATCGCCGGCCAGTATCTGGATTATGCCCAAAAGATGAAACCTTTTGTGGCGGATACGTCACTGATTCTGGATCGTGAAATAAAACAGGGCAAGAAAGTTCTATTTGAAGGCGCACAGGGTTCTCAACTGGACATCGATCACGGAACCTATCCTTACGTAACGTCTTCCAACACGGTTTCCGCCAACGCTTCCTGCGGGAGCGGCGTCGGACCAAACACCATCAACAAAGTGGTGGGAATCTGCAAAGCCTATACAACACGCGTCGGAGAAGGTCCCTTCCCCACGGAATTGCAAGACGAAATCGGTGAGCACATGCAGAAGGTCGGTCAGGAATTCGGCGCCACTACCGGACGGAAGCGCCGCTGCGGATGGCTGGACATGGTGCTGGTGCGACAGGCGGTGCGCGTCTCCGGCATCAACGCGCTGGCCATCACCAAACTTGATGTCTTAACCGGCCTGGATAAAATCAAAATATGCGTCGGTTATCAATCGCCGTCCGGTGAATACACGCACGCCGCGCCGGCCAGTTTGAAGACGCTTTCGAAATGCCGGCCCGTTTACGAAGAGTTTGACGGCTGGAAAGAAGATATCCTTTACGCCAAGGACATGAACGAACTTCCCGCCAACGCGCGTAAATATTTGAAGCGTTTAGAGGAATTGGCAGAAGCCAGGATCATTCTGATCTCTGTAGGAGCGGGCCGTGAAGAAACTATCATGATGGAAGATCCCTTCCTGAATAAATAATAGTTTCCGCTTGACACATTTAAAACTTGTTGTTAATAGGTCACGCCTTAAAAACACGTATCAAACGGGCTGTTAGCTCAGCGGTAGAGCAGTGGACTTTTAATCCATTGGCCGTGGGTTCAATCCCCACACAGCCCACCAAAGAAATCAAGGGGTGACGGTATTCGATTGCCGTTACCCCTTTTTTGTATCTCTGGAGAATGATCAAAAGACGAATGAACTTTAACTTAACGTGTGATATACGTACACACGGTAAATCTCTATGTTAAACAAGATAAAACTTAATCCCAAAAAACAAATTTTATTTGTATATGTTGTTCTGGCATTGGTTACCTTTGCCGTTTACTGGCAGGTTAACCAATATGATTTCGTCAGCTTTGATGATAATCTTTATATTACCGAGAATATTCATATCAAGACTGGATTCACACTGGATCGACTGTATTGGGCTTTTTCTACAAAACATGTTGATTTATGGAATCCTCTGGTATGGATTTCGTTCATGCTCGATTACCAGCTTTACGGCCTCAACGCCGGCGGGTACCATGTCACCAACCTTATTTTTCATATTCTCAGCACCTTGTTGTTGTTCTGGCTCTTTCACCGCATGACTGGTGCCCTCTGGAAAAGCGCCTTTGTCGCCGCTTTCTTTGCTCTGCATCCCCTGCATGTGGAATCGGTAGCCTGGGTATCGGAAAGAAAAGACGTCCTCAGCGCTTTTTTCTGGATGTTGACGTTATGCTGCTATGTCTATTATACGGAAAAACCGGTTATCCAAAGATATGGAATGGTTCTTGTTTCTTTTATCCTGGCGTTGATGAGTAAGCCCATGGTGATTACGTTGCCGGTGATTATGATGTTGCTGGATTACTGGCCGCTCAAACGCTTTGAATCGCAAAAGGGCAAGGTGCTTTTGTGGCAGATCAAGGAAAAATGGCCTTTGTTTGTTTTGTCATTACTGCTTGTTTTTATAACTTTTTATACCCCCGGAACCAATGTTTCTTATCAGTTTTTACCGCTGGACGTCCGTCTGGCCAATGCGCCTGTTGCCTTTGTGACTTATTTGATAAAAACGTTATGGCCTCACAAGATGGCAATCTTTTATCCGTTCCCGTCGCATATTCCAACATGGCAAATCCTGGGAGCGACCTTTTTTATCATTGTCATCAGCGCCTTCGTTATTTTAACGGCCAGACGCCTGCCGCATCTTTTTGCCGGCTGGTTCTGGTTCGTGATCACGATCGCACTGGTTATCGGAATTCGTCAAATAGGAGAATTCTCGATGGCTGATCGCTATCATTACCTGCCTTCCATCGGCCTTGCCATCATGATGGCCTGGGGCATTCCCCTGCTATTCAAGCTCAAAGAATTTCGTAAAAAGATTTTATTCCCGGCGGCAATAGCCCTGCTTATCATGATGTCCGTTATCTCCTGGAAGCAATGCGGTTACTGGGAAAACAACTTCTCTTTATTCAGCCACGCTGTTCAAGTGACTCCGAATAACTTTCTAGCGCATACAAGCCTTGGTCTTGCAATGTATGAAAAAGGCTATGTCGGAGAGGCTATTGAACATTATAACAAGGCCATTCTCATGAAACCGAATTATGATGAGGCTTATAACAACAGAGGAATTGCTTACTTTAACCTCGGCCAATATCAATTGGCCATAGAAGACTATAATAGTGCCATTCGCATACATCCGGCTTTTGCCAACTACCATTTCAACAGGGGTTATGCTTACGAAACACTTGGCCAATCTCAAATGGCTCTCGAGGATTACAATCATGCCATTCGCTTACGTCCGGCTTTTGCCGAGTTCTACTATAATAGGGGATGTACTTACGGTAAAATCGATCAATATCAGTTGGCTTACGAGGATTGCAACGAGGCCATCAAACTAAGACCGAATTTTGCCGAAGCCTACATGTGTCGAGGCTCCGCATATTTCAAACAGGGCAACAACAATCTTGGTTGCCGAGATGCGCAAACGGCATGCGAATTAGGAGCATGTAGCTTGTTTGAAGTCGTCAGAAGCAAAGAGATTTGCCGCTGATTTGGAGTTTTCTCGACCATTTTTAAAAAAGATTTAATTAGGGAACGATTTCTTGACATCCATCAACATCCATTCTATATTTCTTTTGTTAAAACGTAATGAAAAAGATATTCTCTTTAGAGAATTCTCTAATAAATTGCAAAAGAGTAGGAGGCAGTTATGTATCGGATTGATTTGTTGAATAAAATTTCGAAAAAAGGACTCAACCTTTTTACGGAAAAGTATGAATATCGTACGGATATTCCCGATCCCGACGGGATTCTGGTCAGAAGCAAGGAAATGAAAGACATGACCCTGCCGTCAAGTCTAAAAGCCATTGCTCGCGCCGGCGCCGGCGTCAATAATATTCCCATCGACAAATGTTCGGATAAGGGCATCGTCGTTTTCAATACACCGGGCGCAAACGCCAACGGTGTCAAGGAACTGGTGATTCTGGGCATGCTGCTGGCATCCCGCAAAGTGGTTGAAGGAATCACATGGGCTAAAAGCCTGGTGGGCGAAGGCGATAAGGTGCCGGATTTAATCGAAAAGGGTAAATCCAAATTCGGCGGCACCGAAATAATGGGCAAAAAACTTGGCGTTGTCGGCCTGGGCGCCATCGGAACCATGGTGGCCAATGCAGCCGAAGGCCTGGGGATGGAAGTATGGGGATACGATCCATACCTGTCCATCGAGGCGGCCTGGAAGCTGTCCCATAATACCAAGAAGGCGCCCAGCCTGGATAAGCTCCTGTCCGTGTGTGATTTCATCACGCTTCATGTGCCGCAGAACAAAGACACCAAGGGTTTTATGAATACCGAAAAATTCGCCATCATGAAGAAAGGCGTGGTCCTTCTGAACTTCGCCAGAGGCGGGCTTGTGGATACCCCGTCTCTTCAGAAAGCCATCGCCGACGGTATCGTGGCGTGCTACGTGACGGATTTTCCAGATGAAGAGGTCATCAAGACGGATAAGGTCATCGCCATTCCGCATCTGGGCGCCTCCACCGAAGAATCCGAAGAAAACTGCGCCATTATGGCCGCCATGCAGCTGATGGATTTTCTGGAGAACGGAAACATCAAGAACTCCGTTAATTTCCCGGAATGCTCTCTGGAAAGATCGGGCAAGGTCAGAATCACCATTTCAAACAAGAACGAGCCCGGAATGATTGAAAAGATCACAGGCCTGCTGGCGGAAAATAAACTGAACATCACCAACATGATTAACAAAAGCAAAGGCAATATAGCCTATAACATCATCGTAGTGGAAGGCGATGTTAACCAGGACCTGGTAAAGGAAATTCAGGCCATCAATGGAATCGTGGCTGTAAGAGTGCTTTAGGAAAAAAGGGCGATGTATTCAAAAAAGTGTTTGGAGCTCATAAAAATATCTTGACATCAAATTATAAATAAAGTATGAAATTACATCCGTTTTTTTGAAGCTTTCATTTTCCCTGGTGGGGACTTTTATCTTGCTGAATTGGTATCGTGGTAATGGATTAAAAGTTACGTTCTAATGGTTAGTGATTCATTGTACTATAATTAATTTAATGCGTTCTTTATAAAGGAGTGTAGCATGAAAAAGATTTTAGCCTGCCTGACCGTGTCCTTGTTTTTTGTAATGATTCCCCTGATGTCTTCAGCCAAGAAGCCCTTGACGGAAAAAGAAATGGACGCCACAACGGCGCAAGAAGGCGTCAGTATCAACTTCGGCGGCGCCGCCTATACCGCCTCTCACTTTGTAGTCGGTTTTGATCCGCCCGACGTCCAATCATGGGGTGAGGCCGACGGTTGCTCAACTTGCGGCGGATACACATCAAGCGGCTGGATAGGAATGAGGGACATGACCATGGATGCCTCTGCTAATATCATTTTCTATAATACCATGACGATTGATGTCGGCACCAGCGGCAGCGTGACAAAGACATTTGTCAACCCGGGATCCATTTTAGTACACCCCGTCGGAATGAATGCTACCGTAGCGCTAGGCACGGATCCAACCCTCAGCGGCAGTCAAGTATTAGGCAGGGTTTATAATGATAAATTTGCGGTGGCAGTGAACCCCTTGGGCACCGGTTACATGGCCATTAGTAATCACTCAGCAACAGGAGAAGAAGGTATTGAAATTGGATTTGGCAGTTATTATCCCATTAGTACTGGAACAGGAGCAGCCTGGGGCGCTCTATATAGCAGTGCTTATGGTATGGTAGTTTCAATCCCTAATTCCCGCATCGATAACTCATGGGGTGATATGGACGGAGACCAAAGCGGAGCGACGACCTACACGAATGCCGGTTATTTCGGAGCGAAAGACTTTTACACGGGTGCCGGAACGGAAGGTGCCAGCGGTACCGGTTTTTACGCGCTTGTTTCCGGTACCATGACCATTGATGTCGGTTCCGATGGTAGCGGCAATGCAGCGGTTGTTATCGGCTTGCCGACGGTCACACTTTTGCGGGATATGTACGGCCAACAAAACTGTTTCGTCTCTCCGTTGGTGTTTGCCACGGATAGAGAATTAAATACCAATGTGCAATCGTTGGGCACTTTGTATACCGGAGGAGTTTCCATGAGTCCATCCGGCTCTCTTGTTATTTCAGCTCATTAACGGTTTTTAAAATAATCTTAGAAAAACCATGTGTCCTATTATAAAGACACATGGTTTTTCTATTTTATGAAATATGTTTTGACATAAAATATGACTTGGCCTATATTTAAGAAAATTTAAGTCTTCACGTGATATTAAAAAGTTAAAATGATCTAACGGGTTAGGTTAAACCAAAAATATTTTATCATGGGGATTTTGTGTATGAAAAATAAAAAATTATTCTTAGGCCTGAGTCTGCTCATGATTTTATGTGTTGGATTTCAATCAGAGGCTGCAAGTAAACCCTCTTCCGAGGAACTGAACAGTTTTACTTTTTATTACGATAATGGAACGAAAATTAATTTTGCTGAAATCAGGGAGCGGTTTATTCGTTGCATTTATCCGCCAAAAGCAACAAGAAACGAATACGAAACAAAACAGGATTTTGACGAAAGACAAAGGAAATATCCCTGCACCGCATGCAATTGCGAAAATTTCACGTCGTTAAAAGATATTTATTTCATGATTCCCTTAGCATCGATGAAATATGACGCTGATAAATTTAAATTTACAATAGAAGCCGGCGCCGGATACAGAATATTTGCTTCAAGAACGAGAATGGAACCTGTGAATATTCTTGAAACAACGAACGACAATAAAAAGTTAAATGCAGAGATTCAAGCTTTTATGGGAGTAAATCCATCCGACAGAATGGATTATGCCAATAGATTTGCCGACGCTCCATATCCGTTCAAAATAACATCCGCTGAATCGTTTTCCAGGGAATTTTTCACCAGCGCCCTGTTATCGACCAAACACGACGAAATTGGTTCTCCTCGCGAAGTCATGTCTTCCATAATATTTGAAGCTGATTCTCCCATTGAGCAAGCCCGACGATTAAAAACCATGGAAGACAAACTGGTGTTTATGATCAAGGGGGACATGATCTACGAGCTCTCCGAAAGCATCAGTGACTTAACAAGAATAAAAAATGCCTTTTATATCGATAAAATTAGTCTGTTTAATCTGGAAACGAAAGAGGCTATCATTTCGGCAGCGCCGTAAATTTACGCCGATTTTTAAAAAATAAGCATTTCTTACCACACGCGGATATTTATTAATGTTACTTTGAAAAACACAACTGACACCTTTAACAATATTCAGCTTTTCATGTTTCATCATCACCAAGAAATAAGCACTGATACCTGAAAATGAACAACCCCGCCGCCGGCAGCGGGGCATTGCAAGTTTACAAAGTTATCATAAGGTGTTTTTGTTTATGAAGCAAAGATATACTTATCCAATTATCGTATTCCTGATAGTTTTTTCCTGTGCCGCTTTCGGACGGATTGCAGGCAATGATTTTATTCCCTCCACCGACGATAGCATGTACATTACAGAAAACAAGAATGTTCAATCGGGATTTAATCAGGAAAGCATCACGTGGGCCTTCACGACCACCTATTTTGGTTACTGGCATCCGTTGAATCTGATCTCTCACATGCTGGACTGGAAACTTTTCGGAGCAAATGCATCCGGTCATCACCTTGTCAGCATGTTTTTGCATATCGGCGCTGTTATCTTCTTATTTCTCTTTCTCAATAAAACAACGGGCGATATCTGGCTTTCAGCTTTTGCCTCGGCCTTCTTCGCTCTTCATCCTCTGAGGGTGGAATCGGTCGCGTATGCCGGCGAACGAAAAGATGTTTTAAGCATGTTCTTCGGTATGGCGAGTTTCCTAGCCTATGCTTCCTACACCGAAAGTTCCAAGCTTTCACGGTATTTTCTATGCCTGGCATTATTCATACTGGCCCTGATGTCCAAACCCATGATGATTACGCTGCCATTTTTACTGATGCTTCTGGATTACTGGCCTCTGAAGCGCTGGCAGAAAAAGACTACAACGGGACAGGATTTTAATTCAAAAAGCAGACTTATTCTGGAAAAAGTGCCTTTTATTTTACTCTCTCTGATCCTCAGCATGATCACCTTGAAAGCACATAAAAATTTTGTATCGTTTGATACGTTGCCTTTTCTCAAACGCGTTGCCAACGCCATAGTCTCTTATGCAACCTATCCTGTTAAAACCCTCTGGCCTTCCAATCTTGCCATATATTATCCTTTTGAGTATTCTCTTCCCATAGGCACCGTTTTAATTTCCGGTGTTATCCTGATGGTCATCACTATAGCCGCCATCTATTACATGAAATCTATGCCTTATTTATTCGTCGGCTGGTTTTGGTATCTTGGAACACTGATTCCTGTCATAGGACTTATCACTCTCGGCACACTGGCAATGGCCGATCGCTACACCTATCTTCCTTCTGCAGGTCTTTCTATTATACTGGTTTGGGGAATATCGCAATTTGTCAAGGATACGGATATACGCAGAAAGGTGTTATTTCCGGGAGGGATCGTTGTGATGATCATTCTGACGGTTTTGACATGGCATCAATGCGGCTACTGGAAAAATGGCATCTTGCTCTGGGGTCATGCTTTGCAGGCGACAAAGGACAACGCTTTTGCAAATAACAATTTCGGCGTCTCTCTGGTTATGGAGGAAAAAATTAAAGAAGCCATTGATCATTACGGCAGGGCCATCCGCCTTTCACCGTCTGATGGCCACCTCTATAATAACAGGGGGAATGCCTATGCGAAACTGGAACTGTATCAACAAGCGATTGAGGATTATAATCAGGCCATCCACCTGAAACCCGATGATGTCATAACCTATTACAACCGGGCCAATGCTTATTATAATCTCCATCAATATCAACAAGCGATTGAGGATTATGATCAGGCCATCCGTCTGAAACCGGATGATGCCAAAGCTTATAACAACCGGGGAGGCGCTTATTTTGCACAGGGCAACTATAAACGTGGTTGCCATGATGCGCAAATGGCCTGTGAATTAGGAGGCTGCATCGGGCTGGAATGGGCTAAAAGCAAAGGATTCTGCCGTTGATGTCCTGATACCAATCTTTTACGCCGGGAAACATCAAGCATGACAACCTGACGCCACCGAAACCTAATAATAAAAATTTCTTTCTGATAAAGAATCTTCATTTGTTTCTTGCCATTATGCTGTCTTTGAATGTTTAACAAACATAATTTACGCTTAGGCCGTTATGTGATACAAAATTCAATATGAGCAACAGAAAAAATTATTTAATTATTATTTTTTTAATCATTGCTTCCTGCATTGCCTTCGGCCGGATCGTGGGCAATGATTTTGTTAATTTTGATGACAACATCTATATTACTGAAAACGATCACATCAAATCAGGCCTTAATCTTGAAAGTATGAAATGGGCTTTCAGCGCCTTTCTATCCCAAAACTGGCACCCTCTCACCTGGATTTCTCTTATGCTGGATTATAGTCTGTTCGGAGAAAATCCCGGGGGATTTCATTTTGTCAATTTGCTTTTGCACATAGGCGCTGTCATTTTTTTGTTTCTATTCTTCAATAAAACAACCCGCCATCCATGGGCATCGGCTTTTGCCGCCGCTTTATTTGCCTTGCATCCGTTGAGAGTGGAATCGGTGGCTTGGGCTGCCGAACGAAAAGATGTTTTAAGCATGTTTTTTGGTATGGCTACTTTGTATTCCTATGCTTTATATGCCGAAAATCCCAGGTCATCCCGTTATTTGATTTGCCTGGGATTATTCGCCTTTAGTTTAATGTCCAAATCCATGCTCGTTACCTTGCCGTTTATTTTAATGCTTCTTGATTATTGGCCGCTTGAGCGATGGCAGCTTTTCAACACGATTGATCCGCCTGCAAAGCAAAAGAACTCCTTCAAAATCAAAAACGTGATCCATGTAAATATTAAAATTTTACTGGAAAAGGTTCCCTTTCTATTTCTAACAATTTTTTCTTGTTTTATGACCGTATGGGCTCAGTATGATCCCAATGTCATTCCTCTTCCCTTTACGTTACGCTCTTCCAATGCGATTATTTCTTACGTTTCATATTTAAAAATATTTCTTTTACCGCTGGATTTGGCGGTGTTCTATCCTTTTAAATATTCCTTTCCGTTCTGGCAGATCCTTATCGCCTGCTTTATCGTGTTGGGCATAACCACTCTGGCGTTTTATGTAATCAAAACAATGCCATTTTTCTTTGTTGGCTGGTTCTGGTATTTAGGAGCGTTAATTCCCGTCATAGGACTGGTGCCTGTCAACGCACCCATGGCCGATCATTATACGTATTTTCCATCCATAGGAATATCCATAATGGTTGTGTGGAGCATTCATCTTCTCCTTCTTCATCAAGACACGTTGCAAAAGATTGTTTCTGCCGCCGGGATAGCGTTTCTAATCATACTGGCAATGATCACCTGGCAGCAATGTGGTTACTGGAAAAATAGTGTAACGCTCTTTAAACGCGCTTTACAGGTAACGCAAAACAATAATGTAGCGCACTACAGCTTAGGCTTTGCCTTGTTTAAAGAAGGAAAGTTCCAGGAAGCCTTTTTTCATTATAACGAAGCCATATCTATCAGACCTCATTATTACCTTCCGTACAATAACAGGGGGAATGTATATGCGAAGCTGGAACAGTATCAACGAGCGATAGAGGACTACGATCAGGCCATCCGCTTGAAACCGGATGAGGCCATAACCTATTTCAACCGGGCCAATGCGTATTATAATCTCCATCAATATCAACAAGCGATTGAGGATTACGATCAGGCCATCCGTCTGAAACCCGATGATGCCAAAGCTTATAACAACCGGGGAGGCGCTTATTTTGCACAGGGCAACTATAAACGTGGTTGCCATGATGCGCAAATGGCCTGTGAATTAGGAGGCTGCATCGGGCTGGAATGGGCTAAAAGCAAAGGATTCTGCCGTTGATTATACTTTTATGTCAGCTTGTATCCTTTGTCCCGGAATAAACTCAAACAGGCATCAACCACATTTTCATCATAAAGAATCCCTTTATTTTTCTCAATCTCATCCAGCGCGGCTTCAATGCCTAAAGCCGGACGATAAGGACGATGAGAAGCCATGGCTTCCACGACATCAGCTACGGCGATAATACGAGCCTCCATAAGAATTTCATTGCCTTTCAGGTTTTGGGGATAACCTGTCCCATCCATTCGTTCATGATGCTGCTGAACAATTTGCGCCAATGGCCATGGAGATTCCACATGCTTCAGCATTTCATAACCACTCTGAGAGTGTTCTTTTATCAGAGAAAATTCAAGATCAGTCAATTTGGTTGGTTTCGACAATATTTCACCGGGAACTGATAATTTGCCGATATCATGGATGGAACCTGCCATACGGATTCCCTCAATAATATCCTGAGAAAGTTTTTTTTCTGCGGCAATGGCACGGGCAAGATTGGAAACTCTCTTGTGATGACCTGCCGTGTAAGGATCTCTTGCTTCCGAAGCCATGCCCAATACCTGAATTGTTGCTTTAATAGATTGCCGTAAGTTTTCTAATGTTTGACTGAGTTTCTCTTCGGCTTTCCTGCGATCGGTGACATCCTGATAAATGACCTGATATTGCTTTTTACCATTCCAGACTATATCTTTGCGTAAAACATGGAGATGGCGAACTTCGCCGTTTTTCGTCACGATGCTGACTTTGTATTCAGAAGGTGTTTTTTCTCCCTTCAGTCGTTTCTCATTTCTTTTCTGATATTCAGCATAGCTTTCCGGCGTGTAGCGTTTACTCAGGGGTATTTTTCTCATTTCATCGATATTGTCATATCCATAGATATCAAGAATCGCCTTATTGGCATAAATTGTTTCGCCGTTTAATGTTACCACGCGAACACCCAACGGAGAATCATCAAGAGAATGCCGAAAGTTACTTTCACTGGTTATCAGTTCATTCTCCATTTGTTTACGCTCGGTAATATCTTGCGCCGTACCGGAATATTCTACCATTTTACCCTTATAGTCAAAGATCGGTTTAGCACGAGCCTCAACCCAGCGTATGCTTCCGTCCGGCTTGATAATGCGATATTCATCGTGGAATGGTTTTTGTGAAGATAAACTTTGATTAAAACAAATTCTGACTCGTTCGCGATCATCCGGATGAATAATGCTTTCGAATTTCTCGAATGTCGGAACACCTGACGTGGAATCGAATCCGAATATACGAAACATTTCTTCCGACCAGGAATATGTTTGTGCGGAAAGGTTGATTTCCCAGCTTCCCAGATGAGCCTGGGATTGTGCGTACCGGAGACTCGCCTCTTTCCTGCGTAATGTCTCCTCGGCTCTCTTTTGCCGGGTGATATCTCTTCCGGTTCCCAAAGCGGCAAGGCCGCCTTCATAAATAATTGTTCCCACACTCATTCTCACATCCACTCTGGTCACACGGTCTTTCTTCATCAACCTGAATTCATATTCTGCAGTAACCTGCTCCCCTTTCATCCTCCGGATATAGCGGTCGGACACCATCGCCAAATCTTCCGGTGCGACAAGCTCTTCGATGCTCTTACCGATTAACTCCTCTTCACTGTAATCCACTATTTTTGAAAATACTTTATTGGCATATTTGACTTTTCCATCCTTGATGATAAAAATTGCGTCCTGGATGCTATTGACAAGAGTGCTGTACTTTTCTTCCGCAGCCACGATCATCTCTTCTGCAAGTTTTCGTTCTGTGCTATCCCTGAACAGGCTGACAAGATATTCCTCCCCATTTACAATAATCGACCCTTCGGTTACATCTGTAAAACACACAGATTTATCCTTTCTTAATAAAGGGATATCCCGCACTATTTTTATTTCATTTCCGGATAGTTTTTCAGCCTGCTGAATGACAGATGACAGGTACTCTGACAGGATGATATCGTGCAAGCCCAAACCAAGAAGCTCTTCTTTTGTATAACCGAGCATATCGCAGATTTTTTTGTTGGCGTCTGTAAATTTTTTATCGCCGAATCTGCCAATAAGCATTCCGTCTGACACCAAATCAAAGATCGTTCTGAAGTTTGAGTCGGCTTCCTCAAACGTTCCGCATTTTAATCCGCAATTGCTTGAATCGTTTGGTAGCCCGGTAATATTTTGTTCTTCTTCCTTAGCCATTTTCCCGTCCTGATATCAGAGTCGCTTGCATGAAACCAGTCCAAATCACCGTTTATACTGAATGTTGTGATTCTTACTTATACGCTACCTAAAGAATCATTGTTTGTCAAAGAGAAACAGTTTGAAAATTTCACCTTGACAATGCGTTTTTTGATAGTCATAAAACATTACGGGTATGTTCTTCATACAAAAAGATTAATAGGTGGCATAAGATGAAACGAATATTTTCAATCCTGTGCATATTGATAGCCCTGATATGGGTTGATCATGCACAAGCCTTTTATAATTGCATTGATAGTCAGGGTAACTCCATTATTACTGACAATCCTCCACCGGATGCAATATGCAACGATCCGGGAAGCAGTAACCAGTCCTCCGGGGGAGGAAACCTTGCTGCGATCCAGCGAATTATAATATTATTAAACAACCTGGAAAATAAATCCATCCAGAAAAGCCTGACCAACAGCGAGATAGAACAACAAACTTACTTACTCGAAGAACTTAGCCGCTACGACACCTCTAATGCCCGCCGCAGAATTATTAAATCATTGGAAATTCTGGAAAGCAAATCCATTGCGGGAGGATTAACAAAAACAGAAAGAAATCAACAAAGCACGCTCATTCAATTACAGAGACGTCTCAGCAAAAATGCCGGCAAAGGTGACGCGGATAATGAAACAAACCAGCAAGAAGCTGATATTGGCGTTCAAAATGACGAGCAGAAAGCGAAACAAATGGAGCAAAAAAAAGAGCTCAAACGATTATTAAAAATACCTCGTTTGGGTTATTAACATTCATGGATCGGATAACGACACAAACCGATTTTTTCATACAAACAATAAAAAAAGGCGGATCATGGGATCCGCCTTTTTTCTGATGGTTTGCAAGTTAGTTAACCACGGCAACCGCTTCGCCTGGCATTTGTTATTTTATCAAATTATGTTCTTTATCTCCCGGATGAAATACCAACCGTTATCCATTAGAAGCGGTTCTTCTCCAACTTAAAAACAACCTTGGCTTTTTAAAAATGTTCTGTCCATTCCCTTTCTGTTTAAAACGAACCATTTAAAAAGCTTATCTAATCGAAAATTTTACCTCTCAACCAAAAGATCTTTTTAATTATAATTGTGAGTATATTATTATAAAATTTTCTAAAAATCAAGAAAAAAATCAATATATGGTGTTTATTTTTTTCATTACCACTATAAGTAGTATGTTTTTATCGGTATGATATATTGATTGTTTCAATGTCATTTTGCCGATATGAGCAAAGATAAAACCACATTATTTTTGACTCTCTGCATTACGATAATGTATAAGGAACTTCAATATTTATTGGGAGAAAGCGTTATGGATGAAAAAATAAAGGTTGCTATATTCAAACAAATTGAAAAAGAACCTTTCGGCAAAAAATTCGGGTTGAAATTGATTGATGTGCAGACAGGCTACGCCAGGGTGGAAATGCGTTTTACACAGGATGTGGAAAACATGTTCGGAATGGCTCACGGCGGTGCAATTTTTTCACTGATTGATGCAGCCTTTGAAGTTGCCTCCAATTCTCACGGCACCATGGCGGTCGCCCTGAACATGAATATCAACTATCTGGCGTCGCCGGAAAAAGGCGCCAGGCTGGCTGCTGAAGCCAAAGAAATCAACCGAACGAAGAAAACGGCTGCTTATGACATTCGCGCAACGGACGATTCCGGCAAACTACTGGCTACCTGTCAGGCGCTGGTTTACCGGCTGGAAAAACCGCTGCCGTTTTAATGACACTCGCTGAGAACGAGTCCCGATTTATCGGGACGATGTTTGAAGCGTTAGTGGAATTATCCCCGCAGCGAAGCGCAGAGGGATTTGACACTCGCTGATAATGAGACCCAAGTTTCGGAAGCTCAGCGAACTGAAACTTGATGGACGAACTATCCCGCCGAAGGCGGAGGATATCGCAGATATCCGTGGTATCCCAAGAGCATAAGCGACGTGGGATTCCTTGCAGATATAATAATGAAGCCCTATTTGAGTTCACCGATAATTCCCAAAATGTTACGTGAAAATAAGCCAAACCTTATCATTCGAATTGTGGCATCTGATATTGTTGCTGAATCAATCCGAGACGCAGCCCTTTGCTATTGACACAACTTAAAACGTCCATCGAACGCTTGAAATATTCCTAGATGTCATTAAAGGCGTTCATTTTTTTTAGATATTCCAGTTCCTGTTCATGCAGCGTCTGCCATCCTGTTCGTTTGATTTTTTTCTCGTAAAAAAATTGCATGAGCGGCTTGATGAAATACTGCCACACGGCAGTCCATACAGGCCCTTGACTTTTAATAAAATTCGACGGCGTCCACCAGCCAAGTGCCGTTTGACGGTGATACCAGAAAAAATATTGGAGCTGCTCCGCAGATAAATGTTTTGTTTTAACATTGGCCCAGAAACCATTGTATTTTGAGTAGTCACTCCGATTGGTGACAAGACCTTCCTTCAGAAGATCCTCGCGAAGTCGTGTCTTGGGATATGGCGTCAAAATCTGGCAATATGTGGCATCAACACCCATATTTTTCAAAAAAAGGTAATTCCGGCGGATGGCATTTTCATCATCATCCGGCAAACCGAAGATGGCGCCTCCGAGAACCATCATTCCGTTTTGATGACATAAATCAACCACCTGTTTAGACACGGCCACGACATCACGTTTTTCCAGGACTTCCAGATTTTCAGCCGAAGCGTTCTCAATCCCGAGAAATATTGACCGGAATCCGGCACGTCTCATTTTGCTGATCATTTCAGGATGCCTGGCAATGGAAATACAGTCAGCCTGGACGGAGAGCTTCAGATCACGGTATCCTTTTTTGATAATGGCTTCGCAGATTTCATCGACCCACCTTGGGCTTAACACGAAGTTGTCATCCGTTACAAATACCGTGCGTGTCCGCTTGCGGCGATAGATTTCATCCAGATCATCAAGGACACGTTCAACCGGATAGGTACGATAGGAGCTTCCATACATTTGGTGCATGCTGCAGAAGTTGCAGTTGCGGGTACAACCACGCGACGTTTCCATGACCTCAATAGTGCTGAACATGAGATGATACCCCCATGTCAGTCGCCGATGATCGCGAATAGGAAGCTTGAACGAAGAAAGATCGCACAGCGTACCCCGCTTGTTATGAATAAAATAATCCTTGGCCTTGAAAGATAAAGAAGGAATATCTGCAAAGCTGTCCCGCTCATCCAAGGCATTGACCAGAAGACGAAAAGGCACCTCCCCTTCCCCCCGGACAATGAAGTCAATGAGTTCGGCTTCGGGTGAAGCTGAAATCTCTTCAGCAGACATGGTTGCATGGTAACCGCCCAAGACGATCTTCACGTTCGGAAGAATAGTCTTAATGAGACGGATCACACGGACGCATGTATCGTACTGCCAGGTCATGGCGGACAGACCGACGATATCGGGCTTGATTTCCGTTAGGGTTTTGGTGAGATATTTTTTAACCGAACTTCTCTTACGAATCAGATCAATCAGGTAAACCTGATGACGCTCATCAATATTACCGCCTACGCAGGCAATACCATGGTTGGACATGTGCACAGCCGACTCGTGAATAATGGCCGGGACGACATCCGGCATGGAAATGAGTACAACCTTCATGATTGCCTCTAGAATTTGTTATTGTTTAATTTGTATGATGACAGTAATATGAATAACAACGACTTGTCAACAGAAGGAAGTCACACAGCATGAAATATTCACACTCCAATAGCTATGTTTCTATTTTTACCATAAGCAAGATTACAGTTCAGCCGCTTTTTGATTCTTTACGATTGAAACGTTAAATACTCCTTAGAATTAAGTTCTACGGCAAGAGAAAGTACAAAAGGAGGCAGGAGAATTTCAGCTCCTGACTCCTTTGGTAAAGATAACGGTTACTTTATTGTTTTATCTAAGACTCAGCAACTTTCTGGATACCACCACGCGCTGAATTTCGTTGGTCCCTTCGTAAATCTGGCAGATTTTTGCGTCGCGCATGTGACGTTCTGCCGGATATTCCTTGACATAACCGTAGCCGCCGAAAATCTGTACGCATTCGATGGCCGCCTTCATCGCCACATCCGAGGCATAGTATTTCGACATAGCCGACTGCATTTCAAAATCCTTGCCATTGTCTTCCAACCAGGCCGCCCTTAAGAGTAGCAGTTCCGTCGCGTCGAGTTCCGTGGCCATATCCGCCAGTTTGAACTGAATGGCCTGATTAGATGAAATCGGTTTGCCGAACTGAATTCTTTCCTTGGAATAGGCAACGGCGTCTTCCAGGCAGGCGCGACCGATGCCGCAGGCCTGCGCGCCGATGCCGATGCGCCCCGCGTTCAGACCGGCCATCATCTGCTGAAAGCCCTGCCCCTCTTTACCCAGCAAATTGGCTGCCGGAACTTCCGCATCCTCAAAAACCAGTTCGGACGTACCGGAAGCGAGAATACCCAGTTTCTCCTCGATCTTGCCGACTTTAAAGCCCGGCGTCTCTTTTAAATCCACAATCAGATTGATGACACCCTTGTAACCTTTGGATACATCCGTCGTTGCCGCCAGAACGCAGTAACGCGCGACGGGACCGTTGGTAATAAATGTCTTCGTGCCATTGACGATATATTTGTCGCCTTTGAGTTCCGCCTTGCAGCGCAGCGCCGCCGCGTCGGAACCGGCGCCGGCCTCGGTCAAGCCGTAACAGCCTTCCACCTGGCCGCTGGCGACCGGCGTGAGGAATTTCAGTTTCTGCTCATGCGTGCCGAAGGTTTTCACCGGATGGCCGTAAAGCGTGTTGTTGACCGATACGATAACGCCGCAGCTCGCGCAGGCCTTGGAAATTTCGATCATGGCCAGCACGTAGGTTACGTTGTCCATGCCTGCTCCGCCGTATTCCGTGGGAACGGCCACGCCCATGATACCCATCTCGCCGAGCTTCCGGCAAATTTCTTCGGGATGACGATGTGTGTGATCCAGCTCCGCCGCAATCGGTTTAATTTCCGTTTCGGCAAATTTGCGGACCATATCCCGAACCATCAATTGTTCGTCTGTAGGTGCAAAATTCATTGATCTTCTCCTGTTCTTATATTTTTTTTGCAGATAGACTGCATTCTTTTCAAAATTGCCGTCTCAGTCACGGCTGGGTTACTGGTCATTAGTCTTTATCCAAATCCTTCCCAACTGTCAAACCGATATTTATAAAATTATACCTTTGATAAATTACCAGGTTTGAAACTCCGGAAGAATGTCATTTTTCTTGACGTCGGACAAATTTACCATGATATACCCGCCGGGCATATCACGATAATAAGCAGCAAATGCCCGGTGCCCAAATTTATTATATCTGATTTAATTACGTTTTTTTCTTTTCATTTTGCCTTAAATGAAGTAGGATTGCAACAAATTTCGGAAAATACCCTGTGGGTATATTAATTGTTAACCGTAAAATATAAAGGACATGAGATTATGAGAAATAAATGTTTAATTGCATTTTTCCCCTTTCTGGTTTCTATATTTGTTCCCCTTTGTGCTTCAGCCGACCAAGCTATGCAAATGTTGAGGGTCAGTTGTATACCTGAAGCAAACTATTTTGACATCGACGTTAAATATTATCATGAGCTTGTTGACTTTGATGACACCATTGTTGTTGATGGAAATAAAGTGAAACCTTCCAAAAGGAAAGGCCATGAATCAAAAATGTTGGCAAAGTATGGCATATATTTTCCTCGTAACTTTTCATATGAATGCAAATTATCTACTGGAACTATCAAAATTATCGGTAAGCAGCCCATGCCGAGTCCAAGTGGTCAGTGCGGTGCCTCTCCAACACCGAATATTAGTATTTGGCAGGATAACGTTCCGTGGATAGAAAACGTTTTGTTGGGAGAGAACTGCTTTGGTAATCCAACAATCACCCGTATTGAAATAGCTAATGGCAGAATGTCACTTTACATAAACGTTTCAGACAATACTTTGTTTGATCCTGTTCTCTTCAAATATTTTATGCCGGGTGAAATCGCGAGGACCATTCCCATTAAACAAGAAAGCATACAGAAAATCGTCGAATCTGATTATTCATATAAAAAATATAAAAATGAGAATGGTAAAAAATAAGAAACAGACTTATTCCAAAGTATGTGAGAAATATGGTTCTATAATAAATGCGCGGTTAACAAATCAATACAGCCGATCGCTAACGCTCCGGCTGATTTTTTCGTACGGCCGCGCTGCGCGCGCCCGTACGGCGAGTTGAGCCGAGCGTAGGAGTTAATAAAATGACAAAGCGTAATCTGATATCGCTATTTATCAAAATGGCCGCAATATTCTTCCTTATCCGTTCAATACCATCCTTGCTTTCTTTTGGACCTTCGCTGTCATCATTATATTCAACCGAGTATTCTGGGAATAGCTTCATTCTTTTTGCTTCTGTGTTCTCATTCTTGATCTTTGTAGCATTCATGGTCGCCTGTATAAAATATAGCGAATACTTTGCTTGCAAGATTATTTCCAACGATCAACCCTTGTTTACTTTATCAAACCTGTCGTCATTGGAGATACAGTCCATTGCCTTTTCATGGATTGCATTAGTTATATTGTTATCTGGTTTGTCGGGTATAGCTGGCAATTGCGCACATTTCCTTAGTGTAAAAGCAGCAATTGGCGCGGAAGAATTTAAGATACAAGAAGTTCAAGGGTTAACCTCCCGCATTGTGTCTAATCTTTCAGAAATTATTATGGGAGTAATTCTTTTTCTTTATCCGAAAGCCATTTCGCGACTATGGCACTTGTTTCAAAATAAAAACACTCCAACAAGTCGCTAAAGCCGATGGAAAAGCATGGGGTCAGGTCTTGGGATATAAGTTTTTAAGAATAGGATGCTGTACCCACTAATCAATACGCTTTCTACTTACCGAAGCCGTCGTTGATTTTTCTGTTTTTCAATTCGGCAAGCTTGCCTTTGTTCCAGCTGGATATTTTGCTGAAATATTTCGTGAGCCTTGCGATGCCTTCCACGTCCGCAGATCCGCAATGGCTGCATATTTGATGAAGTCCTCTGGAAGTTTTTTCGCAGGCAATGCAAAAGGTAAATTCGGGATTGAAATCAATCTGACGGTTGACGGAATCACGGTAAACATCACGGATAAAAGCGCTTAGTTTTTCCTTGCCCGGATTGGAGGCTCCCAGTTGAATATGCGTGAAAACATCGCCCTCCAGATAATTGTGGAAAAGGCCTTCGCGAATCACTCTGCGAAGCGGTTCAATGTCCGCGGCAACATTCAGGTGTGTGGCGTTAGTGTAATAAACCGCGCCTTCGGCGATGTCGCCTTTGACGTACCGCCCGGCGGCTGGTGAAAAATAGCGCAGGTCGAGACGGGCGAAACGGTAGCCGGTGGTTTCCGCCAGCGCCTGTCCCAGAACGATTTTTATATTGTACCGTTTGCTCAGACGCCGGGTTTCGTCGCGGACAAATTCGATGACTTTCCGGCCGAACGCGAGCGCTTCCTGCGACTGATGAAGTTCCCCGCCCTGATGAATTTGCGCCAGTTCATTCAACCCGACAACACCGATGACATAATTTGCCGTGTTCATTCTTAGAAAAGGGAATCCGTCGTGGTTCATAGCCAGAACCGCCAGAGGACCTTCCTCGGCGTAGGAAAGGAGTTTTTCCAGAAAATCCTTTTTCTGGATATGCGCTTTAACGGCTTTTTCGATAAGGCCGGCAAGCAGAGAATACAATTTTTTGTCGTCGCCTGCCGCCCGGTAGCCCAAACGCGGCAGATTCAGTGTAACGGTCTGTATGGTGGCCCGGCGCTGAAGCCAGGGTTTGCTCTTCTCCTCATCGCTGAAAATCAGGTCTATCGCCTTTTCGTCGCGGTCGAACACGAAACAGGTATTGCCCATCGCGCCGGCCACGTCGCCGGCAAAAATCAAAAATTCCCCGGCATCTTTCTTTTTCCAGAAAGCGCCGTTAACATGCAGAAGCGGACGAGGAAGGATAAACGGTTTGCCTTTGGCGTCTCCCTGCGCAAAAATTTCCAGGATAGCGCGAGCGAAACGCTGGGCGTCGCGGGTGTAATCGCCGTATTTTTTACCCGTCGGTTTTCCCTCCGCCCCGACAGCGGGAAGATCCGCCCAGTAAGATGGCATTTCGTAATAAAGGTGTATATCAGTGTAAAGCGCCTGACCGCCTCGTGTGGCGGCGAGCTGCGAGAATTCGTAGACAAGCATCTGGGCGAACTGTTTCACTTCTTTGTCCGCCATGGCCGTGAGATAAGGCGCGAAGGATATATTGACGGCGTCCCAGCCGATGGTGCCGGCGAAGTGTCCCTGCAACACGGCGCTGAAACGTACCATGTGCAGCAGCAGGACTTCGGCGTACTTGGCGGAATTGGCCGAGTTGATCGCCTGCGGCAGATTCAATCCGTGCCTTTTCAAATATTCCAGAGACAGGCAGCAACTGTAAGGCCTATCAATGTAGCCCAACGCGTGGATGTGAATATCGCCCGCCGCGTGCGCTTCTCCGACGTCGGCGGAAAAAACATCATACAGAGAAAGCTCCCGTTTGATGCCTTCGGCGAAAATCAGATTCGTTCCTTCGGGGGAATGGGGAATATTGGCGTCCTGCTTGTTTTGATGCAAAATCAACTGCCGGACGTCATACAGCGGGAAACCCAGCCGTCCGTGCAGGCGGCGTTCCTTTTCCAGTCCTCTTTCGATAAGCCGCACGTTGACCATCTCGCGAACCAGCGCGGTGGTGGTCACGCCGATTCCGGCGGCGATAATCTGTTTTTCCACTTCTCTGGATATTTCTTCGGCTAGTGGATAATCAATATCGGCTTCGCGCACGAGCGCGTCAACGATGCGCTGACGGTTCCAGGGCGTGCTTTCTTCCGCCGATGTGCGGACAAAGAGAGTCAAATCTGTTGTTTCGGAATTTTCAGTCATATCAGATATTCGTCGGGATCGATTTTTCGGAACTTCCCAGAACTTTTTCCGCGGCGGCGGATAATTCTCCATCATGCTCATGATTGAGTGAAAACACCCTGAAGTGCATGACGCGTGCGGGAATGAAACGGTAAATTTCCAGAAGCGGCTCCGGTGATGTTTTTTGAGTGACCGGATTGAAAATATTGATTCTTTTCTCGCGCTCCGTGATGGGATTGAGCGGACGCGGGTCCTGGGTGGCCAGATCCACCTTGAAGGGAAGATTTTTGAGTGACTTCGGCAGACGTTCTCTTATTTTCGCTTCGTAATCGGCCGCCTGCGCAAACCCGACGCCGCGATGAATCTGATCCAGGGAAATTTCAGCCACAAAAGACATTTTCCATTTGACTTCACGGTCGTGAAGTTTTTTCCATTCGGCGGCCAGCCTCTTTTTGTTTTTATCTTTCGAGTCCTGCCAGATCTGGACGTGATTGAACAAATTCCATTCATCGCACTTCAGATAATTGTCCAGATTCTCGAGGGGATTTCCTGGGAAAATCAGATCCATCGAATCTCGGAAAAATTCCTGCAGGTGCAGGTCAAGCCCGCGCGTGGTGCGGTGAAAATAAACATTCGTGTATAAATTCAGACGGGCGTTGAGAAAACGCCCCAGCGCGGAAATGCCCGACTGGTGAAGCGTCAGTCCCTCTTTGGTGAAAAACGTGTAATAGCGCAGGCGGGGAATATCCACCATGTCCAGGGAAAAACCGGTCATGTAAGCGTCGCGCTGGACATAATCCAGATTGTCCACCGTGTAAACGCCGGAAAACAACTGCCTGAGCATCTCCAGCCAGCGCGGCGGACTGCCTGTTTCCTCCGTTTCCGGCATTTTAATCAGAAACGCCACTTTACGGGCGTCCATGGCTTCGCCGCGCGCGAACGCGCCGGATGGACTGCGTTTGATACGGGCGATGTCAGCGGCCAGTTTTTTCACGATGATGTTCTGACCGACGACTTCGTGCGTCAGTCCCCAGCGGCTCAGATAATTATCGTCAAAAAAATGACCGTAGGGACCATGCCCGACATCGTGCAGAAGACCCGCCAGCCGCAGAAGTTCCTCCACGTAATTGGGCGAAGGCAGATCGGGGCAGACACCTGAAAGGCTTGGATAAACGCTTTTGGCGAATTCGCCGGCCATATGCATGGTGCCCAGAGAATGCTGAAAGCGCGAGTGTTCCGCCGCCGGATAGACCCAGCGCGCGCTCTGCAACTGATAAATTCTGCGTAACCGCTGCATCCAGGGAGAATCGATGATGGTCTGTTCCGTAGTTTCCTTCGCGGATTTGTCTTCCGGCACGGTAAAAAGAATATACTGATGGATCGGATCGGCAATCAGCGCCATACCGTTATAAACATTCTGATGTGAGAAATCAGTTTTTTTCATGCTGGTTTTTGTATAATATCCCGTGCAAAAAATCAAATTTAATCGTTTATTTGTGCTTGACTATTACCTGCCCGTCACTTATTATTTTTTTACCGTCAAGAAATAAATTTCCAATAATCAGCATAAATGAAGGGGGCGGATTAATATGGGAACAAACAATGTAATCTTTCTGGAAGTTATTGAATGGTTTGATGAATCAGGAAAGGAAATTGTTCACAGAATACCTCAAAAAGGATCGGGAGAAATCAAATTCGGCGCCCAGCTGATCATCAGGGAAAACCAGGCTGCCGTATTCTTTTACAAAGGCAAAGCTTATGACGCCTTCGGTCCCGGACGGCACACGCTGAAAACGGCCAACATTCCTCTGCTCACCAAAGTCATTGCCATTCCCTGGGGGATGACCAGCCCGCTGCGCGCGGAAGTTTATTTCATCAATATGAAAGTGTTTCCGAACTTGAAATGGGGGACACGCGATCCGGTCGCCTTTCGCGACAAGGAGCTGGGTTTGATTCGTCTGCGCGCTTTCGGCGTTTTCAATATCCGAGTCATCCAGCCGCTTTTGCTGATTAATTCACTGGTCGGAACGCAGGGAATTTTCAGCACAGAGGAAATTGAAGAATATCTGAACCGTGTCATTGTTTCGCGTTTTAATGATTATATGGGCGAAAAAGTAGACACCATTTTCAATCTGCCGGGAAAATACAATGAATTTTCCGAAGGCTTGAAAGCAATGCTCCAAACTGATTTAAGCAAATTCGGCCTTGGATTGACCGACTTGTACATCAACTCCATCACGCCGCCGCCGGAAGTTCAGAAGGCCATCGACGACAAAAGCAGGCTGGGCGTCTTTGATGATCTTAATAAGCTCCTGAAGATGAAAATGGCGATGGCGGTGGAAACAGCCTCCCAGACGCAATCGGAAGCCGGCGCGGGTCTGGGACTGGGCATGGGCTTTATGATGCCCGGCATGCTGCTGGAGGCTTTCAAAGGAGCTTCCGGCGCAACAATACCTGCTGAAGCGTTTACCTGTCCGGATTGCAAACAGATCATCCCGAAAGAATCGCATTTCTGCCCGGCGTGCGGACATCAGTTGCTGATTGTGAATAAATGCGCTCATTGCGGAAAAAATCTACCCGTCAATGCCAACTTTTGCGTCAAATGCGGCCAGGCGGTAACAGCAATGCCGCAGGCGAAAAAATGCTCCCAGTGCGGTTTTGAAAATCTACCGGATTCCATATATTGTAATAAGTGCGGTGAACGGCTCTAACTTTCAGATTGAACAACAATGTCCTCAATGCGGTGCGCCGATCATTCTCGACGAAACCGACCGCATTCTTTCGTGCAAATTCTGCCGCACGCGCGTTTATCTGGCAACCAGCGACCATTTTCGTTTTTATATTCCACCCGCTCAAGGCATTTCTGAAACCATTTACTTTATTCCGTACTGGCGTCTTAAGGGGTTGTCTTATGTTATCAAAGCGAATGATATATCCTATAAATATTTTGACGCCAATTTTCTTTCTTTTGATTTTCCATTTTTTCCGCATTCTTTAGGTCTTCGTCCACAGGCGATGAAATTAAATTTTGTGGGAAATGCCGACAACGTGGGAAAATTCATCGCTTCTTCTCACAAAAGAAAAGAAAACATACTGAAAAATTATAAAACGCAGGCCGGCGCTTTGCGGGAAGTATTTATCGGAGAAACAGCAAGCGTTATTTACACTCCCGTATACTGCTCCAAGGGTCGGATTTATGATGCTGTTTTAAAAAAGCCTCTCGATGTCCAGGCAAAAGAAACGGAGTTGGAGAAGGCTTTCATGGCCGCACCGGATGAAAAATGGCATGTCGATTTTCTGCCTCTGCTTTGTCCTGATTGCGGCGCGGATCTTCCCGGAGAAAAAAATTCTTTAATCCTCTTCTGTGACAACTGCCATTCCGCATGGGATCCATCACATAAAAATTTCACCAAAGTAAAATTATCCACGTGGATGGACGAAGGAGAAAACATCCATTACATTCCCTTCTGGCAACTCAAAGTCAAAGTCAATGGCATGCGGCTGGAAACATATGCCGACTTGATTAAAGTGGCCAACCTTCCCAAAGCCCCTACGGAAGTTTGGCAAAAAACGCCTTTATATTTCTGGGCTCCGGCGTTCAAACTGAACCCCGCTTTGTTTCTGCGCTTGTGCAAACAATTGACCGTAACACCGCCGCCAAAGGACTTAATTGCTTATTTCCCCGCAAAAAACATTTATCCGGTAACGCTTCCCTTAAATGAAGCGTTGGAGAGTTCTTTCGTTACGCTGAGCAGTCTCATGGGCAATAAAACAAACCTTGTCAATGCAGAGCATTTTACCCTGGAAGATTTACCTTTAGATCCTCTTCCTTTTAAAAGCGGCACAAGAGAAATCATTAAGAAAAAGTTGGGGATCAGTCTGAAAAGTTCTCTCAACATTCTGAACAATATCAATCCTGATAGAAAACACATTGCGGATTTAATTTCTGCACTCACGTTTACCCTGGAAGACTCTTCGCTGGTTCTTCATCCTTTCAAAACAAGCGCCAGAGAAATGATTCACGCAAAGCTGGGCTTCAGTCTGGATATCAGTGCGCTGACCATGGGTGCGTACCTGTAACCCCCCTCAAGATTTCATAGATAAAAGATTCCGTTTAAAAAGCTGTTCTGGAATCATCATCACTACCGCCTCATGAATTTTGCGGCCATTTCTTAATTGACTTACCCTTATAATTTACCTATACTAATTTGCAATGAAAGCAAGCCATTATCAAACAAGTTTTATTCGATGAATTTATACTCAAAAAATCACCAGGTAGAAGAAGGAATAAAGCACACGGCTGTTACATCTCCCGATTTATTAGCCATAGTTTCTCCAAAGTATAATTCCCTTTCTTATTCGCAACTGGCCTGGCAGATAAATTATGTTGCCGACGCTTTGAGAGAATCCGGCTTTAGAAAATCATCCCGCATTGCAATAGCGATAAATGATGCCGCACCGGCAGCGCTGGCAATCGCAGCTGTTGCCTGTTTTGCGGCGGCTGTTCCTTTAGACCAAAATCTTATAGCCGCTGAAACTGAAACAAGATTAAAACTGCTCAATGTTGACGCAATCTGTGTCCTTGCAGCGGAAAATTCTGTAGCCAAAGCTGTCGCTGAAAAGCTCGGTATTTTAATCATAGAACTTATCCCTAAAAGCAGGGATGAACTTTCCTTTACATTGTCTGTTCCTAAAATTTCCCGGCAGATTCAATCTGATGATATTCAGACAGACAACGTGGCTGTCATTTTTCAAACGTCCGGAACTACAGAAGAGCCCAAATTAGTACCATGTCTTCACTCTGGCTTGTCGGCTTCAGCGGAACGCGTTCGGACTTGGTTTAACCTCAGTAAAAATGATCGATGTTTGAGTATCGCATCGCCTTATTATAGTCATGGTCTTACATTAACGATACTGGCTCCGCTTCTTTCAGGCGGTAGCGTGGCTTTTCCATCGAATCCTTATGATGTAAATTTAGTTGAATGGTTTGAAACACTAAAACCAACATGGTTTTCGGCGTCACCACCTGTCCATCTGGCAATTTCCGAAAAATTAGGAGCTACTTCATCAGGGTTGAAGCATCAACTCCGGCTGGCTAGTTCCGGTGGAGCAAAACTTCCCGAAAGCGTGCAATCAAATTTGCACAATGCCTTGGGAATTCCCATCCTTGAGCATTATGGCATGACGGAAGCCAGTCAGATTTCCTCAAATTTACCTCCTCCGGGACTGCATAAATCAGGCACCGTCGGTATTCCACCGCCTGAAACGGTAATCGTAGTTGACAGTGAAGGAAATAATTTAGCAGCGGGGCAAAAAGGAGAGATTTGGGTTCGGGGTCCCAATGTGACGAAAGGATATTTGAATGTACCTGATCTGAATAAGGCCGCTTTCTCCAACGGTTGGTTTAGAACAGGCGATATCGGTAGTTTTGACGAAGATGGTTTTTTAACCATTCACGACCGAATCAAGGAACTCATTAATCGCGGGGGAGAAAAAATTTCTCCTTTCGAGGTGGAAGCAATTCTGCTGAAACATCCAGATATAATGGAAGCCGTGGTTTTTGCATTACCACACCCGAGGTTGGGAGAGGATGTTGCGGCTGCCATCGTTTTGAGGCCCGGCACAACGTTACCCGCCGATGAAATTCGTAAATTCATGAGCGCATATTTGTCATGGAACAAAATTCCCCGAAGACTTCATGTCCTCGAGAGTATTCCCAAAGGCTTCGGCGGCAAGGTGCTGCGCAAAGAGCTAAGAAAGATTTATTCATGAAGAATCAGGCACCTGATAAATTGAATGATGATGTACTGGAGCTGAAACTGCTGGATATTTGGCGACGCGCGCTTAAGAACGATAAATTGACTATTGATGACGACTTTTTCGAGTGCGGCGGGGATTCCTTGCTCGCAACTAAAGTATTGCTGGAGATCGAACAACTCACCGATAAACTCATGCCCGTATCCATCATATTCGAGACCGGAACCGTCCGGCATTTGCAAAAAAAAATTAAGACCATTGAAGCATTTCGTCCCCGAAAATTTTTCTTTATGGGTCCTGAAAACGGTGAAATAATTCATTTTTTTCACGGTGATTTCACACAAGAAGGAGGGTTTTTTATAAAAATTTTTTCCGAAATGCTCGGCAATAAATATCTCATACATGCCATAGCTCCCCATCTGCCACATGAAGAAAATTTACCCGAAACAATAGAAGAAATGGCCAAAGACAGATTACCCAAGGTTCTTGCAGAACAACCGGACGGAGAATATATTCTTCTGGGCCGATGCAATGGAGCACTGGTTGCTTTCGAAGCGGCAAGACAACTTTTGGTAATGGGCAAAAAAGTAAAATCCGTGGTGATGATAGATCCGCCCATAATTTCAATCACGCTGTTTGCTCAATTTACTTTTAAGATTGCAAACACCCTGATGAGTCTAACCGGTCTTGACGGCCAAAAACGTCGCAAGCACCTGATTTGGGTATTAAGTATTTTGACATTTTGGGATAGTCAGACTAAAGATTTCCATCAGCGCGTTACCCTTTTCCTAAAAAAACCTTGGCTTCAGAAACAAACAGCGATAAAAGCCTGGTTTAACTTTGTAAAAAACCAGCATCTTGTGTTCGAAGATCTGGAAAATATGCTTAATTATTACGGCAATGCTTTCATAAAATACAAACCACTGCCGCTGGACGTGCCCTTGTTATACGTTTCTTTGGAATACAGCGGAAATGCCTGGCGGCGTGTAACCAAAGATACCATTTATATGAACATTTACCGCGGCAAGCATGTTTCCTGGAATGAAGACTATTCAGAAGACATAACAAATAAAATAAGGGATTTCATCAATCAATAAAATATGACAAATAAAATTGCAGATAATCCTGTGTTTGAAATTAGTCTTTCGTATCAAAAGACGGCTGCCCTGGTGGCGGCAATCAAACTGGATATTTTCACCAAGATAGGCGACCAAAGCTTAAGCGCTGAACAAATTTCATCAAGCATCGGGGCTTCAACGCGCGGGGTGCGAATTCTTTGCGATTTTCTTTGCGTCATTGCAATCTTGGAAAAGAAGTCGAATCTTTATAATCTTTCCACAGAGGCAAAAAGATTTTTGGATAAGAAATCAACTTATTGTCTTGCCGATACAGTGGATTTCCTGGCGGCGCCGGAAATAATTTCTCTGACGATGAATGACCCAACATCCTATGTGCTTAAAGGAGGATCTTCAGGACTGGCAAGTATTGCCCCTGATAACCCCGTTTGGGTCAAATTCGCAAAGGCAATGGTTCCGGCTGCTTCTTTAACCGCCAAAAGAACCGCTGCATATATTGCAAAAAAATCTCTAAAACCGCGCAAAGTGCTGGATATAGCAGCAGGACATGGTCTGTTTGGCATAGAGGTCGCCAATGCCGTCAGCGACGCCGTGGTGATGGCAATTGACTGGGCCAATGTTCTGGAAGAGGCAAAAAAAAATGCTGAGAAGGCGGGTCTGGCCAACAGGTACAACACGATGAGCGGCAATGCCTTTGAAATTAACTGGGATGATGATTATGACCTGATTTTGTTTCCAAACATATTGCATTATTTTGATCGTGACAAATGTGTTTATCTGCTGGGCAAGGCAAAATATTCCCTCGCGAAAAATGGTTCCGTGCTGGTGATTGATTTCATGCCCAATCCTGATCGCATATCGCCACCGCAGCAGGCTACCTTCGCTTTTTTAATGCTGTCAACATCTCCGCAGGGTGATGCGTATACTTATGATGAGTTTGAAATCATGGCCAAAGACGCCGGATTGACCTTGACAGATTCAATGCAACTGTTGCCGACGCCAGAAACTCTGCTGGAATTTAAACATTTAAACAAGGAGTAAATTCTTTATGAAATCCGTTGGCGTCGTTATTCACGCCGATGCCTGCCCTGAGAAAGGCATTGACCAGCCGGGATCCCACCACATCTCTAAGAATCCCAGAAGATCGGTGGAAAAAAGAAAATTACCGGCACTGTGTCGGGCTGATATTCGGGTAAAAATGCACTATGCGGGTAGATGCGGCACGGATGTATATCTTGTAACCACAAATCCGGATACCGGCCATAGAAACCGTGTCGCAATAACAAATATGGATAGTGTGTAATACGTAATGTCCCCCGCCGGGCTGACGAATGTAGTAGTCACTTATCTAATGTCGTTACTATTGTTGGACTGTTAATCATTACAGGTTTAAAATATGTGCGGACGATTTGTATTGGTCACCGGCTTGAAGAATATCAAGAAACATTTCAATATTCAGGAAGTCACCTGTCAATATCAGCCCAGTTGGAATATAGCGCCCAGCCAACTCATACCGGCGATCATCAATCATGACGGCAAAAATCTATTGGTTTGTTTCAGGTGGGGGCTGATTCCTTCCTGGTCCAAAGATCCGTTGATTGCCGAAAAAATGTTCAACGCCCGCGCCGAAACAGTAGATCAAAAACCCAGTTTTAGGGATGCATTTAAAAAAAGGCGCTGCCTGATTGTCGCCGATGGTTTTTACGAATGGAAGAAGGGGGGCAACAAAAAAATACCGCTGTATTATTATCTGAAATCGGGACGGCCTTTCGGCTTTGCCGGACTTTACGAAACATGGCTGTCGCCGGACAAGAAGGAAATCAATACCTGCACCATTATTACCACCGCCGCCAACGAGTTGATTGCGCCGGTGCATGACCGCATGCCGGTTATCTTATCTCCGGAACAGGAAAAAATCTGGATGGACAGTGGTACGGCTGATGTTGCGGCTCTTAAATCTATTTTAAAGCCTTACCCTTCCGAGCAGATGGATTCCAGACCGGGCATGGGACCGCATAACAACAATAACCAAAAGTCAGGATAATTTTTTCTTGCATATTAATATGTTGTGGAATAAATTAAGAAAAATAAAGCGTCAATAATCAAGTCACTATAACAATTAACAAATTAACCGTATAAACTTTATAACAATTTCATAGGCGCAATATTATTAAAATTTAAACCATATAAAAAATTATGAGGAGGTATAGGTATGAATGTCAAAGGTACTGCTTTTGTTACACGTAAAGACACCATCGTTAAAGCGTTCGGCGAAGAACGCTGGAATGCCTTTATTGCCAAACTGGCGGCAAAGGAAAAATATTTCAACCAGGCGATTATGACTGTTACGCTTATTCCACTGGATAAATTTATTGTGTTTCTTGACGATGTTCTGAAAGAATTTTTTAACAACGACAATAATCATTACTGGAAGCTGGGTGAAAAATCCGCCGATTTCTCTCTGGCGGAGGGGGGACCGTATCATTCATTCCTTCTCACAAAGGATATAAAGCAGTTCGTCGAGTCCGTCATGCCCAGAATCTGGTCAACCTATTTTGATGGAGGCACCTTTACTACAAAGCATGAAAACAACGTTATCCATGTTACGATATCAGATCTTCCCACCAAACATATCTATTTCGAATATCTTATTATGGGTTATATTCGGCAGGCTCTCGTTATTTTCGGTAAAAAAGCTGTTGAACAAAGAGTAAGGGGCTTCTCAACGGGCAACAACGACATTTATTATAAGTTTGTAGTGTCGTAATTTAAGCATTTTGATTCAAGGCAGTGAGTAAGATTTATTTATGTTTTACTCACTGCCAACGTTTAATTATGCTTTCCGTCTACTATCATCGAGAGAATTTGCAATCTTTTATAATTACCCGTCAAATCAACGGCAGTATCCGTAACTTTGAGCCCATTCCAACCATTTGCAATCCCCGAATGCGCATGCCTTCCGCACATCGCGGCAACTCTGCTCCTTATTGCCCTGCTTTAAATAAGCGGCACCCCTCAAGCCGTAAGCGAATGCCTTATTAGGTTTCAGACGGATGGCCTCGTTCAAGCAGTCTATGGCTTGTTGGTATTGACCAAGTTTGCTATAAGCAGCCCCCTGGCCTTCATAGGCCGAGAGTAAATCAGGTTTCAGGCGGATGGCCTCATTAAAATCCGCAATGGCTTGCTGATATTGACCCAGTTTATTAAAGACAAACGCTCCCCTGTTGTAATACGCCTTGGCCGAATGCGGGTTCAGGAGGATGGCCCTGTTAAAGTCATCCATGGCACGCTGATATTGGCCGAGCCCGCTGTAAGCATTTCCCCGGTTGCTGTAAGCATCGGCATAATTCGGTTTGTAATATATGGCTTTGTTAAAGTCCTGGATAGCGCGCTGATTCTGGCCGCGTTCCTGATAATTCAGTCCCAGAAAGTTATGCACCATGTAATTATTCTTTGTCACCTGCAAAGCGTGCCTGCAGAGAGCAATGCTGTTTTTCCAGTAACCGCATTGATGCCATGTCAAAACCGACAGAATCGCCAGGAAGCCTATAGCCGCCGGGAATAAAATCTTTTTACGCATATTTTCGTCAGGGAACAAAAGCGGAACGCCCCAAGCCAACATAATGGAAATCCCTATGGAAGACAGATAAGTAAATCGATCGGCCATTGCGTAGTTGGCGGACTTCACCAATCCGATGACGGGAATTAGAGTTCCCAAATACCAAAACCAACCGACAAATAAAAAAGGATATTTCCTAAGAGTATAAACAACCGCACAAGTAACCACAATCAGGATGAGGCAGGAAGCTAGAATTTTCCATAACGGAAAGGCATACGGATAGGGATAAAAAAAGGCCAGATCAACCGGATAGAAAATTTTTCCTAAATAAGAGACATAAGAAATAACCATATTCTGAACGCGTACCAAAAATGGCAGACGTTCCAGGGACGCAATCATACCGCCTTGATGATGAGCCCAGAAAGTCAAAACACTAAAAACAATGGCCAGGAAAATCAAAGGCATTTTTTCCCAAATCAGTCCTCCCGCTGACTTCAAGGTCTTGCCCTGCTCATTCATCGCTTTCTGCCAGCGCTGAAGCGGCCAGTAATCCAGAAGCATCAGGACAAAGGGAAGTGTAACCATTGTTGGTTTGGACATAAGCGCAAAAGCAAATAATATAAAACAAATAAAATACCGGATAAATCCGCAACGCTCAGCATACCGGACATAAGCGTAAATAGCGGCTAATCCAAAAAACATACTTAAAACATCTTTTCGTTCCGCGATCCAGGCAACCGATTCCGCCCGGAGAGGATGGAGGGCAAAAAAAGCTGCAACAAAAATGCTTTTCCAGACGGCTCCGGTCATGCGGTTAAAAAGAGAGAAAAGCAACAACGTACTCAGGATATGCAGAAGAACATTCGTCAGATGATAGCCGCCGGCATTCAACCCATACAGTTGATAATCAAACATCAGGGATAACCAGGTCAGGGGATGCCAGAATTCGGCATAGGTCGTGCTGAACGCCCAACGCACTCCGTCCGATGAGATTCCTGACTGGACATGACCGTTCTCCGTAACATAAATGTCATCATCCAGGGTGGTAAAGCCGAACTGATTCACCTGCAGGTAAACAGCGAAAGTGAGCAATGCTAAAACAATGTAAATGACAATCTTATACTTGTTATGGTTTGTATTGAGGTTGTTTGACATTTATGGTTTCGACGCCTTCATGAAAAAGAATTTTTCTGTTTATGAATAAACAGAATATGTTCAAATCCACTTGAGAATTCCCGCAAAAATGATTAGCGAGACGGCATTAATGACAAAAAGCGAACAAATGAAAAGTTTTTGTGTTCTGGGTTCCCAGTCATGCACGTAACAGGCAGCAGCAAAAAAGGGAATGTAAACCGTTACAAAAACCGGGAAAGCACCCCACCATCCATAAACCCAGACGAAAGCCGGCGTCCTCACCAGAAATATTTCCAGTATGGAGGCAAATGCGGCATTAGCGACTGAAAAGATTAAACGATTATTGATGCCTATAATTTTCAGTCTTGGATCTTTGGGCATAAGCTTACACACCACAATTCCCGCGATAGAAAACATCAGGCTGATTTCTATTCCTACGCCCACCAGGATTTCAAATGCCGTTCCCGTCGGAACAGTCCACAAAGCGTGACCGGAAAAATGCTGGATCAGCGCATTGATGATTTCCACCAGCCAGTGAACCATGTAAAGGGCCAGTCCTCCGGCGATAGCGCGATAGTTTCCATTTTCGTACTCGTTGGCATAAATGTATAAAACAATCACGAGCATAGGAATAACGTACCACTGGAATGTATCTCCGGTTCTTAAAATGTTCAAGGCCTGCGCCGTTGCTTCAGGATTGTTTAAATTCATTGCCCTGTCCTCCCTTATTAAGCTCTTAAGAAAAAGTTAATGGTTTGTTTTTGTGACGAGAACGACGCGTATAACTGATTATTTTAATCAACAATCGTAATCCGCACGTTTGCTTTACCTTTTTTGATCATGCCGATTTTGCGAGCTGCCTGACGCGACAAATCAATAAATACATTCTCATGTTCATCGCATCGATCGTTGATCTTGACAATGACTGATTTTTTATTATCCAGATTTACAACTTTCACCCGAGTTCCCAGAGGCAGAGAGGGATGAGCGGCGGTCATTTTTTTCGAATCATAGATTTCACCGGAAGTTGTTTTTCTGCCATGATAACGTTTTGCATAATAGCGGGCAACCCCTTCAGCGCCGTCCGATGTGTAATATTGCGCCAGCGAATGACAGCCGACGAGCAGACAAAGTATAACGAGAGACACAATCGATATGGCATATTTTTGCTTCAATCCCGTCATAACTCTTTGCCAAGTCATTTACTTTTGAATAAAGTCAAATTCTTGATCAACGCTCGCCTGTTTTACTTAATCGCAGTCGTGGCTTCCTTGTTTTCTATTTTTGTGAAAATATTGCCCGGCATAATGGGTGAAGAGTTTTGCTGGACTATTGCCGTCGCAGTATGATCTTTACAGCTTATGACCTGTATAATGCCATTGGGCACAACGTGATGACCAACTGCCATCGTTCTGAACATATCCCCTATCTCGATGCCATCTTTGCATCCCTTATCGATATAAACGATGTCCAAGGTGGATTGAATAATTGATGGGCTGGCGGCAGCTAAGACCATGCCATTGATATCCGGACTGCGAAAACTTCCAGTGGTCATTGGAACTTTTATATCATAATAATTATCAAGAATATCCCCTTGAAAAATCTCCCCGAAACATTTTGTGATTCTAGCCATGGTATCGCCGCTTTTAATCTCCACTATTTCCGCTATTCCGCTAATAGTAATCACATGACCGATTTTTGCCACTGTTATCGGGTGACTTATCGGGTCGGATACCTTTACGATATAAAACTTGTCACCGACTTTGACGGGGCGGTCAACCTTAACATATATTACATCTTGATCGCCAAATAACGTATGTCCGTAAGATGAATCGTCGACTTGTCCTACACGCGGCGTCTCGGCAGAAAAAATTTGTTCCGGAGGACAACCGCATACCGCCCCGACGGCAGGCGCCGCCTCTGCGATATAGCCGCTTGCGATGATGAGATTTTCATTAACAAGAGGATGCTCTTTAGTTTCGGGTATTTCTTCTATGACTTCTTCTTCGGAAGGTTCCTGAGTTTGAGCCACGGGTTTCAGCAAGGCTTCTTCTTTTTCAATCTCTTGAACAAGATAAAGAGGAATTTTGATAATCTGTCCGGGATAAATCCAACGCGGATTGTCTATATCCGGATTTTCTTTCCAGACCGCAGGCCACATAAAGGGATCATTTAATTCTTTTTTCGCAATGCTCCAAAGAGTATCCCCTCTAACTGTTGTGTATTCCTTGATGCCGTTTTTTATCAGCGCCCTATTAGTTTCCTTTATTTCTTTGATTTCCTTTGTATCCTGCTTTTCTGTTGTGCCTTGTATTTCCTCACTTGCCTGTGCGCTCTGCGTTTCCGGCGTATTTTGTATTTCCTGAGTTTCCTGTGCGCTCTGTGTCTCCGGCGTTTCCTGTGCGTTTACAAAAGTGCCAAAGGATAAAAGTAGAAGTCCTGTGAGAGCACATCTTATTATTTTTGTTTTCGACATGTTTGTTCTCCTTCTCTAAATCTTCCTGATGTTGAAAAATAACTGTGTTAATTATAACTTTCACAAAGATGAATCATGCGTAAAACTTTTTTAAAAAAACAATGTCATAATATTTCTGTTCATTGCTGAAAACTCCAATTAATTATTTAAAGCAATAAATAAAGCTACAACAGCCACAAAAGAAAGAATCAAAGGATTTTGCGCAGCATTCAGGTTTGCTATTTCTTCCGGCCCCATGCATTGTGAGAGATGAAATCCCAGATAGATTGCAACGCCCAAATTGATTATTACGCCTATTGCTTTCAGCATATTAATCTCCTTTAAATTAATCCCTGCTAAGGTTGTGCTATATCCACGTCACAATCAAAATACGACTTAGCTTAAAATTATATTTATAAATATAGAAAACGTAACCCAGGATGTCAAGGCAATCTTATTCTCAGTACATGTAAGGTATTCCCTTTGAATTTATTTTTTTGCTTTCTTTCTCATCTCATCCAGCTTTGACTGAGCTCTTTCATCTCCCTGCTGAGCAGCTTTTTCATACCATTTTTGAGCTTCGACATTATCCAGCGCAACAAATATACCATCCTGATATATGTCTCCCAACCAAATCTGGGCTTCAATGTTTCCCTGCTCGGCCGCCATACGATAGCATTTTACCGCTTCATTAGAATCCTGGGCAATGCCTTCGCCGTAGAAATATTTCAACCCCAAATTAAACTGGGCATCCGCATTGCCCTGTTGAGCAGCTTTTTGATACCACTTTACGGCTTCAGCCAGGTTCTGTGGGACACCTTCGCCTTCATCGTACATCCAGCCAAGATAAAACTGAGCTTTTTCGTTTTCCTGCTCGGCGGCCTTCAGAAACCATTTGGCGGCTTCAACATCGTTCTGTTCGACGCCAAAGCCTGATTTATACATCATACCTATATTGAACTGGGCTTTTTCGTTTTCCTGCTGCGCTGCTTTTAAAAACCATTTGGCCGCTTCGATATCACTTTGCGCTACACCTCTGCCTTCCTGGTACATGATACCTAAATTATACTGTGCTTTTTCGTCCTCCTGTTCGGCGGCCTTCAGATACCATTTGACCGCTTCAACATCACTTTGCTCAATGCCCCGGCCTTCCTGGTACATCATTGCCATATTGAGCTGAGCTTTTGCGTCTTCCTGTTCAGCGGCCTTCAGAAACCATTTAGCCGCTTCAACATTGTCCTGCGGAACACATTTACCCTCCTTATACATCATGCCCATTGTTGTCTGAGCATCTGCGTGTCCCTGCTCTGCCGCCTGAATATACCACATGACAGCTTCAGAATCGTCCTGCTCAACACCCCTACCCGCCAGATACATCATACCCAGATTATTCTGGGCAATGGGATCTCCCTGCTGAGCCGCCTTGAAAAACCATTTAGCCGCTTCGGTATCATTCTGTTCAATGCCTTTCCCGGTAAGATACATCATACCAAGCGTCGTCTGGGTAACGGCATCTCCCTGTTCGGCCGCTTTCCTATACCATGTTACAGCTTCAACGTAATCTTGAGGCACTCCTTTGCCTTCTTTGTACATCATTCCAATGATGGTCTGGGCATCTGCGTGTCCCTGCTGAGCGGCTTTGAGGAACCATTTGGCTGCTTCAACATCATCATGCGAAACGCCCAATCCGTCTTGATACATTAATGCCAGATTGAATTGCGCGTTGGAAATTCCCTGCTCTGCTGATTTTAAAAACCACTTCGCTGCTTCTTTATCGCTCTGTGCAACGCCTTCACCTTCCTGATACATTATAGCGATGCTCAGTTGAGCTTCTGCAATGCCCTGTTCGGCCGCTTTAAGATACCATTTTACAGCTTCAGCGTAATCCTGAGACACGCCTTTGCCTTCGTGATAAATCCAGCCTAAATTGAACTGGGCCGTCGCATCCCCTTGTTCTGCTTTTTTGAGGTACCACTTGGCAATACCGGCTTCATCCTGTGGAACGGTCTCATCTTCCGGACTTACATCTCCGGCTTCTATTTCAGCAGTCGCTTCTTCTTTTTCGGCCGTTCCACTCTCAGATTCCACGACTTCAGTTTCTGCAGATAATTCTACTGTTTCTGCCTCTGTCTGTGGAATCAATTTATCTTCCTGAGTTTCAGTCACTTCGGCTTGGATAATAATTTCTTCTTGTGCGGGAGTTTCTCTGTATGACCTTACGGCTTCGACTTCTTCAGTTACAAGCTCTTTTTCGGCCTCACCCTGAAAAATGATTTTGTCTTCCTCATCTTTCTTATCAACTTCCATTGGGGCTTCAGGCTTTCTCTGATCCATCTCGTGTTCAGAAAATTTTTCAGCATTTACATTCTCTGAGAAGATGCCTTCCTCCTGAGAAATTATTTCCAATGCGCTCTGGGCATCGGCATTGCCCTGCTCAGCCGCCATACGATACCATTTGGCAGCTTCAGCATAGTCTTGTTGAACGCCCTTGCCTTCCAGGTACATCATGCCCAGTATATTTTGAGCATCAACATCTCCCCGCTGCGCCGCTTTGATGTACCACTTGACGGCTTCGGTATCATCCCGCTCAACAAATATACCTTCCCTGTATATGGCGGCAAGCCAGTTCTGAGCTTCCACATGTCCCTGCTCAGCCGCCATGCGATACAATTTTACGGCCTCCTCATCGTCCTGCTCAACACATTCTCCGTCATGATACATTAAGCCAAGATTAAATTGGGCATTTGGATTTCCGTTTTCAGCCGATTTAGCATACCACTTCGCAGCCTCCTCATCGCTCTGGGGTATTCCAAGGCCTTCCTGATACATTACGCCAAGGTTAAACTGTGCCTTTGCATCTTCCTGTTCAGCGGCCTTAAGAAAATATTTGGCAGCCCGCGCATAGTCCTGACTCACACCTTGACCTTCCTTATACATCATCCCCATTACAGTCAAAGCATCCGGCTGCCCCTGCTTTGCAGCCAGACGAAACCATTTCAAAGCCTTCTCATAATCCTTTGAAACACCCAAACCTTCCTGATACATTACGCCGAGATTGAACTGTGCCGTCTCCTCTCCCTGTTCGGCAGATTTTAAAAACCATTTAGCGGCCTCGGCATCGTTTTGTTCGACGCCTTCACCTTCCTGATACATGATGCCAAGATTTAACTGAGCGCGAGCGTTTCCCTGTTCAGCCGCTTTGATATACCATTTGGCAGCCTCGGTATTGCTTTGCGGACATCCTTTGCCTTCCTGGTACATCCATCCCAGATTAAACTGCGCCTTTGCGTCGCCCTGCTCGGCAGCCGTCAAAAACCATTTGGCGGCCTCGGCATAATCCAGGGGCACAGCTTTCCCCGTCAGGTACATGACACCCAGATTGTTTTGAGCATCCAGGCTTCCCTGCTGGGCCGCTTTAAGAATATCGTTTATAGATGATATGTTTCTTGCCATCCGGATTATTCTCTTTATAAAGTAATTGTTGAGAGCGTACTTTCTCTGATGTCATTATTTTTTCTTCATTTTATCCAGTCTCAGTTTGGCCGTTGCGTGTCCCTGTTCAGCCGCCTTACGATACCACTTGGCGGCTTCTTCATCATCCTGCGCAACACCTTCACCGTCCTGATACATTCCACCCAGGTTAAACTGGGCCACGGCGCTTCCTTTTTTGCACATCTCCATCAGATTTTCTAGAGCAATTTCGTGTTCCTGTTCAGCCGCCCTCCGATACCACTTCGCTGCTTCGGTATCATCTTTCTGAAGACCTTCACCTTCTTCATACATTAATCCCAGACTGAATTGCGCAATAGAATTCCCTCTGTTACACATCGACACAAGATTATTGAGAGCCTCTTCATCTCCCTGCCGGGCTGCTTTACAATACCAGTTCACAGCTTCAGTGGTGTTCTGCTTGACACCTTTCCCTTCTTCATACATCAAACCAATAGTGCACTGGGCGCTTGCATCTTGCTGTTCGGCCGCTTTGAGAAACCATTTCATTGCCTCGGCATCATCACGGGAAACACCTTCACCGTTGCGATACATCAGTCCCAGATTATACTGGGCCTGGGCATTTTCCTGCTCTGCGGATTTACGATACCATTTTACCGCCTCAGCGTAGTCCCGCGGCACGCCTTTCCCGTTCAGAAACATGACGCCCAGATTATTCTGGGCATCCGCGTTTCCCTGTTGGGCTGCTTTGCGAAACCATTTCGCAGTCTCAACATCATCGCGGGGGACCCCTCTTTCGTTCAGATACATCACGCCAAGATTATTTTGGGCGACCGGGTCGCCCTGCTCAGCCGCCTTACGAAACCACTTGACAGCTTCTACATCATCCTGAGCAACACCTTCACCGTTGCGATACATCAAACCAAGATTAACCTGAGCACGTGTATATCCCTGCTGGGCAGCCTTGAGAAACCATTTGATCGCTTCGGCATCATCCTGAGCAACACCTTCACCGTTACGGTACATGACCCCAAGATTATTCATCGCCGTTGCGTTATTTTGTTCGGCCGCTTTTAAAAACCATTGGACAGACTCCGTATCATCTTTGGGAACGTCTTTTCCTGTGTTGTATTTCACGCCCAGATTACATTGCGCATCAATGTGTCCCTGCTGGGCAGCCTTCAGATACCATTTCACAGCCTCGGCATCATCACGCACTACGCCCTCTTCGTTATCATGTTTCATTCCCAGCCTGAATTGCGCTTCAATATGACCTTGTTCGGCGGCCTTGAAAAACCATTTCAACGCTTCCGCATCATCCTGCGAAACACCCGAACCATTCTGGGACATCTCTCCCAAATTAAACTGTGCAATAGCGTTCCCTTTTTCACTCATTTGAACCAGATTATTCAAGGCTGTAATGTTCCCCTGTTCGGCGGCTTTGCGATACCACTTGACGGCTTCGGCATCGCTTTGAGAAATGCCTCTGCCTTTTTCGTAAACCAATCCTAAATGATATTGAGCCAATGTGCTTCCCTGCCCGGCGGCTTTCAGAAACCACTTCGCGGCTTCAACATCATCCTGTGGAACACCCTTGCCATGGGCATACTTCAAGCCCAGATTGATCTGCGCTTCTGCATTTCCCTGATCGGCTGCCATGAGAAACCACTTTGCCGCTTCGACATCGTCTTGAAGGACACCCTCGCCTTTTTGATGCATGGTTGCCAACATATTCTGGGCATAAGCGTTTCCTTGCCCGGCCGCTTTGAGATACCACTTCGCGGCTTCTTTTTCATCTTTTGCAATACCCCTGCCGCTTAAGTACATTGAAGCAATATTATTCTGCGCAGTCACATCCCCCTGTGCTGCCGCTTTCAGATACCATTGGGCTGCCTCTGCGTAATTCCGTCCAACACCTTTTCCGCTCATGTACATTAAGCCTAGATTGACCTGTGCATCTGCATTCCCCTGTTGGGCAGCCTTCAGATACCAGCTTGCAGCCTCCACATGGTCATGAGGAACGCCGTCACCCTTCTGGTACATTAAAGCCAGAATATTCTGTGCACGGACATTTCCCTGTTGGGCAGCCTTCTGAAACCACTTCGCAGCTTCAACCGAATCCTGAGCAACGCCTTCACCGTTGGCATATTTTAATCCCAAATTGAACTGGGCATCCGGATTTCCCTGTTCGGCAGACTTATGAAAACATTTTACGGCTTCATCATCGCTCTGTGGAACGCAGAAACCTTCCTGATACATCTCGCCCAGATTAAACAGAGCCACAGCGTTACCCCTGTCGCTAACGGCCTTTAGATTATGCAAAGCGGTTGCGTTTCCAATCTGTGCCGCCTTGAGAAACCACCTTGCCGCCTCATCCTCATCCTGTTTAACGCCTCTTCCGTTGAGGTACATGACACCGAGATTATTCTGGGCTTCAGGATTTCCCTGCTGTGCCGCCTTTAGATACCACTTTACGGCATCGGCATCATCCTGAACAACACCTTCACCTTTATCGTACATGATCCCTAGTTTGAATTGGGCATCTGAATTGCCATGCGTTGCCTCTTCCTGATACCACTGCAACGTTTTTTTACCGTCATGCGATATTGCCTTATCCTCATGAGATATTTCTTTATCCCTTTGGGAAATGATACCCAGCAGGTTTTGTGCGGATGTAATGCCTTGTTGGGCTGCTTTGCGCAGCCATTTTTCAGCTTCGGTATAATCTTGAGGAACACCATTACCACTGACGTACATCATACCAAGATTGTTCCGGGCACCGGCGTCTCCCTGCTCGGCCGCTTTCAGGTACCATTTGGCCGATTCAAAATAATCCTGAGAAACACCTTTCCCTGTTCTGTACATAAAACCAAGATGACACTGGGCATAAGTGTTTCCTTGCCGGGCGGCTTCATGATACCATTTTAAGATTTCTGCTTCATCGTAAGTTACGCCTTCTCCCTGTTCATACATAAAAGCTAGATTGATCTGGGCACGCGCGTTCCCCTGTTCAGCCGCCTTTAAAAACCACTTTGCGGCTTCGGTGTAATCTTTGGAAACTCCTTTGCCATTTCGGTAGATTAACCCAAGATTAAACTGGGCATTCACACTTCCATTTTCCGCCGCTTTCTTAAACCACTTGACCGCCTCGAAATCATCCTGAGCAAAACCCTCGCCCTGCGCGTACATTAATCCAAGATTGAACTGGGCATCGGCATTTTCCTGTTCGGCCGCTTTAAAAAACCACTTCGCGGCTTCAGCCTCGTCTTGCGAAATACCTTCACCGTATCTATACATCAATCCCAGATGAAGCTGCCCATCGGCCAATCCCTGGGCGGCTGCCTTGCGAAACCATTTTACGGCTTCTATGTCATCCAGGGGAAACCCGTCACCTTTTATATACATCAATCCCAAGGCAAACTCGGCTTGGGCCAATCCCTGTCCTGCAGCCTTGCTGTACCATTTCACCGCTGCAGCATAGTCCTGTTGAACTCCTTTTCCTTCTTCATACATCATCCCTGTACTTAGCTGGGCAGCGGGAATTCCTTTATTGGACATTTCCTTTAATTTATTATGAGCCTCTGCATTACCTTGCCCCGCCGCTTCGCGATACCATTTTGCGGCTTCGGCATAATCCTCTTTAACGCCATTGCCTTTATAATACATCCCCCCAAGATTACATTGTGCCTTCGCGTTACCCTGTCCGGCCGCCTTACTGTACCATTTTACAGCCTCAACATAGTTCTGGGGCACGCCATTACCGTAATGATACATGACGCCCAGATTAAATTGAGCCTCCGCGTCACCCTGGTCGGCCGCTTTACGATACAATTTTACGGCTTCGGCATAATCCTGTTGAACGCCTTTTCCTTTTTCATACTTGACGGCAAGATTGTTTTGAGATCTTGCGTTTCGATGCCCAGCCGCCTTCCGATACCATTTCACCGCTTCAGTATCATCACGGGAAACACCTTTTCCTTCTTCATACATCAGTCCAAGATTGAACTGCGCTTCCGCATTTTCCTGCTCGGCGGCTTTACGAAACCATTTTAAAGCCTCGACATAATCCTGTCCGGTACCTTCACCCGATTGATACATCAACCCCAGATTTAATTGAGCTTCTGCAAGTCCCTGTTGGGCCGCTTTCTCGAACCATTGGGCTGCTTCATGATTGTTCTGCGGAATTCCCTCGCCATTGCGATATCTTAATCCCAACGCATACTGTGAACAGGCATCACCCTGTTCCGCTTCCTTGCTATACCATTTAATCGCTTCGGCATAACTTTGCACAACGCCTTTTCCGTTCTCATACATCCAGCCCAGAGTGTTCTGGGCTATAGCATTACCCTGTTCAGCCGCTTTACGATACCAGCGCACAGCTTCAACATAATCTTGCTTAACACCGTCACCGTTATGGTACATCACACCCAGATACAACTGAGCAGCCCCGAATCCCTGATCAGCCGCTTTCAAAAGCCAGGAGATGGCCTCGCTTTCATTCTGTTCAACACCTTCACCGGACCGGCACATTAAACCCAGATTAAACTGAGCCTCCGCGTCTCCCTGCTGGGCAGCTTTATGAATATCTTCAAAAGATGACAGTTTTTTACTCATTTAAATTTTTCGCTTGAAAATGTTTCCTTTATATTGATTCGAATATTTATAAATCAGTTTTCTCCGATATGCGTTTTGGCGGTTTTAAGCGCCATTTCTATATCTCTAGTCCATAGCCACCACTGCGGTTTCGTGGTATGCGGTCCCTGCTCCTGATCGCGCCCTCGGCAATAAAACCAGTTACCGAAGCGTTCAACGGTGGCAAAAGGATGATCTCCCGTGCAGAGAATGGAACAGAGACGAATCTCCTTGAAATACACCGTTTGGGCCGGCGCTTCCTCATTAAGCATCTCTTCAGGCACTTTGATCTGCAAAACATCAATGCCTTCAGCTTCTTTTTTGTCCAGCCATCTGGAAATGCTCATTTTATCTCCTCCTCGATAATGCCCATTAGCCTTGAAAACGGCTGACAATCAATCCGATCACCCGGAAAGCCGCTCCGGCAATACGGACAACTCCGGCCAACGGCCCTGGCATTTCCTCTCCCCGTGATGAAGAAGCAACCGGCACAACAGCGACCGTCAGGTTATTCGTTTCTTAATTTTTAGTCTCATTACCACCAGCGCTTTAATGAGTCTGTGGATTCCTCATGGAATCCCAAAGCGAATTATCCCGCCACCTTGAGGTGGCAGGGACGAGCTGCGCTACGCTTGCTCTTAGCGGGTGTCAATATCATTCCGCTGCGCTCCAGGGATAGTTCGACTTACGCTTCAAACTTCGTCCCGCTTGCTATCCCACGTCGCTGCGCTCCTGGGATAATTCCACCAGCGCTTCGAGCTGCGCTACGCTTGCTCTTAGCGGGTGTCATTAAAACACGGGCTGATGGGCTTTTTTACCATAAACGCGCTCGTAGGCTCTGCAAAAAGGACAAAGGTTTCCTTCAATTTTTTGGACAAATTTAAACGCAAGTCCTTTCTGCTGTTTACGGGCATGTCTGCATACCGGGCAGGCGAGACAAAATTTCGCCATTTTCCGATCCATTTCTGAAACTTTACTTTTGACGGGTTTAACGGTTGCTTTTTTCTTTGCCATGTATCGTCTCCCTTGAATCTTTAAGGCTGCTTTTTGACGAGGTTTTTCTAACTTTTAGAGTATATCAATATGACTTTTACGTGTCAAAGCTCTTTTCATAATAAAATTATGAGGTAGGATTGTTCACTTTTCATCGGACGGACAATATTTTCAGCAAAAAAAGGCAGGAGAATCGATTCTCCTGCCTTTGGCAATTTTTCCAACAAAGGATCAGTAGCAACACGGCGGAGGGGGGGCGTAACCGTTATTTTCCCAAATCCGATTGTAGGAGTGTTCGTAAGCCCGGCCGCATCTGATAATATTCATTTTGCAGAGCGTTTTACGCCATTCGTATTTGATTAAAACGGTTTCAACCGCTTTCTTTTCCGGTTCGAATTCGACGCGGTAAGAGGGAGAATATTCTTCATGGCCATATCCTGTGCCGGCGCTCTCCGTCGCCTGAGATTTGCCCTGCACAGATGGAGCCGCTGCCATATCCCGGGATTCCCCTTTTAATCTCTTATCTTTCGTTTCATTATAGGATAACACGGGCGGCGGACAGTGCTGAATTTCCGGGTAAGCGGCCACGGCAATGACGCCCATCGCCGATTCATCACCGAAAGCGGCGGCATAGGAATTTGGAACATTGGTAAAATAAAAACGGTTGATTTTATCCTGTCCGGTGCGCCAACCCGAATATTCATTGGTGGAATAAGGGTCAACAATGTACATTTTTTCCGTGTTCTTCAGCCATGATTTTTCACCGGAAATAATATTCCTGCCGTCAACCGCAATAACCACGCCCACCCGGCGATTCAGTTTGTTGCGTACGACAATCCGGTAATAATCACCCCTGACGGCTTCGGCATAAACCTTCTTCAGATTATAACGGCTTTTGACCTGATAAAAAGGCAGCATCCTGCCATTATCAGTAATAACACTGACCTCAACCGCATTTCCAATAGTTGACGCCGTGGAAATACTCGCCCAAACCAACAACATAAAGCTGATCATTATTAATTTTTTCATACCTTCCTCCTTAAACTTGTAATTGTTTCGGCTTCTGATTGCCTTTTGCCTGTTAGACAAAAGGCAAAGGAATAAAGTTCCCGATTTTTTTTATTTTGTGTTCCAAATGATTACCGCCGCAAGCGCATCACAGACAAAGTGACAATTTGAAAAAGTTGTGTTAAGGAATCCAAAATCAGAAAAGGAAATGGAATATGCAGGATGTCGATTTAATTATCACCGGATCAAAGGCGCTTCTGCTCGACAAAAAAAATACCTGTCTTGAAAACACCGCTATCGCCGTTAAAAATGACGAGATCGTTGACATCGGTCATACCGAAAAAATAACAAAACAGTATCAAGCTAAAAAAACTATTCATGCTGAAGATTCTCTGATCATGCCCGGCTTTGTCAATTGCCATACGCACGCGGCCATGACCTGCTTCCGCGGTATTGCTGACGATCTAGAACTGATGGACTGGCTCAATAATTATATTTTCCCCGCCGAAGCCAAAAACGTAAATAAAAATCTCGCCTACTGGGGCACGATGCTCGCCTGCGCGGAAATGATAAAATCCGGTACCACGACATTTAAAGATATGTATATTTTTGAAGATGAAACAGCGTGGGCGGCTAAAGAAGCGGGCATGCGCTGTTTGGTGGGTGAAGTGCTTTTTGATTTTCCTTCTCCAAATGTTAAAACGCCCGAAGAAGGCCTTTCCTACACGCGTATGCTGCTTGAAAAATGGAAAGACGATCCGCTCGTAAATATAATTGTCGAACCGCACGCTCTTTATACTTGCTCGCCTTCTTTGCTAAGTGACGCAAAAAAACTCGCGGATGAATTCAACGTTCCCATTGGAGTTCATTTATTGGAAAATAAAGAGGAACGCGATCAGCTTAAAGACAAATTCGGCAAAGACGCTGTTTCTTTTTTAAAAGATATCGGTTTTCTCGATGAAAATTTTATCGCTTTTCATTGTGTGTGCCTTGATGAAGAAAATATAAATCTTTTTGCCAAACATAATTGCAAGGTTGTTCACAATCCCTCCAGTAATATGAAACTCGCCAGCGGCATCGCTCCCGTGCCGGACATGTTAAAAGCGGGAGTAACTGTAGGCCTGGGTACTGATGGGTGCGCGAGCAACAATAATCTTGATATGATTAAAGATATGTCGCTTGCCGCCAAGCTTCATAAAGTCGCTCGCCTAGACCCGACAGTAATGGACGCGCGGACGGTTATCCGCATGGCGACAATTGAAGGAGCAAAGGTTCTGGGGATGGAAAAAATAACCGGCTCGCTGGAAGTGGGCAAGAAAGCGGATATTATTATTATTGGTTTAGAGAAACCGCATCTAACTCCACTTTATAATGAATACTCACATCTGGTTTATGCCGCCAGCGGCGCGGATGTTGATACAGTAATCATCAACGGTAAACTTGTAATGGAAAACCGTAAATTACTAACGATTGATGAAAATGAGGTCATGAAAAAAGTCAGAGAAATCGCCGTGGGCGTTAAAGAGAGTTTAAAGAAATAAATTTACCAGATGTCAAATTATGATATCATTTTTTTCTTCAATATGTCATTTCGGGTGTAATGGCAAAAAATGTGTGCTAAAAATGGTTACAAGTTGCG
>CAYZRT010000006.1:31065-58397 GCA_964480875.1 uncultured Smithella sp. | reverse complement strand
ATTGAAAACGGCGACCGCAAACGGCTGGACACGCTCAAGGAATTTTACACCCTGTTTGCCGGCGAACTCGATAAAGCCAAGATAGAAATGAAAAATTTAAAAAAGGAAGAAATTCCGACGGATTTGTTTTGTGAAAAATGCAACTCTCCCATGGTGATCAAGTGGGGTAAAAACGGCAGATTTCTCTGCTGTTCCAATTACCCCAAATGCAAGAACACAAAAAATTTCACGCATGACGAAAACGGAAAGGTGAAGCACGTGGAAACAAAAACAACCGATATCAAATGCAACAAATGCGGCAAAAACATGATTGTAAAAGAGGGACGTTTCGGCCAGTTCCTCGCCTGCTCCGGTTATCCCGAATGCAAAAACACCATGACCGCCGCTAAAAACGAGAACGGAGATATTGTCGCGCAGGAAACACCGACAACCGACGAAGTTTGTGAACTATGCGGTAAACCCATGGCCATCAAACGCGGTCGCTACGGTCAGTTTCTGGGCTGCACCGGTTATCCCGAATGCAAAAACATCAAAAAGATGGGCAAGGACGGCAAGGCCACGAAGCAGGAACCTGTATTATCGGATGAAGTTTGCGAGTTGTGCGGCAAACCCATGGCCGTCAAACGCGGCCGCTACGGTCAGTTTCTGGGCTGCACCGGATATCCCGAATGCAAGAACATGAAAAAGATGCCCAAAGTTAAATCCGAATCCTGATGGATAATCCCGTAACCATTATCGGCGGCGGCCTGGCCGGCTGTGAAGCAGCCTGGCAGCTATTGCGGCGCGGCCATGCGGTTGACTTGTACGAAATGAAACCGCAAAGATTTTCTCCCGCCCATAAATTGGAAAATCTCGCGGAACTGGTTTGCAGTAATTCCCTCAAGTCCAATTCTCTGGATAACGCTCCGGGATTGCTCAAAGAAGAGATGCGCCGCCTGCATTCACTCATCATCATGGCGGCGGATAAAACGGCTGTCGCGGCCGGTTCCGCTTTGGCCGTTGACCGCGTTTTATTCGCCCGGGAAGTGGAAGCTCAGCTTAATGAACAAAAGAACTTCACCCTTCATCGATGTGAAGTTACCAACATCCCGAAAGATAAATTAATGATTATCGCCACCGGTCCGCTAACCTCAGAAGCCATGGCGCAGGACATTTCCCGCCTGCTGGGCAGTTCGTCGTTATACTTTTACGATGCCATTGCGCCTATTGTCGAAGCGGATTCCATTGATATGAACAAGGTCTTCTGGGCATCGCGCTACGACAAGGGAACACCCGATTACCTGAATTGTCCCCTGACCCGCGAAGACTACGAATCATTCCATAAGGCATTGCTGGCGGGAGAAAAGGTGGCCGCCAGAGATTTTGAGGAAACCCGTCATTTTGAAAGTTGTCTGCCGATAGAAATACTGGCTGCTCGCGGCGAGAAGAGCCTTGCCTTCGGGCCGATGAAACCGGTGGGATTGATTGATCCTCATACCGGCCACAAACCCTATGCGGTTGTTCAATTGCGCAGGGAGAACGCCGCCGGCACCCTTTTTAACATGGTCGGATTTCAGACGAAACTGACTTGGCCGGAACAGCGGCGTATTTTTCGCCTGATCCCGGGACTGGAAAACGCCGAATTTGCCCGCTACGGTAGCATCCATCGCAACACATATATTCATTCCCCTTCCCTCTTACGGCCGTCGCTTCAACTTCAAAAAAATGAAAATGTATTTTTTGCCGGTCAGATTACCGGCGTAGAAGGTTACACAGAGTCGGCAGCGATGGGACTCTGGGCCGGATTGAATGCGGCTTTTATTATCGAAGGCCAACCCCTTCAACCACCGCCTGCCCAAACCGCTCTGGGAGCTTTATTGCATTATATTTCCACACCGGAGTCTTCCGGAAACTTTCAACCGATGAACATTAATTTCGGTCTGCTGAATGCCACACCGTCAAAAAAGATGAAAAAGAAGGAACGCAATACCCTCCTGGTCAAAAAGGCTCTGGAATCGTTGGACGACTGGATAACCCATCAGAAACTTGTTTAGTATTCTGCACTATATATTCTATTGACACAAACCAATACTTCTCTTATACTTCGCCCGCTTTTAATCAGGTTATCTAGAAAAACTCCATTAACGGGCTGATAACTATAGAAATAACAAGGAGAATTCAAATGTCAAACTCAAAATTGGAAAGTTCACTTGTGCTTATAAAACCGGATGCTCTTAAAAATTCATTAACCGGATATATCCTTTCACAGTTTTCTCACTTTCATACAGGATTGCGCTTCGCAGCGTTGAAAGTTGTTGCCGTAAATCATTCCTTGGCGGAAGAACACTACGCGGAGCACAAGGGGAAATTTTTCTATGATTCTCTTTTGGAATATATTCGAGGATTTTTACATTATCCCGACATGCCTGCAAAACGCAGAGTTATAGCCATAATCTATCAGGGGATTAATGCCATACGGATTATTCGAGATATCTGCGGAGCCACAAATCCACACGATGCAAGATGGCAGAAACCCGGCTGTATTCGTGCTCTGGGAACTGTCATTCCTCTGTATGATGAAAAAGGGATATTTATTGGGAACAGATCGGATAATCTGATCCATGCTTCCGCCAACCCTCAAGACGCGGAACGCGAAATTAAACTTTGGTTTCTTCCTAACGATATACCACCCATGATGCGTCATTTCCCCACAGAAGAAAGCAAGGATTACTTTTATTACAAAAATAAAACGATAAGTTCGAAATATACCCCGGATAGTTTCTGTTTCATTGGCCCCGGTGAAATAGTGTGGGAATCCGATATGAAGGTCCTGCAGCAATTGATAAAAGGTCAAAATCAGGATTATTCGACCAACGCAGTCATTGCCAAATACTTGATCAATAAAGAAACGGAGCCAGCTTAACGCTTCCGCCGTTTATGCGCAGGACTCAACGATACGCTAACGATTGATTACAGTCCTTGCGCCAATCTTCTTTTCGTCTGAATATCGTTGAATATGTGTCGCATCAATTAATCGCTAATGCGCTTATAGGTTTTCCAGCCTTCCGGTAAACCGAGTCCCTTGTATTTTTCACTTGCACGTTCATCAGGATATTTAAAATAATACTGATAACTTCCTTTTCTGATTTTACGAATATCCACTTTGGATATATCTTTTCTGGGCTCCCACGTTCCTTCCCGGGTAATCAGACGTCGTTCTATATCGTAAGAAACAAGCTGTTTGTTTTCTATTTTATATTTGCCTTTGATTTCTTCAATTGCAGCATTATTCTGAAAGTTTGTAGCGTCATATGTTCCATCGGGGTTATATCGCACTCTTTGTTTAAGAATAATTAATTGTCCTCCATATTTTATGTCATGGCTAATTTCATAAAGGCCCGGATTTATTGAAGTTAGTTCCGTATCATCTTTTCCACACGAAATTACAATAAACGCAATCGCTATAATGACCCCTAAATATGTTTTTTTTCTCATGGAAATCAAACTCCTTTACCCCGTGATCGATATATTAATTTTTAATAAAAGATAAGGTTATTTATTATGTGTCTATCGTGTTATAATTTTTAAAGTTTTTTAAAAAACAATGTGGCTTTTGTCAAGATTTTATTTCACTTGTTAAAGTATTTTGTTTTATCGGTACAGATCAAAAATAAATTAACTCTTAATTTAAAAAATTTGCTTTTTAAGTTTTATTATAATAAATTTTTTAAATAAATTATGGGTTAGGACCTTATTTGTGTCTCAAATAATATTCATCGTGAGCAGCGGTTGTTGTGTTGATCCTGATTTCTTCAGTAAAAAAGTCAGGGAAACGGGAAGATGTCTGACGATATGCTGTGACGGCGGAGCGCGTCATTTTCGCAGTCTGAAAATCAAACCGGACATCATCATCGGCGATATGGATTCAATTGATCCTGATCAATTGGCGATGTATGCCGCCCTGAAAATAAAAATTATAAAATATTCATCCAATAAAGACTATACAGACACGGAAATTGCTCTCGATTACGCGCTCGGTTTAAAACCCCGGAAGATATACATTTGGTGCTCTTTGGGTGGCAGAATTGATCACACGCTGGCGAACATATTCCTGCTTTTGAAGGGACAAAAAAAAGGAATTGAGACATTTTTAATCGATGAATACTGTGAAGTTTTTATGCTGAATAAGGAAAATTCTTTCACGAATGAGAAAGGCAAAACCATCTCTCTGCTGTCACTGACTCCCAGCGTAACCGGCATAACACTTTCCGGATTCGCTTATCCGCTTGTGAAAGGAACTTTGAAAATGGGTGAATCACTGGGTATCAGCAATGTGATTAACAAAGCCCGCGCTTCTATTAAAATAGGAAAAGGACATCTTCTGGTCATCAAATATCACCGTAAAGATTTTTTCCCGGAGGCGCATTGAATTATGAAACCTGTTAAAGTATTATGCATCGGTGGTTCCGACTCCAGCGGCGGTGCCGGAATTCAGGCGGATCTGAAAGCCGTCAGCGCCTGCGGATGCTGGGGATTAAACGTCATTACAGCGGTCACGGCGCAAAACACTCATGGTGTTGCGGGCATTTATCCTGTATCTCCCGATTTTGTCGGAAAGCAATTGGACATTGTCTTAAGCGATATAAACGTCGATGCAGTAAAAACCGGCATGCTTCTGACGGATGAAATCATCTTGGCCGTGGCAAAAAAAATAATAAAATATAAAATTAAAACAGTTGTTGTTGATCCCGTGATGATCGCCAAAGGTGGAAGAACTTTAATGCAAAAAAAGGCTCGAGAGGCGCTGATACAGGAGCTTATGCCTCTTGCTTTTGTTGTAACTCCGAATATCCCCGAAGCGGAAATCCTTTCAAAAATGAAAATTGCGTCGATTGCCGATATGAAGAAAGCGGCTGTCAGGATTCACGAATTCGGTGTAAAGAATGTTTTGATTAAGGGAGGACATCTTTCGGGTGGAAGAAAATCAGATGTTGCCGATGTTCTCTATAACGGCAACTACTATGAATTTTCTTCAAAACGGATTCATTTAAAAGATATTCACGGCACCGGTTGCACCTATGCGTCGGCGCTGACCGCAGGACTCGCTCGAAGATGCAGTATTGTCGATGCAGCTCTGCGGGCTAAAATCATGACGACCGCCGCGATGAAAAATGCCGTCAAACCGGGAAAAGGTTACCGTTCGACAAATGTTTTCGGAGAAATGTTTAAAATAATTTAGCGATTGAATAAGTCACTCAAATATTCCGGAGGAGTTCATGACACAACTTGAAAAAGCCCATAAAGGCTTGATTACGAAAGAAATGAAAATCGCGGCAAAAATTGAAAAAGTCGCGCCTGAATATATCCGTCAGGGTCTCGTGAATGGAACCATTGTAATTTGCCGCAATGCTAAACACACCACCATCAACCCGCTGGCTATAGGCCTTGGTCTGCGCACGAAGGTGAATGCCAACATCGGCACATCCAAAGACCATTCAGATGTGAACCTGGAACTGAAGAAATTGAAAATCGCCGTTGACGCGGGTGCTGATGCCGTCATGGATCTTTCCACCGGAGGAAATCTGGCCGCCATCAGAAAAAAGGTGATGCAGAAATCAACGGTGGCTATCGGCACCGTACCCATTTATCAGGCGGCGGTAAAAATGATTAAAAACAAAAAAGCCATATCCGAAATGACCGCTGATGATATCTTCAACGTTATTGAAGAAAACGGCAAAGACGGTGTTGATTTCATTACCGTTCATTGCGGCGTGAACAGATTAAGCCTTTCCGCGCTCAAATCGCAGAAAAGAATTCTGGGCATTGTCAGCCGCGGCGGTTCTATGACGGCCAACTGGATGGCCTGTAACAAAATGGAAAATCCTTTATATGAACATTACGACCGTTTGCTGGAAATAGCTCACCGCTACGATATGGTTTTAAGTCTTGGCGACGGACTACGACCCGGAGCCATCGATGACGCCACGGATCAGGCGCAAATTCAGGAACTGATCATCTTAGGCGAATTGGCTGCCCGGGCACGCGCCGCCGGAGTACAGGTAATGATCGAAGGCCCCGGACATGTTCCCCTGACTGAAATCGTCGCCAATATCAAACTCCAGAAAGAAATCTGTCAGAATGCTCCCTTCTATGTTTTGGGACCATTGCCTACGGATATCGCACCCGGCTACGATCATATTACGTCTGCTATCGGCGGCGCGATTGCCGGGGCAGCTGGAGCCGATTTTCTCTGCTACGTGACACCTGCGGAACATTTGCGACTTCCGACTTTAAACGACGTTCGTGACGGCGTTATCGCCGCGCGCATTGCCGCGCACATTGCAGATATAGCTAAAGGATTACCCGGCGCGCGTCTCAAAGACAGAAAAATGTCTCAGTGCCGGAAGAATTTCGACTGGCAGGGACAGGTGGATTTATCCATCGACCCGAAAAAAACTGTTGCCCTCTTGGAAAGAAGCAAAAGCGCCAAAGAAGAGGGCTGCACCATGTGCGGCGAACTCTGCGCGATCAAGCTTGGCAAAAAATAATCACAGACGTTCCATCACAGGAGTCATTCTTGCCGGAAGAACAGGATAAAAAAGAAAAGAACAGTCGCTCGAATGCCGAGAAAATTGCTCGGCAATTGCAACAGGCCGGTCATGAAGCATATTTTGTCGGCGGTTGTGTGCGGGATTTTATTCTCGGAAAAGACTCCAGCGATTACGACATTGTCACTTCCGCCCTCCCTGATCAGGTCATAGACCTTTTTCCTCACACAGTGACCATAGGTGCAAAGTTCGGCGTTGTAGCCGTTATTATGGAAAATCATCCTTACGAAGTGGCCACTTTCCGTAGCGACGATATCTATGAAGACGGGAGGCATCCTTCTCAAGTTCATTTCTCTTCCGCCAAAGAAGATGTCTTCCGGCGCGACTTTACCATCAACGGCCTTTTGATGAATCCGGCGAATGGTGAAATCTTTGATTATGTCAACGGCCGCGCTGATATCGAAAAAAAAATAATTCGTACCATCGGCGACCCGGATAGCCGTTTTAATGAAGATTACTTACGCATGCTCAGAGCGATCCGCTTTGCGGCCAATCTCGGTTTTGAAATAGAATCAGAAACAAAAAGAGCCCTTGAAAGACACGCACAGAAAATAAATCAAATCAGTGCCGAACGGGTGCGGGATGAACTCAACAAAATCCTCACACGTGGTGGTTCGCGCATCGGCTTTGAATTAATGAGCACAACGAATCTCCTGAAAGAAATCCTGCCTGAGGTCGATCAATTAAAGGGGGTAGAGCAACCGCCTCGTTTTCATCCGGAAGGCGATGTCTGGCAGCATACGATAAAGATGCTCGAGTGTTTACCTGCGAACGGAAACGTTGAAAAGGATATTTGTCTGGCGTGGGGAGTGCTCCTGCATGATGGCGGCAAGGCCGTCACCCGCAATGAAGATGAAAAAGGCATACATTTTTACGGACATGTTCGAAAGGGAGAAGAAATTGCTGATGATATCATGCAAAGATTACGATTTTCCAATGCGCAGCGCGAAACCGTGCTCAATCTTATCCGTCAGCACATGGTTTTCATGAATGTTCAAAAAATGCGCACGGGGCGTCTTAAAAGATTTTTGCGCATGCCGGATTTCGATTTGCATCTGGAATTGCACCGGCTTGATTGCCTCGCCAGTCACGGCATGCTGGACAATTATGAATTTTGCCGTGATAAGCTTAAAACTTTGGCCATTGACGATTTGCATCCACATCGCTTATTAACAGGAAACGATTTGATCGCCATGGGATTTACTCCGGGAAAAATCATCGGAGATATTCTTCAATCGCTCGAAGAAGAACAACTGGAAGGACGGATTCAAACACACCGGGATGCCAGAGATTACGTGCTCAGAACCTGGCGAAATGAATAATACGGCTTATGACAACAACGATAAACATTCAGTTTAAAATCATTTTATTTTTAATTTTTATACTGGTTCTCTCCTGTTCACATAGAACCTCGCGTTCGGCAATGGCCTCCCACCCCATCCGGCAAAAACCGCCACTGGAGTTGATGCGATATACCATTCAAGCCGGAGCGTTTAAAAAAGTGGGAAACGCGGTACGTTTAACGGAGAAATTGAAAAATAATCACGGCCTGGATGCCACCTATTTTCTCGCGTCTGATAAATTTTTTAAAGTCCGTTTCGGTAACTTTGCCACAAAAGAACTCGCGAGAAAGCGGGCTATCATCCTGCGGGACGCAAAGATCATTGAAGAATTTTACATCGTTCAGCCGGAAGAATACTCCGTAGCTAAACGCAAACAATATGGAACCGATTATCTCAGGGAATCTTTAGTTACAACAGCCAGAGACTTCATCGGCGTGCCTTACCTGTGGGGTGGTACTTCCACGAAAGATGGATTTGATTGCAGTGGGTTGACGATGACCGTTTATCAACTCAACGGTCTTAATCTTCCCCGTAATTCCAGGAAACAATTTGATGTTGGAGATTTTGTAAGCAAGGATAACCTTCAAAAAGGAGATCTGGTTTTTTTTTCCGAGAAAGGTGAAAATCATGTTTCACACGTGGGCATCTATATCGGGAACGATAAATTTATTCACGCTTCTTCACACGGCAATAAAATCAGGATCGACGATCTTTCGTCTCGTTATTTTACCCGTCAATATCTGGGCGGAAGAACATATTTATAAATAAACGAATATCAATTTTTAACATTTCGCATATTTTTCTTACTTTGTATCCAAAATATTATTTTAAATTATTTTTCTCATTTACCATGATCGTCGCAAACATTTTTTCTTATCAAGATATTCGCATAATAATCAATCATCGGGATACTCCGTGATGACAATAGCTGCAGCGTCCTCATAGAAACAAAGAATATGTTTTTTGTTTCTTTTTTTTCGCCTCTTGATAAATTCAAATAATATTTCACATGAAAAATGACACAATATAAATAATTTTTTCATAGTTTTTATTGACGTGATAGAAAAAATAAAGTAAAATTCTTTTCAAAGAAATGTATTAGAGGTTTTTAATACAACAATTTTTTGTAAAGGAGGCTTCACCTAATGGCAACAGCAAAGAAAAAAGCAGTAAAGAAAGTTGTAAAGAAAAAAGCGGCTCCAAAGAAAAAAGCAGTAAAGAAAGTTGTAAAGAAAAAAGCGGCTCCGAAGAAGAAAGTTGCAAAAAAGAAGTAAGAAAAGTATAGTTGTTCAACTCAGCACCTTTTGAAGGAGACACGTTGGTTATGTTTTTAAGGGATGTTTTTGAGAGCGTTGCATTCCATCTCTTGATAAAGTGATTTTCTCAATGGTGTCTCAAAGCAGAACACCTGGCGGCAACTGCTTCATGACAGTTGCCGCCTTCGTTTTTTGATGCGGTTTTCCCCTTTTCTTTAATCGTTGATTTTCCCAAGGATTTGTGTCTATATAGCCGACGTATTATACCCAAATAAATTTTTTTCTTTATCTATTAAAACCGGAGTTATAAAGAATGCTTGAATTAAAGAAACTATATTTTACCGCAACGATCAACGAAGAAGGGAACGGCTCTTCACGCAATATTATTGACGGAATAGATTTTAATTTTGAAAAGGGTAAATTTTACGCTATTACCGGTCCAAACGGCAGCGGAAAAACCACGCTGGCTAAATTGATTATGGGAATTAATCCCGTTACCAGCGGCTCCATTTTATTTGAAGGCAGAGACATTTCCAATCTTTCTATTACGGACCGCGCGAAAGCAGGCATTGCTTACAGTTTTCAGCAGCCGGCCCGTTTCAAGGGAATCACGTTCCGTGATTTACTGTCCATTGCAACAGGAACGGATGAGGAAAAAACATTTCTGGAAATTGTTTCAAGAGTGGGTATTTGTCCTCTTTCTTTCCTTGATAAAGAAATCGATGCGAATCTTTCCGGCGGCGAGATAAAGAAAATAGAGCTGGCCACGACGATTGCCGCCAATCCGAAGCTTGCCATTTACGATGAACCGGATACGGGTATTGATTTATGGACGATACATCCCATGGTCAACCTCCTCAAAAAAGAACTCACACCGGATAAAACAACCATTGTGGTCAGCCACAATAAATCTTTTCTTGATGTCGCGGATGTGATTATCATCTTAAATCAAGGTAAAATCGCATATCAGGGTAACTTGAAAGACGCGCTGCCATTGTTAAATGACTTAAGCATTTGCGCTTATCATCATAAACTAGAGGGAATAGAAAATGCTGAATGCTTTAGATAAAAAATTATTAAAAACTGTTGCTGAGCTGGAAGATTTGCCCAAGGGAGCCTACAACATCAGAAAAAACGGAAAGCTTCTGCACAGGCAAGTATCCGCCAATATAGATATAGAAACAAATGCCGAAGGAACAGGCATTATCGTGACCATTAAACCGGGAACGAAAAACGAATCGGTTCATATTCCTGTTATTTTAAGCCAGGCCGGTCTTTATGACGTCGTTTATAACTCCTTTATTATCGGCAATGAGGCTGAGGTGACTATTATTGCCGGATGCGGCATTCACTGCGGATCGCCTGAACCGGAAGGCCATGCCGGTATTCATGATTTCCATGTGGGGAAAAAGGCAAAAGTAACTTATGTGGAAAAGCATTTTGCCATGGGCGAAGGAAAAGGTCGTCGCACCCTTAATCCCACGACCAAAGTATTTTTGGATGAAGGAGCAACGGCGGAAATGGAATTAACGCAGATCAGTGGTGTCGATGAGGCAAACCGTTTGAACGAGGCGGAACTCGGCCCCGGCAGTCTTTTGCTGATTACAGAAAGAGTTCTAACCGAAGGTGAACAATCAGCCGTATCCATCAATAATATAATTCTTAAGGGTTTTGGAAGCAGAGCCAACATGATTTCCCGTTCTGTCATGAAGGGGAACTCCAAACAAATCTTTCACGCCAACATGGAAGCGCGAAACAAATGCTTCGGGCATGTGGAATGTGACGCCATTATTATGGATAACGGCACCAACGAAACCATGCCTGCGCTGAAAGCGCTTCATCCGGATGCGGAACTGACCCATGAAGCGTCGATTGGCAAAATTGCCAACGATCAATTGACCAAACTCATGAGCCTCGGGCTCACCTACGATCAGGCCGTCAACAGAATCATTCAAGGCTTTCTTAAATAAAAAGGCAAAGCCTTTGCCTTTGAAAAGGCGCAAATATTAAAGAAAGAAAAAACATGCGCAATCTTAAATTCGACAATTTGCTGGTGACCGGCGGCTGCGGGTTTATCGGCAGTAATTTCATTCACTATTTAATCAACCATAAAGATTTCTCCGGTAGAATAATTAATGTGGATAAATTAACTTACGCAGGCAATCCAGATAATCTGGTTGATATAGCCTCAGATTTTCCTGCCAGATACATTTTTCAGAAAGCGGATATCTGTGACACCCCTACACTAGAAGAGATATTTTCACGATATGATATCGACGCCGTATGTCACTTCGCCGCCGAATCGCACGTTGACCGTTCCATAAAAACACCGGGAGATTTTATTCAGACGAATATCGTCGGGACGTTTAATCTTCTCGAAACAGCGAAAGCCCGCGGCAATACATTTAATCTTTTCCACCATGTCAGTACGGATGAAGTTTACGGCAGCCTCGGCGCCAAGGGACTCTTCCGTGAAGACACTCCGTATAGTCCAAACAGCCCTTATTCTGCTTCGAAAGCCGCTTCCGATCACCTGGTACGCGCTTATTATAAAACTTTCGGCTTACCTGTTACAATTTCTAATTGCTCCAATAACTACGGGCCTTATCAGTTTCCTGAAAAACTGATCCCGTTAATCATTCTCAACGCCCTGGAAGGCAAAAATCTTCCCGTTTACGGCGATGGGAAAAATGTCCGTGACTGGCTTTATGTCGAAGACCACTGCGAAGCCATCTGGACCATCATGCAGTCGGGACGAACCGGAGATACGTACAATGTGGGTGGCAGTGCGGAAATGGAAAACATTTCCATCGTCCGGATGATCTGCGATATCCTCGATGAAATCCAGCCCGCCCGGAATGGCAAACCGTATCGCCGGTTGATTAGCTTTGTTAAGGATCGCCCGGGACATGACAGGCGTTACGCGATTGATTTTACCAAACTCAACAAAGAACTTGGCTGGACACCACGGGAATCCTTCCAATCCGGTTTGCGAAAAACAGTTGAGTGGTATTTAAAGCAGAAAAAATGGGTGGAAAGCATCAAAACCGGTGCTTATCAGGCATGGATTAAAGAGCAATACGCTTAAGAATCCATACATGATTGATGTTTTTATTTTCTCCAGTCCAGCCACATAATGTAAAGAATCATGAAAATGCTGTATATCGCGGAAGGCAGGGCGGCTTCTTTCGCAAAGAGTTCTATAGCGAGTCCACCGGCTATACCCTGATTTTTTAACGTGCCCTGAAGAACAAGGCTGACTGTATTTTTTTTGTCGATTCTGCAAAACATACACGTTTTTTGAATTGCCCAACCTAAAATAAATGTTGACGTGAAGACAACTCCGGCAATAGGTAATACCATAGTTGGCCTGCTGAAAATCAAATCTCTGTTGACGCCGATCATCGAATAGAGAACGATAAAAAATCCCCAATCGGTTAACAGGCCGCGTACCCGAGCAAGCCTGTTCTGCCAGTTCAAATAAAGAATAACCCTGGATAGAATCAACGGAAGAACAATCAGCATAAGCATGATACGGATGAGTTTATAAGGATCGTTTAAACCTTCACCGATAAGTATCCAGAAAATGAGCGGCATAATCAGTAAAGCAGCCAGATAGGAAGCCACTGTTCCGGATAATGTGTAGGAGACGTCACCTTGCAGAAGGACGGTGAAGGGAATGACAGCCACCGCCGGTGGGACCGCCGCTATCAGGACAAATCCAATCCACAGATTTTTATCATCTATCAACAAGGCTGATAAAAAAAGAATAACGCCTCCCAGTATAATATAGCTCATTAATATGCCGGCAAACGACGGCTTAATGTGAGCGCGTAGATTTTGGAAATAGTTATCGGGGATATTTATCGTCGCCAGCGTCATAACCAGAGCCAATGCGGGGATCATCAGATATTTCATCCATTGCGCCGGCTTCGGAAGAATAAGGCCCAGCGTTATGGCCAAAACAAAAATAAAATGACGATGGTTAAGAATGCGAAGCATTGCAATCCTCGAATACCAAATAAACCCAATTCAAAATTATTCGATACATATCACAAAATGCGCCATTGAAAAGGCTTTTTCTATATGCTAATGTTCTCTCAAACAAAAATATTGGAGGGGAATTTATGTCCAAGTCAGAAGAAAATTTAAAGGAAGCTTTTGCCGGAGAATCACAGGCAAACCGTAAATACCTGGCCTTTGCCGCCAAAGCCGATCAGGAGGGATTTCCGAAGGCGGCAAAATTATTCCGGGCGGCAGCGGAAGCGGAAACGGTTCACGCCCATGCTCATCTGCGGGCATTAAAAGGAATCAAATCCACCAGGGAAAATCTTCAGGAAGCGATAGCCGGAGAAACTCATGAATTTAAAAGCATGTATCCGACCATGATTGCAGCAGCCCAGGCCGAAGGAAATAAGGACGCTGAACGCACTTTTCATTTTGCCAATGAAGTGGAAAAAATTCATGCCGGGCTCTATCAGGACATGCTCAACAATCTGGATAGCGCCAAAGATGCCTATAGCTACTATGTTTGCCCGGTCTGTGGATATACCGTGGAAAAAGAAGCTCCCGAAACTTGCCCCATCTGCGGCGCCAAAGGAAAGATGTTCAAAAAGGTTGATTAATAAGCGACAATGACAAAATACTTCAAGGGTATGATTTGGCCATTCAAGAAATATTAATCATAATCAGCGGCATCGTTTTGTTTCTGATCGGCATGTTCAATCTTTCTGCCGCCGTCCGGAAATTAATTGATATCCGCATTAAACAATACATCAAATATGCCGTGGGAAGGCCGTTTTTTGGTCTTCTCACCGGCATCTTTTCGACGATCGTTTTTCAGAGTTCTTCCGCATCCACCGCACTGACCATCGGACTGGTCAGCGCCGGATTAATTAGTTTTTCCAATTCACTGGCCATTATCCTGGGCGCTGATATCGGCACAACGCTGACCGTACAATTCGTCATCTGGCGCTTCACAGACATATCTCCGTTCATTATTTCCATCGGGGGCCTCCTCTGGTTGACCGGCAGGGATAAATGGAAGACGGTGGGCGAAATGCTTTTTTATTTCGGCCTGATGTTTTTTGGTCTGGATTTAGTGGGCAAGGCTGTGGAACCTCTTAGAAAATCAACAGCGCTTATAGAAATGTTTACGCAGACACAAAATCCTCTGGTCGGAATAGGAATGGGTATCGTCGTTACCGGCCTTGTTCACGCCTCCGCCATTCCGATCAGCATTATGGTCCTTCTTGCGCAGCAGGATATGATATCTCTGGAAAATGCCGTCGCAGTAGTCATGGGGGCCAATATCGGCACGACCTTTACGGCTTTACTGGCGGGAACAGTCGCCACCAGAAGCGGATTGAGAACGGCTTTCTCTCATCTAATATTCAAATGCGTCGGCATCGGCCTTTGTTTTCTTTTTATGTCTTTTTTCATCGATATTTTACACAGCATTTCGTCAAATACCGCTCAGCAAATTGCCTTTGCCCACTTCCTGATGAATCTTGTCATTGTAACAACTTTTATCTTTCTACTGACACCTTTTGCCGCCATGATGAACAAATTGCTTCCCGGTGACGATGAAGTTCTTTCCATCTGGCCGGAATACCTTGACAGCAAAGATATTTTAAATCCACAAAAGGCGCTGGATAATGTTCATAAGGAGCTGACAAGACAAACGCATCTGGTTCAGCAAATATATTTAAAAAGCGTAAGGATGATTGATGATTATAAGGAAGCAGAGGGAAAGTCTCTTTTCTACATAGAAATGGTCGTAAAAAATATCCGCAGGCAAACGGTCAGATATCTGCGAAAAATATCCGCACAGAAATTATCCGAAGAGTTTTCAAAAAAAATCTTCGCTTATACGGCCATGACCAACGATATTGAAAGAATCGGTTCTCATGCCTTATGCATCAACAAACTGGCCTTTCAAAAAGCTGACCGGAGAATTATTTTCAGTTTTCCCGGGGAACGCGAATTAAATGACATTATTGAATTGGTCAGCCGTAATTTTGCCGATGCTGTTTCTATGATTGAAAAACCGGATATCAATAAAAACATGGAAATTGTTGAAAGAGAAGAAACGGTTGATGTAATGGTTAAAGAATCTCGAGATAAGCACCTGGAAAGATTTCATAAACGTCTTTGCGATCCTGATGCAGGGCCTATTTTTGTGGAGATGCTTTTGCATTTAGAGCGGATTTCCGATCTCTGCAATAATATCTCTGAATATATGTGCGAAACTCAATAATGCCGGCATTTCAATCAATAATAACATTCCGTACTCATGTAATACCCAACATAAAAACGTGTTGCTCTAAACAGCATAATCACTTATAATTAATAAAAGTGTATTTACTTGAACATCCTTGCACGGAGGTATCAAGATGAATAAGAGAGTAAGCGCTCTGAAATTTGCATTGGATAACGAGCTAAACGAAAGAGAGTTTTATCTGGCCAACGCCCGCCGGACAAAGAATCTGGCCGGTAAAAATATGTTCAAGCAGATTGCCGACGAAGAAAAAGAACATTATGAAATGCTGAAAAAACTCTACGAGAAATGGGAAGCAAAACAAAAATGGCCGGCAAAAATCCCTTTGAAAGTAAAAAAGTCATTGTCCGGTAAAATTTTAAAATCGCTGTCAGAGAAAAAAGCTGCTCGCATTAAGGGTAATGAAGACGACCTGAAAGCTATCCGTACCGCCATTGATTTTGAAGCCAGAGGGATGGCTCTTTATACAAAGTTGGAAACAGGAAGCGAAGACCCTAAAGAAAAAGCTTTTTTTAATTTGCTCGCCAGCATTGAACGGCAGCATTTTCTTTCGTTGCGTGATACTGAAGAATTTTTGACCGACCCGGCTTCCTGGTATCAGAATGCAGAAAAAACTTCCCTGGATGGGGGTTAAGACGACACTTTTTCAGAGCTTTGATAAACGTGTTCCAGCGTTAAATTCAGTTTCGTCCATCGGTTATATGCTTTTTCCAGTTCAGCGTTAATATCTTTTAATTCCAGATTTATCGTTTTTATTTTCGATGGGTCCTTATGCATCTGTGGATCACACATTGCCTTTTCATGCTCTGCTTTTTTTGTTTCCAGTGAAGTGATTTTCTTTTCCAGAGCGGATAATTCTTTTTCAAGCGGCGCTCTTTTTTTGTAAACCTTGTTCCTTTCCTCCGCTTCCCGACGCCTCCTTTCCTTGTTTTTTAATGTCTGCGTTGCGGGCAATGTCCTTGAGATTTCTTCATGTGCGGCTGAAATTATTGTTTGGCTGCGTTTCTCGATAAAATAAGAATAATTGCCGTCATAGAAATTGATTGTCCCATTCTTTAATTCAAATACTTTGTTTACCAGATGATCCAGAAAATAGCGGTCATGTGATACGATGGCCACGGTGCCGTGATAGTTGACCAGGGCGTTTTGAAAAATATCCTTGGTTTTGACATCAAGATGATTGGTCGGTTCATCAAGAATTAGAAAATTGGTGTCCAAAAGCATTATTTTTAATAAAGCGAGACGCGATTTCTCGCCACCGGACAACACGGATACGGGTTTATAAATATCATCTCCGGAAAATAAAAAACATCCCAGAAGATTGCGTTTGTCCTGATCGGAAGCCTTGGCCGGGACAGAAATTACCTCTTCCCAGATTGTATTTTTGTAATTCAGATTTTGTGAACTTTCCTGGGAAAAGAAAGCCATATTGACCCCGTCACCGTATATTACCGATCCCTGGGAAGGACGCTCCGTTTGGCTAAGCAGCCTGGATAAAGTTGATTTGCCGGAACCGTTCACACCGACAAAAGCAACCTTGTCACCGCGAAACAAGGTAAAATTTAAGTCGCTGAAAACATTTATATCACCATAATGATGCCCCATGTCGGCTATGTTCACCACTTCACGTGCACTTTTTCTACCTTCAGGAAATTTCATGGAGACGGTCTTTGCCTTTCCCTCCAGCTTGATTTCTGAAAATTTCTCCAGCATTTTAACGCGACTCTGTACCTGCGCAGCCTTTGTCGCCTTATAACGGAATCGCTCAACGAATTCTTCGACTTTTTTAATCTGCGCTTTCTGCAATTCCATTTCTTTTTTTAAGGCGGCATAGCGTTTTTCCTTCTCTTTTAAATAATACGAGTAGTTCCCTTTATAGATATGAATATTGTATGATGATAGTTCGGCAATCTGCATGGCTATTTTATCGAGGAAGAAATGATCATGTGAAATAACCATGATGGTTCCCGGATAATCCTTAAGATAGGATTCCAGCCATTCCATGCTTTCTGTATCCAAATGATTGGTCGGTTCGTCCAGAAGCATGATATCAGGTTTAGCCAAAAGAATAGACGTCAGCAGGATGCGCATTTTCCAGCCGCCCGAAAACGAATCGCAATTTTGATTATAGTCGCTTTCCTTGAAGCCAAAACCCTTGAGCACCTGTTTAGCGCGGGCTTCAAAAGCGTAGCCGTCCATAGCGTTGAAATGAGACAGCGCATCAGAATATTTTTGCGAAAGAGCTCCGTATTCCGATGTATGACGTTTTATCGAGGATAACTGATGTTCCAGATCGCCGATAGATTCTTCAATCGTTGCAAGGCCACTTTTCTTTTTAAGAAAATCAATCAGCGGGACGGGTTCCAGCTCAACGAGATCCTGCGGCAGATATCCGAATATTTTTTGCTTTTTACCGGGAATTTCTATCATCCCGGAATCAAGAGGCACCTGTTCTAATATCGCCCGAAAAAGCGTTGTCTTGCCGGTACCGTTTTCTCCGACCAGGCCGATGCGGTTCTGGGGATGAATCGTCCAGTTGATATTGTCGAAAAGCTTCTTATCTAAAAAAGAAAGACTGACGTTACGGAAGTAAATCAATAAAACCCTCCATAAATAAATTTGCGTTGATATGACAAATTTATATAAAAATCACAAGAATAATAATGATGAGGGGGGATAGATTTTAAATAAGTTGTGATTATTAAAATTAGTTGAGTTTACTTTCTTGTAAATTACCCGGAAGTGAAATGTATAAAGTTTTGATCCCGTTAAATCATATTAAACTTTATCACTATATCAAATTGATCATTTTTTTAGTAGATATATAATTATACAAGTAATAATAACAATTATTAGAATTATAATATCTTTATTTTTCTGCCATTTTTCCGAGGATTTTTTCGGCTGCGGAAGCTCATCGGCCATTTCACCACAGAAAAAACACTTTTTAGTATCATCTCGAAGCTGCTTTCCGCAATGAAGACATATTTTCATGGCTATTTCCCATATTAAAAACAACTTTTTTTCATGACAATTTATAATTGCTTATCATGTTGCGATTAAATAATCAATTCTATTTTTTCTATATCATAATTTAGACAAAAAATTATAGTGGGATTCGAATATTGCATTCCTATCTCTTTTTTCTGAAAACAAGCCTTAGCGGTACACTGTCAAAGCCAAAACCATCGCGAATTTGGTTCATGAGATAGCGTTCATAGGAAAAATGGATGCCTTTGGTATTGCTGACGAAGAAGACAAAGGTCGGCGGTTTGACATCTGTCTGAGTCGCGTAAGAAATATGCATCTGTCTGTTGGAATAACGTGCCATCGGGTTTCTCCGCACTGATTTTTCTACCAAATCATTTAACAAGGATGTGCCTATTCTCTTTGTATATTGATCAAAAACTTTATCGATCAGCTCGAAAATCTTCGGCGCGCGTTGTCCTGTAACTGCCGAGATAAAAATAATTGGGGCAAAATCCATGAATTTGATTTTATCTTTAATGTCCTCGACAAATTTCCCCACGGTGGAGTTGTCTTTTTGAATCTTGTCCCACTTGTTCACCACGATAATACAGGCCTTGCCCCTCTCATAGGCTAGGCCAATAATTTTTGTGTCTTGATCGGTCAGCCCTTCTTCAGCATCAATCAAAACAAGCGCTATATCACATCGATTGATTGATTTCAGTGCCTGAACAACGCTGTATTTTTCCAGAGTCTGGCTTATTTTGCTTTTCCTGCGTATTCCCGCGGTATCAATGAGTAGATAATTTTTCCCGCGAACTTTTACCGTTGAATCGATGGCGTCACGTGTTGTCCCCGGAGTGGGGTTGGCAATGATTCTTTCCTTTCCGAGGATCTTATTAACCAGTGATGATTTACCAACGTTGGGTTTGCCGACAATAGCAACCTTGATCTGCGTTTCTTCTTCGTGCTTATCTTTGAGCGCATCCGGAAATTCGCAAACGATGACGTTTAGAAGTTCGTCAACACCCAAACCGTGTTGGGCAGAAATAGGATGTATTTCATCGATTCCCAACCGGTAAAAATCGGCCAACATGTCTTTGTGACGGTCTCCGTCCACTTTATTGGCGACATAGAATATTTTTTTATTTTTGCTTCTCAAATGTCTGGCAATTTCCAGATCTGAATGGACCAGTCCTTCTTTTCCGTCCATTAGAAAAATAATAACATCCGCTTCTTCAATAGCCAGGTTGCTTTGCTCGCGCATTTGAACAAGAATTCTTTCTTCCGATGCCGGCTCAAAACCGCCCGTGTCAATCAAGGTAAAAGCCTTGTCGTCATAAACGCAATCCATATAATTACGGTCGCGGGTGGCGCCCGGCTCATCAATCACGATGGCTTTTTGCTTCCCGGCAATTCGATTGAAAAGCGTAGATTTTCCGACATTGGGACGACCGACAATGGCTATGACTGGTTTTGCTGGCATTGAATCCTCAATTTTTCAATATGCCGAATTCCCGCAGCATGTTATCGGAGGTGGTCCACTCTTTTCGCACCTTGACAAATAATTCCAAAAATACCCGGGCGCCAAATAGTTTCTCCATTTCCAGCCTGGCTTCTGAACCTATTTTCTTGAGCATAGCCCCTTTCTTACCAATCATAATGGCTTTCTGCGATTCTTTCTCCACATTGATTGTCGCGCTGATACGAATAAGATTTTTTTCTTCATCTTCTTTGAATAAATCAATCTGCACCGCGGTCGAATAAGGAACTTCCTGTTTGGTAAAAAGCGTTATTTTTTCCCGGATAAATTCGGCAGCGATGAATCTTTCCGTGGCATCGGTTTGAATATCATCCGGATAATATTTCGGACCTTCCGGAATTATTTCCTTAACGGCACTTAATAAATCTGAAACACCTTCGCCTCTTAAGGCCGAAATGGGAAATATTTCTCTAAAATCATAAAGGACGCGAAATTTATCTATCAGCGGCAATAAATATTTTTTTTCGATGAGATCAATTTTATTGATTACAAGAACAACCGGCACGGTAATTCGAGCCAACGATTCCGTCAAAAATAAATCGTGAGGATGTACATCCTTATCGGCTTCAACGAGCAGCAAAAGAATGTCAACACTGCCGATTGTATCTCGGGTTGTCTGGACCATGGCCTTATTTAAAGGCGTTTTAGGTTTGTGCATTCCGGGTGTATCCAAAAATATCAGTTGGGCGTCTGGATAATTTTTAATGCCGGTTATTTTATTTCTGGTTGTTTGTGGTTTGTCGGTGATAATGGATATTTTATCGCCGATTATAGTATTGAAAAGCGTTGATTTACCCGTATTCGGACGGCCAATGATGCCTATGAATCCTGATTTAAACATTTATCTCCTTCAAATTATATAATGCCCGGAATCCTGATGTGAAAAGATTCGCCTGAATCCGCAGACACAGAAATCTGACCGCGCGGCTGTTCATGTTTTGATTTTACAATTAAATTAGCACGCGGGTAAAGTTTTTTTATAGCGCTGATATTGACATTGTTTAAACCGCGGAAATGGGAGACATCACGCTTTGATAATATAAAATGAAGCTCTTCTGACTCAGGAGAAATATTCCTCAGGCCGTTTATGATATGATTATAATAAACAGAGGAAAGGACCAGACTCCCGAATGACGGATGAATAGGCCCTGCGAGGATGGACGCTTCCTTTTCCATCTCCGGTGTTATATGCACACCCATCCTGATTAATCGTATGCCGGACTTTGATAACTTTTCCCAGGCAAGAACACACAATCCGATGGCTTCAGCAAGCGTCAGAGGTTTGTACCTTCCTTCCCTGAATTCCCCTGCTAAAGCTGTATCCTTAAAAACAAGTGTCGGATGAATTCTGATAGTGTCGGGCTTCAATTCTTTTGTTTTATCGATGGAATACATAAACCCTTCTTTTGTGTCTTTGGGCAAACCGGCCATCAGGTGCAGCCCTGTTCGGAAGCCATGTCTTTTCAATAGGGTTACAGCATTCACTATGGAAGAGGAATCATGCCCTCTTTGAGCAAACCACAGGACTTCATCAACAAAGGACTGAGCGCCGATTTCCACGGTGGAAACCTTGTATTTTTTTAGCAATGCCATATTGTCTTCTGCAATGTAATCCGGTCTTGTGGAAATTCTGATGGATTTGACCAGACCCTTTTGTATAAAAGAATTTGACCAAAAAAGAAGCTCCTCCTGATAAGCGGGATCAGCTCCGGTAAAACTTCCACCATAAAATGCGATTTCCACATCCCTGGATTTATCTCTATTCCACGCCAGATATGAATTCACTTCCGCATCAAAATATTCCTTAGTGATTTGGGGAGGGATATTTCCGGCAGATATTTTTTGATTGCAAAAGACACAACGGTGCGAGCAACCGCTGTTCATGATAAATAAAGGAATAATCAGGGGACGACCGCTTTCTTCATATGCATCTTTAGTCTTCTTCATTTTGCAGTATTTCCCAGGCTTTTTGTGCCGCCTGTTTTTCGGCCTCTTTTTTGCTTTTGCCGCTGCCGTATTCTGTCAATTTATTCACAATAACAACCCGGACGTCGAATATTTTGGCGTGTTCCGGACCTTTTGAATCAACGACTACATAAATCGGAACGCTTTTATATTTTTTCTGACAAAGTTCCTGCAAAGCGGTTTTATAATCAAAATATCCGGAAGGCATGGGATCGTCTTTCAAAAGCGGTTCAATGATTTTTTTAATTACGTCCTTCACGTTTTTAAAATCCGAATCAAGATAAATTGCGGCAACAACAGCTTCAAAAGCGTCCGCCAAAAAGGATTCTTTCGCACGGCTTCCCGCATTTTCCTCGCCTCGGCCTATTAAAAGGCAATCACCAATTTGCAGGCAGCGAGCTTGTTGAGCAAGATTTTCCTCACCGACAATGGCAGCCCGTATTTTTGTCAGATCGCCTTCCGATGAAGACATATATTTCTCGATTAACAAGTCGCTTACACAGGCGCCCAGAATACTATCTCCCAAAAATTCCATTCTTTCATTATCCATAACTGAAAGTTGCTGATTTTCATTGACATAAGAACGATGTGTAAGAGCAGTAGAAAGTAGATTTATATTTCGAAAACTATATCCGAGTCTAACTTCCAATTTATTTAGAATCTCTAATTTCTCTTTATTCATAAATATTTTTAAAAAATCATTAGAATTATGGGTTTATTAATATCATAAATTCAAAAAGCATTCCCGCATTTTTTATGCCATGAATAAATTAAGAATTTTCAATACATGTGCGAAATAGCCTGAATCATCATGATTTTGTCAGGTCATAATCATATTCATTAATTTAGACTGTAAAATTATAAATCTTCATGATATAATAAGAAAAATTCGTCTCTAAAGGAAACATTATAATGGATGCAATCACAGATTTTATATCAGCTCATCCAGCCATATTCGGAATGGGTATTGCCTTAATTATACTGTTATTCCTTCATTTCACCTTCAAAAGTATGGTTAAGATTTTTTTAATCATTTTAATTATTATTCTTGTAATTTTTGGATTTTATTCCTTTAAAGATAAGGATACAATGAATGATGAAATAAATGGATCTACTAAAATGACGCAATCGTTCATTGATGATATCAAGTTCAAAATGAGTCATATGATTGATGACATGAAGGACCTTTACAGGAAAAGCAAAGCGGCTCCTAAAGAGGTGAATAAATTGCTCGATTCTTCCGATAAACAATTGGATAAAGATCTTAAAAAGAAATAACTAATTTACTTTCTTGGTAAATTACCCCAAAATATAACATTTCAAAATCTACACTATAATAAATTTATTTCCATCGCACGGACAGGACAGGCAGAAACACAAAGCTCGCACCCGTTGCATTTTTCCGGATCAAATATAACTTTTTGTGATTCCATTTCAAAAGATAGCGCTCCCGTGGGACAAAAAGCAGTACATGCCCCGCAATGAACGCATTGATCAGTATTCTGACTTACGCTTTTAGATAGCGGCTCAACTTTAAGACCCATTTCCTTTAGAAAACGAATTCCGTGATCAAAATTTTCTTTAGAACCACTCAATTCCAGGACGATAACTCCTTCGCGCCGGGGAAAAATTCTGGCCTTTAAAATATTGAAAACAAGATTATATTGTTTAACCAACTGGTAAATTACCGGTTGTTGAACAATTTCGGGCGTATAGCGAATGACTATTTTCTTGGAATACATGTTTTATAATCCATTAAATTTTTGAAAAAGATTAAAATATCAAAAAAATATTGTCAAGGTAATTTACCTTTGTGTAATTTAATCTTGCGGGATCAGTTCGTAAAAAGTTTCTTCCAATCCAAACGGTGAAACGTCTTATGGAGAGGATGATCATCCTCAACAAATTGATGTTCAAGATGGACGAAATATTTCATGGCAATACTTTTTACCGTTTGCGGATTAACCACGTCATCGTTTGTGCCGTGATAAATAATTACAGGAATTCTTAATTGTAAACCGGATTTTGGTCTAAATTCGGCAAGATTTAAGGCTGGCGCCAATAAAATCAATTTTTTTATCCTGTTTTCATTTTCTATGGCATATTGAACAGCCATCAGGCCTCCAAAGCTTGATCCCACTATGATTAAATTATTTTTATCGGCAAGGATTTCGTTGAGCCTGGACATACGCGCTTCCAAATCTCCCGTGTAATCTTCTATAATCATTTTTGGGAAATGTTTGGAAAAATATTGTCCTTTAGCGCCCCGTGCCGTACTTTCCAGCCCATGAATAAAAACAAGCGTGTTTTTCATTATTATTTTTTCTCTATGTTCAAGATTTTTAGTTGTTTAGATTATGTCAGTATGTTATCAATTCCGCAAGAAATTTAATGCAGGAGTTTTTCATTATGGCTTTGGTTTTACCCTTTAAAGCAGTACGCCCCCAACAAAAATTTGTTTCTCAGGTAGCAGCCCTTCCTTATGATGTTATGACGAAAAAAGAAGCCCAAAAAGCCGTGGCCGGTAATCCTTTGAGTTTCATGCACGTGGAAAAATCGGAAATTGATGTTCCCGATGGAACAAAAAGCGACGATGCTCTCATTTATCAGACTGCTAAGCGTAATTTTATCGACATGCGGGTGAAAGGAATTCTGATACAGGATGAGTCACCCTGCTTTTATATTTACAAACAGCAGATGGGTTCGCAGATCCAAACCGGCATTGTCGGCCTGATGAGCGTGGCTGATTATGATGCCGGAAATATTAAGAAACACGAATTAACCCGTCAGGATAAAGAAGAAGACCGTATTCGTCATGTGGATACAGTCAACGCGCAAACGGGACCGGTTTTTATAAGTTATCGCGAAAGACAAGGTTTAAATCAGATAGTCGGCCAAATCATATCCGGCGCTCCCGAATACGATTTTACCGCAGAAGATGGTATTAAACATACTGTTTGGGTTGTTGCCGATTCCACGCAAATTAAAGATATTAAAAAGGAATTCCATGCGGTTGATACGCTCTATATTGCCGATGGACATCACCGCGCTGCTGCTGCCGCGACCATTGCCCGAAACAGACGTGCCAACGATAAATCCGGTGGATCCACAAAAGAATATGAATCCGTCCTGGCAGTATTTTTTCCTCATACGCAACTGAAGGTTATGGATTACAATCGCGCCGTGAAAGACCTAAACGGTCTGACGCCGGAACAATTTATTGAAAAGATCAGGTCTGATTTCACAGTTTCAAATAACTTCAGTGACAGATCTCCCAAACAGCTTCACGATTTCGGTATGTATCTAAACGGTGAGTGGTATAAAATAACCATTAAAGAAGGGGCTTATAATGCAAGCGACCCGGTAGCCAGTTTGGACGTTGCGATCTTGCAGGACCACTTGCTTTATCCTGTACTCGGAATTGAGGATCCACGTGTGAATAACCGTATCAAATTTATCGGTGGAATCAGAGGAATGGATGAACTCGAAAAACTGGTTAATCATGATGGCTTTGCCGTGGCTTTTTCTCTTTACCCGACGAGCATGGAACAGATCATCAAAGTGGCCGACGAGGGAGAAATCATGCCTCCTAAATCCACATGGTTTGAACCGAAATTGCGCAGTGGTATTTTCACTCATAAACTGGATTAATCATCTTGAATCACCTGACGATGGAAGAAGAAACAACTCTTGATGAAATTCTAAACAGCGGGCTGAGGATTTTTCAAGCTAAAAAAGGGTATAGATTCTCTCTTGATGCTATTCTTCTTTCTCATTTTGCTTCTTTTAAGGCTATTAACCGCGTTATCGATATCGGTTGCGGTAATGGCATTATTCTTTTAATTCTGGCAAAACGCTATCCCAATATTAATCTTGTCGGTCTTGAAATTCAGGATACTCTGGCTCGACTGGCTCGTAAAAACGTTGAATTCAATAATCTCGGAAACAGGATAGAAATAATTTCCGGAGACGCTCGACGAGTAAAAATAATCTTCCAGGCACATGCGTTTGATACAGCGATTTTTAATCCTCCCTACAGGAAATTAAATTCCGGCAGAATAAATCCCCTGACGGAAAAAGCCATTGCCCGTCATGAAATCAGCGGGTCATTAAAAGATTTTTTAGCGGCCGCCAAATATCTTTTGAAACCATCCGGTACTGTTTTCACCATTTATCCCGCAAAACGGTTAGTTGAACTTATCGCTCTTTTTCGTTTAAGCTGCGTGGAACCCAAGAGAATGAGACTGATTTTTTCCGACAATAAGTCCGAAGCGGTCTTTGTCCTGGTAGAGGGGAAAAAAAGCGGGCGTGAAGAATTAAAGATTAAACCGCCACTTTTTATTTATGCTCAAAATAAAAAATACACGGGAGAGATGTCTCATATATTCAGCGAGCTTTCTCATTTTCCATCCGGCGGCGGCGGCTGATTTCCAATTGCATAACACGTTTCAATACATCCGCCAATTCCTGGTCAGCCAAAGCATCTGTACATTCAGCAATCATTTCCTTGTCTCTTTTTTTCAGCACTGATTTCTTTGGATGAGAAATGTTTTCCGATTCTTTTTGCTGTAAATTTGTGTACCCGACAATGAAACGTATTTCTTTTATTTGAGTTTTTGCGGAAAGTTCATTCAACTTCCCGAGAATTTCTTCTTTTATGAAATGAAGCTGCTGCACCCAGACAGAGGACACGGTCTTTACAAACAAAATGCCGTGTCTGAAAGAATCAATTTGTGTCTGAGAGGCTATTTGCGGCCCAACCGCTTTCGGCCAAATTTTGAGTAATGCTTTCTCTTCAAATTTTGAGGCCATTCCTCTTTTTTTCAAAAGAGAAAACAGGACATCACCGATTTGCTGTAGATTTGCCTTTCGTTTTCTTCTGCGCATGATTTTTCTTTGGCATAAATGAACAGGGAGGTCAAGAGGTCAATCCCTCTAAGCTATCCATTTGGAATAACTTTACTTCACTTTTTCTACCATGACACTTCATAGCTGGTATAGTTCGCCTTACGCTTCAGACTTTGATGAGCCTTGATTTTCCGAGACAGAATGATCGGAAAATCATAGAGCGAATTATCCCGCCACCTTTAGGTGGCAGGGACGAACTTCATCCCGACTCGCAGGTATTCGTTCTACCACGACGCTTTATAGCTGGTATAGTTTGCCTTACGCTTCACACTTCACTTTGTTCGTCTTCAGTTTGGCTCACTCTCAGCGAGTGTCAAATCCCCCTTCGCCTATAGTGACCTTTAGGTTATTCGCTTCGGGGATAATTCCACTTACGCTTCGAGCGGCGCTACGCTTGCTCTCAGCGAGTGTCAAATCCCCCTTCGCTACGCTTCGGGGATAATTCCACTTACGCTTCGAGCGGCGCTACGCTTGCTCTCAGCG
>CAYZRT010000006.1:0-30965 GCA_964480875.1 uncultured Smithella sp. | reverse complement strand
AGTGTCATTAAAAAAACGGGGAGGCTTTGATGGCCTCCCCGTCCAAAGTTTATCTTTCTAAGAATATTTATTCGCCAACAAACTGCTCATCAGCAATATCCATACAACTCTGTTCATTTCTCTTTAAGTTTTCCAAATGGCCGGGAACAAGTCCGGTGATACGACCAATGAAGAATTTGGCGGCCCGGATCTTGCCCATATAGAAATTTTTCTCCTGATCGCCTGTTGCCTCGAAATATTTCTTGGCGGCGACATTGGCAATTCGGAGGTGCAACCAACCGACAATGGCATCTCCCAGAGCGTTCAGATAGTCGCAGGCCCCAATCAGTGGTACGTAAGGTGTCGTGCCGATCATCTTGGAGAAATCCTTCGCTGTCAATCCGGCGGCTGTCAAAGCGCCTTTGACAATGGCCGCTTCTTCCTTGAGCAGGTCGAGTTTTTCGGCTTCGTTAATGGCTTCTGCGGTATAGTTGAGCAGGCTGATGAAATAAGAGCCTTTCTTCATGCCCAGCTTGCGTCCCAGCAAGTCCAGAGCCTGAATACCGTTGGTTCCTTCATAGATCTGATTGATCTTGTTATCTCTCATCATCTGTTCGACCGGATATTCACGACAGAAACCATAACCGCCGTAACACTGTACGGCCAGTTCGATGCTTTCCTGGGCTCTATCCGTACTGTAGGCTTTGACGATCGGTGTCAGTATTTCAATCATACCATGCCAGTATTCTTTATCTTTCTCCAGTTCTTCTTTATTGGCGTTAGGATCCATGGCTAATTGCCACATGGCATTGATCTCATTATCCATGCAGAAGTAGCAGAAAAGGCACAGAAGGCGCAGACCCTCGGAAATCGCTTTCTGCCGGAGAAGCATTCTGCGAACGTCCGGATGCTTAATAATCGTCACTTGCGGTGAGTCTTCAATCTTCATAGCCATGGCGATAACGTCCTGTCCCTGGCCTCTCTGCTTGGCATAATCAAGAGCATGCAGATAAGCGGCCATGGATAGAGAAGCGCCCATCATACCGACGCCCTGACGCTCTTCGTTCATCATGATGAACATGATCGGCATACCTTGACGTTCTTCACCCATGAGATATCCTATGCACTTATTGTCCGAACCGAAGTTCAGTGTACAGGTGGCGTTGCCGTGGATACCCATTTTGCTTTCGATGTTACCGCACTGCACATCGTTTGGTTCTCCGAGTTCGCCCTTCTCATTGAATCTGATTTTGGGAACCATGAAAATGGAAATGCCCTTTGTTCCTTTGGGATCGCCTTCGATTCTGGCCAAAACAGGATGAATGATGTTCGGGGTTAAATCATGATCGCCGGCAGAGATAAAGCTCTTGGTGCCAACAATAGAATAGGTACCATCGGCATTCCTTTTGGCGGTGGCCTTTAAAGCTCCGACGTCAGAACCGGCGCCCGGTTCCGTCAGACACATTGTTCCAGCCCATTCACCGGAGTACATTTTCTGTAATACGACTTCGCGTAGCGGATTATCTTTGGGAAGGAACTCTTCCATCAGTCTCGCCGCACCGTGGGTAAGACCGGGATACATGGTGAATGCCTGATTGCAGGCCAGAAACATATTGGCGGCAGCGGCAGCGATAGTGGCTGGAAAGCCCTGACCACCCACTTCCGGCTGGTCGGCTGTGGCCATATATCCGGCTTCGCAATAAAGTTTCCAAAGTCTTTTATAAGCTTCGGGTGTTGTTACTTTTCCATTACTGAATGTTGCTTCGACTGGTTTACGATGAACTTCATCTGGATAGGTGGGAGCAAGCTCCAATTCCGAAAATTTTGCCGCTTGGTCAAGCACCATGCTGCAAGTGTCCACATCATAATCCGCATAACGGCCTTTGCCCAGCAACGTTTCGCCTATCTTCAATACTTCAAACACTTGGAATTTAATATCCCTTAAATCAACCCACAAACTCGCCATAAAATCCTCCTTAACTATTTTTTGTTAGTTGTATTTTTTGCTCTTTTCGAATGAGCGCCTTTACTCTATGATGCAAAATTAATTGATTATCTTTGATTGATCGCAACACAAAAATTACTCAATTTATTAAAAAATTAAAACAAGCTCTAAAACAGCGTTTGAAAATGACCGAAGGTCATTTTTTGACTCTTATACATCTCAAAATTCACTCTGTCAACATAATAAGTAAGATTTCATGAATTTATTTGTCTTTTTTCCGGATTCGATATAATTATCTTACAATATCAACTATTTATATATAACATTAATACTGTTTTCTCGGGCAGATAAAAGTCTTTTTATAAAAAAATATTCTCAGCATTAATGACCTCAATACGGAGAATATTTTTGTGTTTTTTTATATTTTATATAAATTTTATTTGGCTGATTCAAGATAATACTGCGTAATCTCATATATGGCATAATCCATCATGAGCATTACACGCATAATACCGTCAATCGCCTGATTATGTTCCAACGCGTCAATAAAAATTGCCTGAAAATCCGCATACAGCCACATATGGCGGCGCATCAAAACAAGTCCGTAAATGGCTTCCTGTAAAGGGAGACCTATTTCATGACATTTTTTGGCGTATTTATGAAAATATTTCTGAGTATATTCAAGGCGATCTTCAGGAACCAGCAATTTTCGTAAGTTACGGTAAAAATCAACTGCGTAGACAATCAACTTTTCTTTTTTTATACTTTGATAATGTGTAGTCCGTTTATTCTTCTGAACTTCCATTGCCCAATGCCCGGCAATCTCCTCAGCGTTCTGTTCTGCTATATCAAGCAACTTTATAGATTCTACCATAAGAATATCTCCTTTCTGTGAGCGTTAGTACGGCATTTCAATATCATCAAACGATTACTTTTTAATTTTATTTCCTTCTTTTATCAGCTTTTGGTATTCTTTTGTTACCTCATAGCAAGCATAGTCGAACAACAAAATCGTACGCCCGAGAGTATCAAGCGCCTGCATTTGATCAATGGCGGACGTGAATATTGCCTGAAATTCCGCATAAAGCCAGATATGCCGCCTCATCAATATTAAAGCGTAAATCGTTTCTTTAGCGGGAATACCCATCTCGTAACTTTCCTGCGCATAACTGCGGAAATATCTCAGTACATCATCCGTTATTTTCTCATCAAGAAACATCTTGCTGAAATTCTGATAAAATCGGACACATTGATAAACGAGATCATCTTCATTCAAACTTCTGTACGTCGGTGTTTTAGCATTACTCTTCACATCTTTTAACCATCGTGCTGCCACTTTATCCGCGTGTTTCTCCGCCAGTTCCAGATACTTAATAGCATATGTCTTCATAGCAATCTCCTTTCCACCATAATAAATTCGTTTGAACGTTTGATTTTAATATAAGACATGATAACGTTTTTGACAATATTTTTTTATCGATTTTTTGTAAAATCCGGGTCAGTAACTTTTTTTCGCACCTTGCCGACAATATTTCATTGACACGCAAGGCTAAAAAATCCTATAGTTCAAAACAATAACCTTTTCCCGATTAATTTCAAAAAAATATGCTGAGGAGACGCTAAAATGATCAATCACAAAAATTTCATTCTAGCCCTGTTATTTTGCGTCATTACCGCAACACTTGGTTGTACGTCCCTGGGGATGAATACTATACCGCTGGACAAATTGAAAGCAAAATATGCCGATTCCGAATCAGAAATTATTCAGATTGACGACATGAACATACATTACAAGGACGAAGGTCAGGGACCGGTTTTGATATTGCTTCACGGTGTTTGTGCCTCGCTGCATACCTGGGATGGATGGGTTGATCGCCTGAAAGGGAAATACCGAATTCTAAGACTCGATATTCCGGGATTCGGATTAACGGGACCGCCCCCCGATCCATCTCTCAATACAAAAAACGGAGCCGTGAGCCTTTTTGAAAAAGTTGTAGATGAATTGAAACTGGAAAAATTTTATTTGGCGGGAAATTCACTGGGCGGGTACATATCATGGAATTATGCGTTGAAACATCCCGAAAAGGTTGAAAAACTTATTCTTATCGATTCTGTCGGATTTCCGCAGCCTCTGCCGGGTGTTATCGCCTTCGCAAGTAATCCTCTTATACGGCCGTTTGCGCGATACGTTTTTCCGCGATTTTTAGTTGACGGAGCGGTGCAAGAGGTTTATGGCGATCAATCAAAAGTTACAGAAAAACTCAAAGATCGCTATTTCGAACTCGCCATGAGGGAAGGCAATAAAGGCGGAAGCGTTGATGTGTTTACCGAATTCAGAAGGATGTGCAATAATGAGGATCTTTCAGCGGGAATCAAGGACATTAAGCCCCCAACTCTGGTGATGTGGGGTACCAAGGATATATGGACACCTTTCGACACCTCTTTTCCAAAATGGAAGCAAGAATTACCAACAGCCAAATTTATTCAATATGAAGGAGCCGGGCATACTCCGATGGAAGAACTGCCTGACGAAACAGCGCGTGACGCGGATCTTTTTCTTTCAGGCAAGATGTAAAATAATTACTTAAATTTAGAAATCGTTTAACCGAAAATTAAAAGGGAGCTCTTTGATCAAAGAGCTCCCTTTATTATTTATAACTTGAACTGATAATACTACACTCTGCTTAGCATTGTAGCGCCGGCATTACCGAATGCGCCGCAAAGTGAAGCTACACCATATTTGGCATTTTTGAAATCAGTCTTCATAATGTTATGCAAGGTAACCAGGATACGGCATCCGCTTTCTCCCAATGGATGTCCGAGTGCCAAAGCACCGCCCCAAACGTTGACGTTATCGAAAGGAGCGTTCTCGGCAATGCCCAATTCTCTCAAGCAGGCCAGTGACTGACTGGCAAAAGCTTCATTGAGTTCCCAGACACCGATGTCGCTGACTTTCTTTCCGGTACGAGCCAACAGTCTCTGCACCGCAGGAATAGGACCGATGCCCATCACGGTAGGATCGCAACCGGCTAAAGCACCGGCTTCATATTTAATGCTGTAAGACAGTCCCAGTTTGTCGGCTTTGGAGCGTTCCATCAACAAAATGGCGGCGGCGCCAATCGTCAACGGAGATGACGTTGCCGCAGTGACAACGCCATCCGGCTTGAAAGGAGTTTTCATGGTCGCCATGGATTCCATAGAAACGTCACCGCGAATCCACTGATCGTAATCTGCCATAAAAGCCGTGCCGTCGTCTTTTAAAGCTTCGATGGGGATTATCTCATTCTTGAATTTTCCCGCCTTGGTGGCGGCATCGGCTTTTTTATTGCTCCAGAAAGCCATATTTTCCATATCCTTGCGGCTGATTTTGTAGACTTCCGCAACCTTTTCCGCCGTGTTGCCCATCGGAAAATCAAGGATGTTGTATCGGGTGGCCAAACGCGGAGCGAAATCCATATGCATAGCCATAAAAACTTTCTGCATGTCTTCCACGCCGGAAGCAATATAGGTATCACCTTCACCGCACATAATGGCGCGCGCTGCATGCTGAGTAGCAGCCATGCCAGAGGGACACTGCATGGTCAGCGTGTTGGTGGGAACCGATTCCGGAAATCCACCAGCCAGCCAGGAAAGGCGGCCGATATCATTCTGCATGCCGGTGATATTTGCGCAACCGCAGAAGACAGATTCGATATCTTCCGGCTTCACTTTGGGATTGCGGGCAAATAATCCATCATAAACTCTTGTGAGGACTTCATCTGGCCTTAAAGCTCTAAACCATCCTTTTTCATTGTGCGCCCGGGAATTAGGCGACCTTACACCATCAATAATTACACATTCACGCATCGTACAGCCTCCTCTTAATTTTAGTTATTGTTTGAAAATTTATCAATGTTACACAATGATAAAAATGTTTCTTATTAAACACGTTAAATCAAATATTTACATTGATAACATTAATATTAAATGAACAGAGGTCATTCCATGACCAAAGGTCAAATCATTGAAAAATTTCTACCTTCTTATAACGTCGATGTCAAGGAAAATTTATCATAAAGTGTTTGCGGCAGTAAGGATTGATTGATACGAAAAAAAAAGAAAAGCCAATTATAATTTTTAATTATCTATATGTAATTATTCATTGTTTTAAAAATATCTTCTTCCAGATTGCCGGCACTTGCGGCGTAATTGTCCACAATTGATTTTAATTTTAAATACGCTTCTTGATCGGCAAGATCATCAAGTTTTCTAAACGCACCGCGACGACGTCCTAAGCGGAAAATTAGCCTGTCTTCAGGAGGAAGTGTAAAATACCTTTCAATCGCGAATAACATTTTCTTTTTATCTTCAGGCAAGCGGCCTTCGAGGTCTTCCAGCAGGTTCAATATGTGATCGCTGGCCAGATACGTTCCCTGAACATCCAGATTTTCGATGAACAATTTTATTTCTTCGAGAATATCATCGTCTTTTAAAGGCTGAAATTCACCTTTTCCCATCAACTCATCCAAATGAGTACCCGGCACAACATGGAGCGTGCGAAGCCGTATAAAATCAGGATTGATCGCATTCATAACTTTCGCCGTATCCAGGGCGTGCTGACGAGTATATTTTGTTCCGCCAAGTCCGGGCATCACGTATTCGCTCAGTTCAATGCCTGCCTGTCTGATATTCAGGCCGGCTTTCATATGATCGGCAGCGGTAACTCCTTTTTTAATGAATGACAAAACGTCATCACAACCGCTTTCCATGCCGATATGAATGCGGGAAAGACCTGCATTTTTTAATTGTTCAAATTCAGCAACAGTTTTTTTAGCCGCCGTGTGTGAACGGCAGTACGACGTGATTCTTTTCACATTTGGAAACTTTTCTTTTAGAAAATCAAGAATGGATACAAGGTCGGCTGTTTTTAAAATCAGCGAATTGGCATCCTGTAAAAAAACATTTTCTCCGCCATAATAAAGCCAGGCGGCCATAGAATAGACATAATCATTACGTAAATCCTGACGGTTATACATATATCTTAGAACATTTTTACTGATCCGGCCTCCTTCACCCAACTTCCACGAAACATCAATAATTTCGTCCGCAATATCTTTCATGGTTTGAATATCTTTTTTAACTTCATCTACACGGCGCAGCTCGAACTTCGTGCCAAGATAAGTATGGCAAAAAGCGCACTTGTTCCACGGGCAATTTCTGGTCACGCGAATCAGAAGGCTTGTCGCCTCGCTGGGAGGGCGAATAGGACCCTGTTCATAATAATCTTTCATATGATTCACTTTCAGTCGTTACGGAAGTAATATAGCCATAATTTGTTTTTCGGCAAGCATTGATAAAATCAAGGCAAAAACAAAAGAGGGTCGTAGGCTTTCCCTTTCTTGCGAATTTCAAAATTCATATAGATGTCGCCAGCATCATCTTTTTCTCCCAGCACGGCTATTGCCTCCCCTTTTCTGACACTCTTTTCTATTTTTACCAATCTTTTCTTAAGACGGGTGTAGACCGTGGCAAAATTATCCTGATGCCGGATGATGATGGTCTCTCCGTAATTTTTCAGATGGGAAGAAAAAATAACTCTCCCGGCTTCCGCTGCTTTCACTTTTTTATCCGCAGTAGAAACAATTTTAATCCAGTTATTAAAAGTTTTATTGGGCTGCACTCCAAAACGATCCTTAATCTCTCCGCGCACCGGCCAGTTAAATTTATTCTTTCCTGCTTTTATTTTTTCATCGGGAACATGCGCTTTATGGATGGATTCGATTTTTTTCTCAGAAGTTGTTTTATTCTGAACAGTTTTTACTGCTGTATCTTTTATATCTCCCGTTTTAGATTGTTTTTTTTGATTTGATGATTCTGCTTGCTTGACATCTTCGCTGTGTTCAATATTTTGAACGCTGTCTGAACCCGTTTTTTGGTCTTTGATATTCGCATCACGGTTATCACTTTTAACATTTGCAACATCATCAATGACACGGGTTGCATGGGGAATGAAAAGAACGGAATTTTCTTTCAAAGAGTTAATATCGGTTATATTGTTAATTTTAGCCAATTCTTTTACGGAAACATTATACGCACGCGCAATACTCCAAAACGTTTCATCCTTTTTCACCAAATGATAAACACCCGCTTCCTGGGCTTTGGATAACGGAGGATCAAAACAGGGGGCCATCAAACATACAACAAAAGAAATAAAAATAATTGATTTAAACGAATGATTTATTTTCTCCACCCGCTTTCTCCTATTAAACTGACAAAGCGGCATCCGCCCAGATCTTCTTTGATGATTTCTTCAGGATTTTCTGCCAGACGGGTAAGTTTATATAACGTTTGCACATCGCGGTCACCGACGGGAGCCACCATTCTCCCGCCGACAGCAAGTTGATCCACCAAATATTGAGGAATTTCCGGCACCGCAGCCGTGATAATGATACCGTCGAAAGGCGCTTCTTCTCTCCAGCCGTAAGATCCGTCGCCCACTCTTATGGCTACATTATAAATATTAAGTTTATCAAGAATTCTACGCGTATTCGTCGCTAAAGAAGCAATACGCTCAACGGAAAAAACCCTGTCCGCCAAAAACGCCAGAACCGCCGTTTGATAACCGGAGCCGGTGCCAACCTCCAGAACCCTTTCTCTGCCCTTTAATTCCAAAGCTTCAGTCATGAGCGCGACAATATAAGGTTGAGAAATGGTTTGATGCTCTTCGATAGGCAGAGGGCTGTCATAATAAGCCTGTTCAATAAGCCCTTCATCAATAAAAAGATGGCGTGGAACGGTTTCCATGGCTCTCAATACGCGAGCATCACTGATCCCGCGGTCCCTGATCTGCGTTTCCACCATCTTCATTCTTGGTTTTTTGTATCTATCCATGATTCATCTCTAATTTTTTCTTTTTATCGGGAATCCGGTAAATTTTTTGAACCATTTCATGACGTCTAAGCCCCAGCGCCTCACGCGTCACAATCAGATAATAATATTTCAATTCAGCTTTTTTACGGACAACATTGAATTCATTAATGCTACAATTTATTTCTTCGCAGATTAATTTTCTCTGACGCAATAATTCACGAGAATGATCCTGACTTTTTGTAGAGTTCAACAAAGATATTTTTAATTGTATCTCCCCGTCAATACGTTTCAGCTTTTCAATCACGTCTTCAATTGCCCAGCTGGCGCGAGCCAGAACCGCTGCTTTCTCCCGCCGCAGTTCTTCCAGTATGTTATCCTGATACTGGTCTTTTTTAATTTTCTGTATGGTCTTCTGATTCATTTTTCAGTATCCGAGTGGAGCCCCCTCCGACAGGAACCGGAGGCTCCCATTAAAAACGCGACCTCCCGCTGCCTGCGACTTGCAATCCCCCGGCAGGAGCCGGGGGATTGCAAGTCGCGGGATTCACGTGTGCCCCTATCATTTAAGAACTTATTTTTCAACGCAAATTTCCATGAATACCCCTCTATTTTATTCCCAATATTTTATGAAGCTGCATACTCAACCGCCATTGCGGATGAGACAAAACATAATCCAGCGCCAGACGTATATTATTTTCGCGCTCTGAAGCATCCAACGGTTGCAGAAATAAATGTGGGAAGTTCAACATCGCATATTTCTCCGGTTCAGCACCGGGCTGCGGGAAAACCAGTTTCAACTCATTTCCCGATCTCAATAACAATGTAGCTCCCGCTTTGGGACTGACGCAAATCCAGTCAATGCCTTCCGGCGGCAGAATCGTACCGTTGGTTTCCACGGCGATTTCAAATCCGTTGGCGTGAAATGCTGAAATGACTTCCGCGTCGACCTGCAACAAAGGTTCCCCGCCTGTGCAGACAACGAATGGCCGGCTGGTATTTTGAGGCCACAATTTTTTAATGCGTTCCGCTAATTCTTGCGCTGTCGAAAATTCTCCGCCTTCTTCTCCATCGCATCCGACAAAATCCGTATCACAAAATCTGCAAATGGCTTTCTCCCGGTGTTCTTCTTTGCCCGACCATAAATTACACCCGGCAAACCGGCAGAAAACCGCCGGGCGTCCCGAATAAAACCCCTCGCCCTGGATGGAATAAAATATTTCCTTGATGAAATAACTCAACGACACGCCTTTTTTTTATATTTTACGGGATCTTCCAATCCCGCATCTTTAAACCCTTTCAGGCGCAAAAGACAGGAATCGCATTCACCACAAGCCTCACCCGATTCCGTGGGATCATAGCAGCTATGCGTCAGACGGTAATCCACCCCCAATTCAATCCCTTTCCGAATAATCTGTGCTTTGCTCATCTTAATCAGGGGAGTGTGAATTTTCAGGTTTTGTTTTCCTTCGACTCCGGCTTTTGTGGCCAGACCGGCCATCTTTTGATAAGCGGCAATGTATTGTGGCCGGCAATCAGGATATCCACTGTAATCCAGAACATTCACGCCGATAAAAATATCGTCAGATCCAACCACTTCCGCCCAGGCCAAAGCATAAGAAAGAAATATTGTGTTACGCGCGGGAACATAGGTGATGGGAATATTTTTTCTTAAGGGTGAAGCGCTTTTTCTCTTGGGCACATTGATATCCGCGGTCAAAGCGGAACCGCCAATTTTTTGCAGATCAATGTCCAGGATCAAATGCCGGATGACCTGATTCATTTTGGCTATGCGCCTGGCCGACTTCAGTTCCATGGCGTGTCTTTGCCCATAGCGAAAACTTAACGCGTAAATATCAAATCCCATATTTTTGGCGATAGCCAGCGTCGTGGCGGAATCAATGCCTCCGCTGAGCAGGACAATAGCTCGTAATTTTTTTTTCATCATGATGAAATTCGCATTAAGAATTTACTAACCGGCACCGGCCGGAGATTTTACGCCGAAAAGATTCGTCGCATTGAGGGATGTTTCCCTCGCGACCTCATCCAAGGTAATTTTTTTTATTTCAGCGACTTTTTTAGCCGTATGCACGATAAAGGAAGGTTCATTTCTTTTTCCACGATGCGGAACCGGGGTCAGGTATGGAGCGTCAGTCTCCAAAAGCATTGAAGAAAGCGGAACGCGTGCTGCGACATCCTGAATTGTTTTGGATTTGTCGAACGTAACCGTGCCGGGAATGGAAATGTAAAATCCGAGATCCATGCATTTTTTAGCCATGTCATAATCACCGGAAAAACAGTGAAATACACCGTTTCTCACGCCCGATGCCTGAACGGTTTCCAGCGACTGCCGATGAGCTTCACGATCATGGATAACAACCGGAAGATTCAGTTCCTTCGCTAACTCCAATTGCAGTCCAAATAATTCGAGTTGTTTGTCCTGCGGAGAAATGTTGCGGAAAAAATCCAGTCCGATTTCGCCGTAGGCCACTATTTTCTTGTGCGTTTTAACCAGATTTTTAAGATCGTCCAATGTATGGTGAGTCGTCTTTGCCACATCATGGGGATGAACGCCGACGGTCGCATAAATATTTTCATACTGATCGGCAAGCGTGACAGCTTTGAGGCTCAACGTGAAATTCGTTCCAACGGTAACAATGCAATCAACCCCTTCTTTCCCGGCGCGTCCGATAACTGCTTCGCGGTCAGGATCGAACTCTTTCATTTCCAGATGAGCGTGGGAATCGATAAACATGAGATTTTAATTTTCGATTTCGTTTTTACTTTCGCTTTCGTTTAACGTAACTTCTTCTGCGTTTTCGGCAACGTCGGGCAGTTTTTTCAACAACGCTTGTATATCTTTCTCAGAAATTTCGCCCTGTGAAAGCTTGCGCGAAAGAATGCGTTTATCGTTGCTGATTGATTCAGCATTGACTCTTTTTGACATATTCCATCTTCTCCTTAATTTAAAATGAGCTTCGTGCGTTACTATTATATTTTTATAATTTAATCAAGAATGAACAATTCCAACAGAAGAAAGCTTATTTTTTCAGACGCGGATCAAGTAAATCCCTTATCCCTTCCCCCAACAGATTATAGCCGACAACCGTAACCAATATGGCCAGTCCGGGATAGAGGGAAAGCCACCAGGCAATGTCAATATTATCTTTGCCCGCTGTCAGGATATTGCCCCAACTGGGGGTGGGCGGTTGCACGCCGATACCTAAGAAACTCAAAGCTGATTCTGTCAATATCGCTCCCGCAATGCCCAATGTCGCCGCAACCAGAATCGAAGCCATGGAGTTCGGAAGGATATGCAGGAAAATAATACGCGCATCGCCGGCTCCTATAACCTTTGCCGCGTGGATAAAATCCCTTTCTTTCAACGAAATGAAATCAGCACGAACGAGCCTTGTAACGCCCATCCATCCGGTTAATCCTATAATAATCATAATATTCCAGATGGAAGGTTCCAGAAAAGCAATCACCGCCAGGATGAGGAAAAAAGTGGGAAAACACAGCATGATATCTACAAACCGCATAATAACCGAATCAACCCAGCCGCCGTAATATCCGGATACGGCTCCCAAAATAGTGCCGATCATAATCGCAAAACCTGTCGCTACAAAACCGACTTTCAATGAAATTCTCGCGCCCCAGATCATCCGGGAAAGCACGTCTCTTCCCAGTTGATCCGTTCCGAACAGATGTTGCATTGAAGGAGCCGCAAGCACATTTTTTAAATCTATCTGTCCCGGATCGTACGGTGCCAGCCACGGCGCCAGAATAGAAACAATCAAAAGCAGTAATACCAATCCGCCTCCGGTTAGCATTAATTTGTTCTTATAAAATGTTTCCCAGAAGTTCATTGTTACATATTCCTCAGGAGATACGAATACGTGGATCCGCCACGGCATACGACACATCGGCTATTAAATTACCCACCAGCGTTAAAATCGCGCCAATCAGTAAAATACCCATAATGGTCGGATAATCCCTGGCCATAACCGACATATAAAAAAGCTGTCCCATGCCGGGAATGGCAAAAATCGTTTCAAAAATAACGCTTCCTCCGATAAGACCGGGGATAGAAAGACCCAAAATGGTTATTGCCGGCAAAAGCGCATTACGCAACGCATGTTTGTAAATCACGTCTCTTTCGCTTAATCCTTTGGCACGGGCGGTCATGATATAATCCTGCCGGATTACTTCCAGCATATTCGCGCGCATATAACGGGACAAACCAGCCAGACCGCCGAAAGCGGAAACGAATACCGGCAAAACAAGATGTTTCATCAGATCAAAAAATTGGTCTCCTAATCCAAGATATTCATAATTCAGTGAACGCAGTCCCGAAATCGGCAGCCATCCCAAATGTATACCAAAAAAAATCATCAACAAGAGAGCCAGCCAGAACGTCGGCACGGCAAAACCGATAAATACAAATACAGCGGTCACCTTGTCAAAAAGCGAATCTTTATGCACTGCCGACAGCACACCCAGTGGCACGGCTACAGCGATAATAATTACAAGAGACAGCAGATTTATCAAAATTGTTATCGGGAGTCTTTCCATAATCTTATCGGCAACCGGGCGATGATCCGAAGAAAAAGATATCCCCAAATCGCCCTGGATGATCTTTTTAAACCATGACCAGTACTGCACATGAATCGGTTTGTCCAACTCGTACAAAGCCTGGAGGCGTTCCTTCATTTCCGCTGACGCCTTCGGATTCATTTCGGTCTGCAAATCGGTGGGAGAACCGGGAGCCAGATGCATTACGGAAAAACAAATAATAGTGATTCCCAGCAAAAGCGGAATCATAAATAATGTTCTTTTGATAACGTACCGGAACAACGTATTCCTCTTGATAAAAATAAATTCTTATTTCAGAAACTTCAATAGCTTCATATCATTAATATTCTCCAGCGACTGCAAGAGGTTATTCTGATTGTGAGCCTCCAAAGTCATAGTAGGATTTGCCTTTATGCTCCTGAGAAATTTAAAAAGTTCCTCAAAAGGAAACGTGCCGTTACCCGGAGGCAGATGCTCATCGAGCTTGCCGAAATTATCATGTAAATGCAAATGTCCGATATATTTACCCATAGCTTTTAGCCACACGCTTAGCGGTTCGTAAGAAAAAACATTAAAATGCCCTGTATCGAAACAAAAACACATTCGATCGGAAGAAAGAGCATCGAAAAGACGGCGGAGTATATCTGGATTTCTTTCGTAAACATTTTCAAGCGCAATAACCGTTTGATGATCTTCAGCCAGCGCAATCAGTTCCTTCCATGTTTTGATGCTGGATTCCAGCCACAACTCATCGCCAAAAACATAGTAGCGTTCATCAAAAGATGCATGGCAGACAATTTTGACGGGACGAAAATACTGCGCTAGCTCAAAAACTTGTTTAATTCTGTCCACGCTGACCTTCCGGATTTTGTCGTCCAACGCCCCCGGACGTAAATCCATAAAAGGCGCATGAAAAGTAATTTGAAGTCCGGCATCGATAAGAATGGCTGCTGACTCTTTGCATGCAGAATGATCCAAATCATCCAAAACCCAGTGATGAAAATATATTTCGAGGTTAAGTTTTTTTTGGAGAATCATTTCCAGATGCTTCGACAGAAGATGATATGGCATATGCGCATGAACTTTTTTTATAATTTCCTGCATTGCGGAACCCTTAAGATTGTTTGATCAATAGATCACGGCAATTTGTTACCACAGCTGTTGGTTTTTCACAATTGGAATCAGAAACATAAATGCAACATTGTCAATTTCCATCATTTATGGCATATGTTAAGCAAATAATCCCATAACAGAAGGAGGTTCATTTGCCGGCGAAAAAAGATAAAACCAGAGAGCGTCTTATTTTGTGCATCAACGCCACTCTGCAAAAGAAAGCTCAAGATATTGTTGTTTTGAATTTAAAGGACGTCTCCGCTTTCACCGACTATATGATTATCTGCAGTGGAACATCGGAAAGACAGGTTCAAGCAATATCGCAAGAGATTCGACAATTTTTAAAGAAAGCGGACATCAGGCCGCTTGGCGTTGAAGGCGAAGCCAACGGTCAGTGGGTTTTACTAGATTATGATGATGTCGTTATTTCTGTTTTTTATGAGCCCACCCGCGCTTTTTACGATATCGAAAATCTGTGGGATGCTCCCCGAATGATAGTTGATGAAAACAAAAAGTCAGTAAAAAGATTGGGAAAGGAAATGGCATGAGTCGGGCCGGGATTTTCCATGATTTAAGCGAAATTATTTTTCCACCTCAGTGTCTGGGGTGTGCTGAAATCCTGCATCGATCTAATGGTCATATATTTTGTCCCGACTGTGAAGAGAAAATCACTTTCATAACCGGCAGCATCTGCGATATTTGCGGAACAACTTTTCCAGACAGTCCGGACCAAAATCATTTATGCGGGGATTGTCTGAAGACAAAACCATATTTTTCCTGCGCCCGCGCCATCTTCAGTTACGACGACGCTATTTTAAACTCAATTCATCAATTTAAATATAAAAGCGATCTATCAGTCGGTGAAATCCTCTCGGATTTCATGGCCGGCTTTTCATTTCCCGATATTGATTTTGCCGATTACTCTTTGATCATACCCGTGCCTCTGCATATTAAAAGATTACGCGAACGCGGTTTTAATCAATCCCTGATTCTGGCTCGCGCCATTGGAGAGAAACATCAAATTCCCGTTGATTTTTCGCTGTTGAAGCGGCATAAATTTATCCTCACTCAGACCGGCTCGAACAAAAAAGAAAGAAAACAAAACATCAAGGGGGCTTTTGAAGTCACTGACAAGAAAAAAATCTCCGGTAAAAGTATCATCCTCATTGACGATGTGTACACAACCGGCGCTACGGTCAACGAATGCGCGAAAACCTTAATGAAAGCCGGAGCGCAAAAAGTATCTGTTTTGACTTTGGCCAGAGTTCTGACTCATTAAGTTCAATGTAAGGAGCAGTAATGAATAAAATTTTAACCAGAGGTGTTCTTCAAAAAAAACTGGAAGAACTTCGCAAACAAGGAAAGAAAATAGCTTTTACCAACGGTTGTTTTGATATTCTGCATGTTGGCCATGTTCGATATTTACGCGAAGCAAAGAAAACCGCCGATGTGCTGGTGCTCGCTCTCAACAGCGATTCGTCCGTTCGTTCCATCAAGGGAGAAAAAAGGCCGCTGGTTAGCGAACAAGAAAGAGCTGAAGTTCTCGCCGCGCTGGAATTTATTGATTTTGTGACAATATTTCCTGAATTGACACCGTTGGAATTAATTAATTATCTGAAACCAGACATTCTGATCAAGGGAGGAGACTGGCCGGAGGAAAAAGTTGTCGGGCGTGAAGAAGTTAAACAATGGGGTGGCCGGGTATCAATAATTCCTGAAGTTAAAGGTAAATCCACAACTAACGTTGTGGATAAGATCATAAAGACATATTGTTCCAACAAATGAAGTTATTGATTTAACTGGCATTATTCTAATAGCCGAGTTTATTGCAAAAAAAAATTGTTGACAAAAATTTTTCTTTACAAATAAATTCTCATCATGTAGTAAGGACGACCAAGTTTTTCGTGCAAGGAGTAATATTTTGGAGAAAAAAGCTGATTTAAAAGCAAAACAGGAAAAAATGAAGGCTTACAAAACGATGCTTCAACAGAAAATAAATGAGCTGTTGAGCGAAGCCGGCAAAACTGTTTCCGAAATGACCAACGGCAAAGAAAACTATCCCGATCCCAACGACAGAGCCTCTCTGGAATCCGATAGAAATTTTGAACTACGTATAAGAGACCGGGAACGCAAACTTATCCTGAAAATGCAGGAAGCCATCAAACGAATTGATGATGGCACCTTTGGCATCTGTGAGGTTTGCGGCGGACCTATTTCCGAAAAAAGACTTATAGCCCGACCTGTTACAACCCTTTGTATTGATTGTAAAACCAAGCAGGAAAAAATGGAAAAACTGAAAGGTGAATAACCTTAATAAATATGAATTTTTTTAAAAAGCCCCGACATCGGGGCTTTTTTATTTTCAACCAAAACACATTTGATTTCTTATACCATTTCCAAATTAAAGATGATATTGAGGCGGCAGTGAAACTTGAATTACGGAAACAAAGTGAACCGGAATTCAACAGTTGAACTGTCCCATATCAGTGGGGCCAGGCGGAGGCGATGAGGCGTATATAAACATACGTCAAGGAAGCCGACGACGAAGCAAACAAAGATAGCGCTTCGATTTAGAAATGGTAAATTTCATGTACGTAAATGTTGCTCTAAATATTCCGTCCGATAAAACCTTCACGTATGAAGTTCCCGCTGATTTAGAACCTGATATTGAAATCGGCAAACGCGTTTTTGCACCTTTCGGCAATAAAAAACGCACAGGCTTTGTTGTGGGAATGCCCCAATCCTGCGATTTGAAAAATATTAAAAATATTTCTGAAATACTTGATGATGCACCTCTGTTCAGCACTAGTGATCTTGATTTTTATCAATGGATTGCCAATTACTTTATGTATCCTTTAGGCAAAACGCTGGCTGAACTGATTCCCTCGGGGTCAGAAAAAAAAGATTTTTTCTGGATAACACCTCTTGAGCCCCAAACAGATATTCATCTGACTCCACTCCAGGAAAAACTGATGAATTTTCTGCGTCAATACCCTGAAGGCATAACCCTCAACAGCATCAGCAAAATCAGCGGCATTAAAAATGTTTCATCCGCAGTAAGAAAACTGCAATCTTACGGGGTTCTGAAAATTGAAAAAAAACAAAGCAAGCAACTCTCCGCGCAAAGCGAAAAAATTGTGACGCTGACACAGGATAAAATCGGCTCAACCAAATTAACGGATAAACAGGAAAATCTGATCGAGTTTATTCGGACATCCGGCGCAATATCCTTGAACAACCTGATTGATCAATCCGGTATTTCCAGCGCTGTTATCAAAAGATTGCATAACAAGGGAATTATTAATTTTACGGAAAAAGAAATAATTCGTTCAGCATCTTTGGATTCGGTCATTCAGCAAAATAAAAACACCATTATTCTCAACGAACAGCAGAATCTGGCTTTGGCAGAAATATCACGTCAACTAGAGCAAAATATTTTTTCACCGATATTGCTGCATGGCGTCACCGGTAGCGGGAAAACGGAAATCTATTTAAAAGCCATTGAAAAAGTTTTAGGAAACGGTGGTTCCGCCATTTACCTTGTTCCCGAAATAGCGCTGACGCCGCAATTAATATCGCGTATTGCCGGACGATTTGACGAGAGCAAAATTGCCGTTCTTCACAGTGGTATCGCCGAATCCATCCGCTTCGACCAGTGGCGGCAAATCAAACGCGGTCTGATTAATCTGGTCATCGGCACGCGCTCCGCTCTCTTTGCTCCGATATCCAACCTGAAATTAATCATCGTGGATGAAGAACACGACATGTCCTACAAACAGGATGAAAGACTTTGTTATAATGCCCGTGACATGGCGATTGTAAAAGCAAAAATATCCGATGCCGTTGTCATTACAGGTTCTGCCACCCCATCCGTGCATACTTATTTTAACGCGCGAACCAAAAAATACCGTCATCTGGAAATGCCCCAGCGCGTGGATGATAAACCCATGCCGATAGTGGAAATTGTCGATATGAAACTTCAACAGGAAAAAGCCGGGAAAGTGCCCATTCTTTCTGACACTTTGGTTGAAGAAATAAAAGCAACCCTCGACAGAAAAGAACAGGTTTTACTTTTCCTCAACAAAAGAGGATTTGACACCTTCCTGGTGTGCGCCGATTGTGGTTATCACCTCGGTTGTCCCAATTGTGCCGTCTCACTGAAGCACCACGCTGCAGAAGGCGTCGTTAAATGTCATTACTGCGATTACACCATTAAATCTCTGCCGATTTGTCCTTCCTGTAAAAACAGCCGCATCTTGAGTTACGGAACCGGCACGCAGAAACTGGAAAAAGAAGTTCAGAAACTTTTTCCTGAAGCCCGTATTCAAAGAATGGATTCCGATACGACCACCCGCAAAGGGTCTCAGGAAAAAATTCTTCATGCGCTGGAGAAAAGAGAAATTGAGATTCTCATCGGCACGCAAATGATAACCAAGGGACACGACTTCCCTTTTATTACGCTGGTCGGTGTCATTTCAGCCGACACCTCGCTGAATATGCCGGACTTTCGGGCCGCTGAAAAAACGTTTCAGTTGATAACGCAGGTTGCCGGTCGAGGCGGACGAGGCGAAGCACCCGGAAACGTCATCATCCAAACCTTTAACCCACAGCATTACGCCCTAAAACATGCGCAAAATCACGACTACAAAGCGTTCTATGAGGAAGAAATTGATTTCCGTAAAGCGCTGCAATATCCGCCGTTCGGCCGCATCATCAACCTTCGCCTATCCTCTGTAAAAAAAGACACATTAACGGAAGAAGCGCATCGTCTGGGGAAAATAGCGAAAAAACTGAGCGCGCATTATGGAAACACCGCGGAAATTATCGGCCCCGCGGAATCGCCTTTAGCCAAAATCCGTGGACGCTTCCGCTGGCAGATGCTGATTAAAGGTAAGGACATAAACGCTCTTCATCAAATCGCACACGAAATCATCAATAGGAATAAAAACAGTAAGGTAAAAATAACCTTGGACGTGGATCCGGAAAACTTCATGTAGTTCCGATTCTAAATCAAAGCGCTATCTTTGATTAAAAACCGGAATAAGGTCTTCAATATCTTCATAAGCATCCTGGACAAAACGAGGCGAACATATTGCCAGGAAAATCAAATCATCATTGCCGGTGTTGGTGATGCGCTGGGGGCACATCGGCGGAATGAGCACGATGTCGCCTGCATTCACTTCCTGTGGAGGAAGTTCTCCGACCTCTACAAGACCTTTGCCGCTAATGATAAAATAACGCTCGGTAGTTCCTTTCAGTCGGTGCTTTCGAGTGGTTACACCCTGTTCCACTCTAGCTCGCGCAATAGACACATCCGGATCATCAACGGAATTGGACAATTCCGTGATGTAACATCGTTCCGCTATATAAAACTCGGTTTTTATGTTTTGTTTTTTAATTATTTCTTGCATGAGATATTTTCACTTACGAAACAAACATATTATTTTGAAAAAGGGTGATTTGCTCATTATCATGAATAGCTAAAACTATTCGCATGATCTCGGGCTGCTGATCTTCACTCCCGTGTATCAGACGTCGCTGAATCGCCCGGCGGAGGATTTGCTATTTCGGATTGACTTCCCGCGTCCATGTTACTCTTTATACCGAGTGCCCTTGCGCGTTCTTCCCATTTTTTTCTGGCAAGAACACGCATATCTACAACCGTGTCCATTTCATCAACAATTTCCAATCCCATCAATGTCTCGACCAGATCTTCGAGTGTGACAAGACCAATTGTTCCGCCATATTCATCAACGACAATGGCGATATGCTGACGTCCTTTAAGAAAATTTTCCAGCAAACCTGTCAGCGCCACAGACTCCGGCACAATCAGTATCTCTCTTCGCAATGTTTTTAGCGCTTCACTACCTCTTTCCTGATTATCCCGCAGCAGCACATCATCTCTCAAAACAAACCCGGTTATATCGTCTATATCCTTCTTATATATCGGAATTCGTGAAAATGGTATTTTTGCAACATATTCCGACGCGTCCGCTACCAATGTATCTTCGGAAAGCGCCGCGATCACCGTGCGCGGTGTCATGATATCCGTTACGTTGAGCGATCCGAACCGGAAGAGATTTTTGATAATCCGCGCCTCGTTATCGTCTATCTGTCCGGATTGTTCGCCTACCTTGGCCATGGCAACAAACTCGTCTCTGCTGAAAATGTGCAGATTCTTTCCGCGTGAAATAAATTTTGTCATTTTTTCTGAAATCCAGACAATCGGAAACAGAATCACAATGAGGGTTCGCACGAAAACAACCGTAGCGCCAACGAGTTTTGGCCAGTAAATGGCGCCAATCGTTTTGGGAACGATTTCTGAAAGAAAAAGGATCATCAATGTCATAGCCGCCGAGAAGACTCCAAACCATGCGCTTCCAAACACGACCGTAGCCTTGGCTCCCGCCCCGATTGCCCCAACCGTATGTGCGATCGTGTTCAGTGTCAAAATTGCCGCAAGTGATCGATCCACATTATCCTGTTTCAATCGCTTCAACAGGGCCGCCCGCTTCGGATTTTTTTCTTTCTGTTCCTCGATATATGAAGGCGTAATACTTAATAAAACAGCTTCCGCTATCGAACATAGGAATGAAAACAACAAAGCCAGAAGAACATAGGCTATTAACATCACAATATCATGACTTATATTGCCGATAATAAACAGGCCTGAATTCTCAGACGCAAAAGCAGGAATTGAAAAATATGTTACGATGAAGACAGAAAATAAAATCATGCACGAAATCTTATATAAATATTTCAGGTGGGTTGTCATATCGTTTTAATATTAAGATAACATTCTATACTTTCAATCTCTCATGAATGATTTTTAAAAACTTGATTCACTTCATTCACCTGCCATAATCTCCCGAAATCAACTTTATAGCATAAAGTCCGTTGGTCGGTGTATCCATCGGCAATCGAATCTTTCTGGAACATCAAATATTCACGGATCGTCATTGCATTTGAACATCTTTTTTTCTCATTTTTCTTGTTCCACGATCTTGTCTTTGTCTTTTTCGTCAAATGAACAGCGCATCAGACCGGATTGCTTTATGAGGTAATACGCAACAGCCAAAGCCACAATAATAAAAGCAACTCCTATGATCTTCATGCCGTCAATCTCTTCTATTTTAAGCACCACAACCTTTCTGGCAACAGCGATAATGGCAACCAGGACAACCACTTCTACGTGCATGACATTTTCCTTCAGGTAAACCTTTATGGTGTCCAGAAGTTCAATTCCGATAAGAACCAGCATGAAGACTCCGAAGAGCTCCATAAGCTGATTGAGGTTGATAACGGCATAATCAGATTCAATCACGTACTTGAAAATATAGTATCCAAGTTCGATGGTTGCCAGTATCAGCACAGCGGTCATCAGAACAATAAGAGAATAAATGATGACTTTTTGAATAATTCTTCCTGGTTTTTTCATAACCCCCCCCATCATTATAAAATATGCCGGTAATTTATATTTAAAAAAAACTTTTGGATAAATCGAACATAAAGTTAAGAAAAGCTTTTAGTATTTACATATAACGTTCCCCCATTTTCATCAAGCATCAAAGAACGGTTTTGCTTTTTAATTTTTGACTTCATTTTTGGAAACAAGTCTCTCTACGCAAATGCCATCGATGGGAAATCGTTTATCCACTATCAGCCTTGCGCCGGAGCTTTCTACCAGGCTGTTATCAAGTTCCATGGTAATATTGCACGCTTCAAGATGATTCAACCGGCAATGTCCCGCCGGACATTTCTTAATATAATAAATTTTAGATTGCGGAGAGGTTATTGCGGCATCATATTCTGCGCCGATCAGTTTGAGAAATACCTCCCAATTCCAAACGGCATTTTCATATGATGCTTCTTTGCGAAAACCAAGAAATGACAAATTGGGAAGTAACCACCCCAACGCTTTATTTGCCGCTCCGGTCATTTTCCCAAGAAGCGGAATCTTCACGGCAAAACGGAAGTACTTTCCCCAAAAGGGAATTGTTTTAGCTGTGATTTGTGAATATTTAATTGCCTTTTTCATAAAGATGTACCTCAAGTTTCTTCAGAGAATAATCAGCCGAAGCGTAGTGATCGGCTGATTTGCTCTTGTTAGGGCTTAGTTTGGTAATTGCTTTATGCAAAACCAGTATGCTGTCCACAAATTTCTCTGTCAGACCTCGTCATCTTCAATGAGATCATCGACCGTATCGATAATCATGGTATGACATTGGACATCAAACCAGGCATCGAACATTTTTTTATCCCTCTTCTTAGGCCAATACGATTCATCCGGATACCAGTCTTCCAGTTCACTTTCAAACAACGTTTTGTAATTTCGCGCAATCCATTTCTCAATGTTTTCGCCATCTTCTTCTGAAATGAGATACACCGTAGCATCATCGTTAGCATCTTCAGAAGTTATTCCCGGGTTCCTGCTGTAGGGATCGGTTTCATTTATCCATTTGATGAATGGTTCTTTATAGCGGATGATGAGTGCTGCTCTATTGATCATTTTTTTCCTTTTTTGTTCAGATAATACGATAAGTCACTAACATGAGAATAATTTCAATCTCCGGTTCCCCTTGACAGATTCGCGATATACTGAGCTCTCGATTCACCATTGATGGGTAAATTTTTCTTCTTGCACCATTGTTGCAGCTCGAATACGTCAACGATTATTTTACGAATATGAATACCCTGCGTCTCCAACTCTTTAATTTTTTGAGTGGCGTATTCCAGCCATTCCTCAAAAGTATTTTCCATATCTTGAAAATCGGCTGATAATGCTTTTAAAGTCTCCCATTGATCGGCTTTATAGATACCCACGCTGATAACATGTTCTTTCATTTCTTTTTTCATGATTTCCTTCCTTTTTATAAAGTTTCACTTCACCGGCAGAAAAAGCAAAGCAAGGAACGAGCGCGCATGAATAATTAAGTGTTGTGTCTCTTGAATTCTGTCCCTTGAATTCCCCATAATTTTGTCAGCCACGATATAATTAATAAGTATCAATAAGAAAAGTAAAAAGCACAAAACAGTTTTACATGTTTTCATCGCTGTGTTCTCTTGCTTTTCTTTCCAAATAATTTCCTTTGTAGGCTCCCCTGCCTCGAATCCAAGCCCAAATTGTTGCCGCCAGATAAACCGGCAAAAATATCGGGCCAAGAATTTCATATTGTTTTACATGAGCGTGTTCATGACGGCGATGGGCAGATAAAAACTTCTCGTTACATCCCAAAACCACATGTCCCAGTGTCAAAGCGCCGAGATATCCGCGAATAGGGAGACCATGTTTAAGAAACCAGGTCACAAATCCGCCGTGAATTTCCAGAACGCCGTCGATTATTTCCATCTTACCCCGTGTAAACAATACAAATGGAACAAAAATCAGACCCAACAGAGTATTAGGCAGTGCCCAGATGTATCGTAATAGTTTCATTTTCAAGAAGCCTTTAATTTCCTCTCGCCCGGTCAATACGATCAATCAATTCCAAAATATCTTTGTTCTTTTTGAATGGAATAAGGCTGCCGGGCGGAGAGAAAGTCAATTCATCACCAAATTCCGTCTTATGGCGCAGACTTAACGTGACTCTTGGAGGATTAATTAATACTGTATAACTGACATTCTTTATATCCGACAAATTCACCCGAACCGTTTTCCCTTTGTTTTTGAAAAGTAATGATGAGCCTTCGTCATACACCTCGTCCATAAGATCAAACACCAGATTCTTCATTATGAAATAGCCGATCGCTGCCATGAAAACAGAAGTAATCATTACCATGATAATATCTGAGTTCTGACTTTTTTGATCAACGAATATGACCATCCATACAAAAAATCCTATAAATCCGAACCATATGGCGGGAAAAATTCTTTTAAGGAAAAAGGTGCTTTTTGATGACAGTCTTTTCATTTCTTAAATATTCTTCATGTCGCAACGTAAATTTGTGCTTGGCAAAATAATTCTTCTAACCGGAATAAATTGAATATTTTATAGAATTTTTGCCGGAATTTTTGACGGAATACATAAGATCATCAGCCATTTTTACCAATGCATCGACAGAAGGAGGTTCTTTTTGACATGTTATCACACCCACACTAAATGTCACCGGCCAATTGTTTTTTTGCATTTCTTCCAAGAGATTTTTGCATATTCTGCCAACAGTCACTTGAGCATATTCATGGTTTGCTTCAACCAAGGCTATTGCAAATTCATCCCCCCCAAGTCGCGCAAGAGCATCCGTCATTCTAATATCTTTTCCTATTGTCCCGGTTATAACACGTAAAAGTCTGTCACCCTCACTATGCCCCAACGTATCATTAATATGTTTGAAATTATCCACATCAATATAAGCGATTGAAAAAGAATAGTCTTTTCTTCCCATACGATATATTTCATTTTCTATTGTTTCATAAAAGGCGCGGGCATTCATCGCGCCGGTCAAAGAATCCTTACGTGCCAGTTCTCTTTCATATTGCCTGGATTCCAATAACCTTGATCTGGACAAGGCAACAAAGCAATAAATGACAAGATGCGAACCAAAATCCCAGAAATAATGCAAATTCTCAGAAGGATACCGCGTCAAAATGATGTCTGATGCAAACCCAATCAGAGCGCAATAGATGGAAATGATAAGACCGAAGCGTCTTCCGATTGTTGCACCGATGATAACGGGAATTAAATAAATCACTCCAAAATCAATATTTGACCCTGTCCAATAATCAAAAATACCGATCACGGAAACTAATGCGATTGTCATTACAATAAAAACATTTCTGTTTTTTTCATTTATTTTAAATATGCCCATAATGTTATGATAAATTAAACCGATTTAGCCCTTTTTCTTCATGTCATTCATCAAGTTTAACCGGTGTCACAAATCCTGGCGGTTTGACGGCGAGAACAGAACACTCGAGTTGATCCAGAACGGCCTCCGCCGTGTTGCCGATGATGAGCCCGGAAATGCCGGTGCGCGCAATCGTCCCCATGACGACAAGATCAGCCTGCAAGCTGGCTGCCTTCGTCGCGATCATTTTCTGTGCGTCTCCCTGGGGCAAGTGCAGCCCCGGAGAAAGTTCCTGATAAACATCATCACCGACGCGTGCTTTCAGTTTCTCCATAAGAACATTCAGTCCGTTCTGATGAAGAGAACGCTCTTTTTCAACATACACCGCCATGGTTTCGTGCTCCTTATCACCGCGGCTTCTTATGTAGTAAGCGGCAAATGCTTCCCAGACATGGACCACGTGCAACGACGCAAAATCGGACAGAGCCAGTGAACTGGCCAAATCGAGAATTTCCCGATTCAATGCCTCTTCTTCCTCCGAAGCTTCCAGCGGTTGAAAACCAACAGCCGCCATAATACAGCTATAATTCGATTTTTCCGGCAACTTCATAATCCACACGGGACAGGGACATTTTCGCAGCAAATGAATATCAGTGCTGCCGAAGAGTCTTTTAAGAAAATCCGGATTCTCCGCCGGCTTGATGACAAGATCATGTTTGTTGCGCAAAACTTCCCGGATGATCTCGATAAAAACCGTACCCGTTTCCACGCTGATTTTAATATCCAGACGTTTATTATAAGGTTCGGTGAAGGATTCCAAAAACTGCATCCGGCTGTTCATGATTTCTTCTGAATATTCACCCATCACCGTGGGAACGACATCGATGACGGTTAAATCAGCCTGATTGTTTTTAGCCAGCGATACGGCGCGCGCCATTGCCGAAGCCTGATCGCCGTTTTCTCCCGTGACATAGAGAATGCTTTTGAATCTTTTCATAAATCACCTCTCTTATCGGTTTATACTTGAAAAATTTTACGTTCTTTTAATACTTGCTCCGGCCGGTTCGGTTTGTGTTGTATTCAAATAAAATTACAACGGCTCCTGTTTTTTTAAATTTTGCACAACATCGGATTTTCCGATAACAATCAGGTGATCCCCCGCCAGTAATTGCTGCGCGGGAAGAATGGCTATAATCTGCTCCTTGTCACGCCGTATGCCGATGAGATTCACTCCGTATTTCTGGCGGAAACTGATATCCATGAGGGTTTTCCCGGAAAGCTGCGAATTGGTTGCAACCTTAATTTCCGCGATTTCAAAACGGTCTTTATCCCGATGCTCTCTTCTTAACTCCAACTCATCCAGCGCTTCCCCGGCCTCCTTCAATCCGCCGGGAGGACCCATAATCAGCAGACGGTCGCCCGGGAAAATCCTGAAATCCGGTTCAGCGTCGTAATACACCTGCCCACCCCGGCTCACGGCGAGAATGGATACGCCGGCTATGGTCCGCAGCGGAAGGTCCCGGATGCTCTGGCCGACCACGGCGGCATCGGATTTAATGCGGACCTCCAGAAACGAGATCGGCCAGTTGATTTGCTCCGGAAGGAAATCCATGGCGTAGGTCAGAGCGTCCGCCGCCTGCTCCGTCGCGTCCTTGAATGGCCGGAAAATCAAATGCGCCCCGGCGTTTTCAAACTCTCGCGCTTCCTCTTCATTGGTGGCGGTCACGGCCACCCTTCCCTGATAGGCTTCGTTTTTCAGATTGTTCAATAATGTCAGATTGAGGTCATTGGAACGGACCGTGCTGATGACCCATCTAGCCTTGTTCAGGGGCAGCTTTTCGTGAATCTCCGGATCGGCCATGTCTCCGTATAAAACATACAATCCCAGCTTGCAGCATCTGTCCAGAACGGTCGGATCGAAGTCCACGCACAATACCGTTTTGTTCCGCCGCAAAAGATAATCCGCCAACGCGCTTCCGTAATTGCCCATGCCCATCAGGATGACATCCACCTGCGCCGATTCCTTGATGCTCGTGTCAATTGCGGCTTCCCGATACGGATTCTTCTTTTCGAATATCTTTAAATACTCGGACAGAACATGGTAAAGACGATCCGAATACAAAATCATGTACGTGGACATGAAGATAGTCACGATGCCGACGAGCGTAATCAGGCCAACTGTTTCGTTGGTGATATGCCCAAGGCTCAACCCCAGAGCCGCCACGATCAGGGAAAACTCGCTGATCTGGGCGACAGTCAGACCGGCCAGAAACCCGGTGCGGCGCTTATAACCCATGAATCCCATAATGACCAAAACAATGAGCGGATTGCCGGCAAGCACAAATATGGAGAAAACAAACGACGCGCCCAGTTGTGATCCTACTGTTGACCAGTCTAGACGGGCACCGAAAAAAAGAAAAGAAGAAGGAAATCCCTCAAACCGGTCAGACGCGCCCCGATGGAATCACGGAAATCCGTGGACGCCAGTGAAATGCCCGCGAGAAACGCGCCAACCTCCTTGCTGAAACCCAACAGTTCGCTGCCCGCTCCCAGAAAAACCGCCCAGGAAATGGCAAAAAGTGTCAGCAGTTCAAGAGAATAGGCCAGCCGCCGCATCAATCGGGGCAAAACATACTTCATCAGCATACCCACGACAACCAGCAGCCCTAGCCCTTTGGCTATGATGATGATGGTCGAAACATACGCTGATCCCTCTTCCGCCGCACGCGACCCTAATGTGGTCAAACCGATGAGCGCCAGAATGGCGGCAATATCCTGGACAATCAGAAAACCGATGGCAATCTGGCCATGCAGTGAATCAATTTCCTTTTTATCGGAAAGCAGTTTGACGATGATAATGGTGCTGGAAAACGTTAGGGCCACCGCCACGTAAGCCGCCGTCAGAAAGTTCATATCGCGCATGATAGCGATGACAAATCCGATTATCGAGGTAAAGATAATCTGTCCCAAGCCGGTGGCTAAGGCAACCGGGCCGGTCGAACGGATCAGGTGTAAATCGAGCTTGAGCCCGACAATAAACAGGAGAAGCGCGATGCCGATATGGGCCAGCAATTCTATCTGATGATAACTCTGGATGATGCCCAGAAAAGTCGGCCCGGCCAGAATACCGGTAATCAAGAACATGATAATCAGCGGCTGGCGCAGTTTCTGGCCGATAATGCCGATGAGCGTCGCCAGACCCAGAATGGCGGCAATTTCAACAAATGGCGTCAGCGGTATCACAAATACGATGCTCCCTATAAGACGGCTTGTTTTTTGTTTGCATGAATATCACGCTTTTTTATATCCGGCGTTTGGATACCAGTTCGGCAAAATGTTCAAAAGATCGGTTATATGTTCTTTCCGTATCTTTCGGGAAACAGCAGGCAGGCAATTCCCTGTTTTGCAGGTGATACGTGAGACAGTCGCAACAGATTCCTTTCCGGCTGCATGGTTCATATGTGCAGTTGCATTGATCCAGATTTTTTTCTTTTTTGCATTCCATGTTCTCTATCCTTCATGACGAATTATTCGGAACGTATTTTTTCATTCAATTCTTTTGTTGTTACGTTATCAATCTAAGGCTCTTTGTACCTGTTCTTTCTCGATTTAACAATCGGGAAAACTCCCTTGCCTGAAGAACGAATGTCTTCGATCGTATAAAATGCCAACGGATTGCATGAGCGAATAATTTCCAGGACGTGTTCAATGTCTTTTCTTTTTACGATCGTGAAAATAACTTTTACCGGTCCGAAAGCCCCCTGGGCATCGATATGTGTAACGCCATATCCATCCGTCTTCAACCATTTAATCAACACACTGGCATCTTTCTGCGTAATGGTCCTGATCACAACCGTGCCAACCGCCATTTTTTCCTCAATTAAAATTCCGATATAATTGCCCATCGCAAAACCGCCCGCATAGGCAACATAGTATATTGGATTAGTAAGATTTTTAAAAATTTGAGTAATGGCAAACAGCCAGATTAGCACCTCGAAGAATCCGATGGAGGCGGCCAGGACTTTTAATCCACGCGACACATAAATAATGCGCAACGTATCGAGCGTCACGTCGCAAATACGCGTCGAAAAAATCATTAACGGCAGAAGCACAAATTTAAAAATATCAGAATTTAAAAAAGCCGCGTCCATATTCTCCTTTATTTCGAATAAAGCTTCAAAGTGGTATTTTTTTTAAGTATCTGGTACGACGATATAAAGCTTTCATAAAATTATATTTTTTATATATAATTTTCTCACAATTTTGTCTATACTTGGTTAGTTCTTAAAAATAAAATTGTAATTCAAGTATGCAAACGAGGATAAAACATCATGCAACATACGGCGTTGAATTTATCCAAATTGAAACAACAAGGTAGCCGGCTAGTGGGTTGTTTTCCCCTGTATCCGCCAATGGAATTGCTCCATTCCTTCGACCTGACACCTGTGGTTCTCTGGGATATGAAGGAACAGGTGCGCAATCTTAAAGAAAGCGACCGCCATCTTCAGAGTTTCACGTGTTCTGTGGCAAGGCGACTCGCTGAATTTGTTCTCTCGAAAGAAGTGTCTCTTCTCGATGCTCTCTTCATGTACAATGCCTGTGATACGCTTCGCAATATGCCGGAAATTATCGAGCGTGGTCTTGCGGAAAAAGGAAAGGCCGTTCCGCTGCTTAAATTGCACGTACCCATGGGATCTTCAAACCAGGCCGATTCCACAGGATACCTGGCTGATCGTATCCATGAGTTAATAGCCAAAATCGAAAGCGTCTTCGGAGTCCGCTTTTCTTCAGAACGTTTTCTGTCCAGTGTCAGACTATACAATTCGATTAAAATACTTTCTCTGGAGATGGAGACACTCGTTGCTGATGGAAAATGTTCTTACGTTGATTTTTCGCGTCTCATTCGAAATGGATATTTTATGGCGCCCGAAGATTACCTGCAAGCGTTAGAGGATGCCATAAAAATATCTAAATCAAATCCATCCAGACACAATTCCAACGGCAGAAGGATCATCATTTCAGGCATTCTTCCTCCGCCGGATGCATTGTGCGCTGTTGTCGAACAAACCGGTATGAAAGTGACCGGCAATGACGTCGCCTCTCAAGCCCGCTCCTACGGTTACATTCCCAAGGAAACGGATGATCCTGCTGCTTATTATGCCGATTTTTACCAAAATCATTATCCGTGCACGACGCTTCTCTATTCGTCGGATGCGCGACTTAAGAAACTGAATGATCTGATTGAAAAACGAAATGCACGGGGACTTATTTTTATCGGAGAGAAATTCTGCGAATACGAGTATCTGGAAATGCCGTTTATTATCAAAACACTTGGACAAAATAATATTAAAACCCTCCAACTTGAAGTCGCAACAGATGACGAAGATAATATCGAGGCTTTTCGGACGAGAATCGAAGCATTTTCAGAATTGATACGGTGAGTAAGACATCCTTTAATGCTCCCGAACCTCCAATGAGGAAATTTGAAAGACAAAAATTTAGGATGATTGATTTATGGCTGATGAAAAAGATGAAACCAGAGGATTGATGAAGACCGAATCGGGCAGGCGGCTGACACAGATTCTGACCAATGACTACCTGCATCTTCACCAAAAAGCCGGAGAAGGAGCATTTGTGGTCTGGGTAGCCATCATCGTGCCAGTCGAGCTATTTTATGGATTCGATAATGTCGTCTTCGCCGTACCGGAAAGTCACGCGGCAC
>CAYZRT010000005.1:0-63294 GCA_964480875.1 uncultured Smithella sp. | reverse complement strand
TCAAAGACAAGGGAACGCTAACCCTGGAGCCGCTGAGTGTGGATTTGCAGTCTGACTGGAAAGATATCGGCATCCGGGCATTTCAACCTTATTTCACCGACAAGGTTAAAATGGATATCACGCGCGGCGCGATTTCATCAACGGGAAATTTTTCCCTGAGCAGAAACAAAATAGATGAGCTGGTCATTAAATGCACAGGGTCTATTTCCGTCTCCAACCTGGCAACGCTGGACAAGGCGCAATCCAATGATTTTGTGAAATTCAAAAGGCTCTCCCTGAATAAAATCAGATTCGGCTACAATCCTTTTTATCTGAACATCAACACCATATCGCTTGCTGATTTTTACGCACGGATTATCATCAATCCCGATGCGTCATTGAATGTTCAGGATATATTCGGTGATAATCAAGCGTCAAAAGAAACAGCGATCAAAAAAGAAGAAAAGAAGCCGGTAACTGCAGAAACAAAGAAGAAAGAAAAACAGGAAACCGCCGATATTAAAATCGGCAAGGTGGCATTCAAAAACGGTCACATTGATTTCAGCGACAGAAATATCCAACCGAACTACTCGGTCAATATGCTCAATGTGACCGGCAGCGTCACCGGATTATCTTCAAAGGAATTTTCCCGCGCCGATGTGGCCCTCAAGGGCAATCTGGGTTATGGTTCACCTATTGAAATCGCGGGAAAAATCAATCCGCTGGCCAAGGATCTGTTTGTCGATTTAAAAGTCGGTTTCAAGGACATCGAGTTAAGCCCCATCACCCCCTATTCCAACAAATTCCTCGGATATCCCATCACCAAGGGCAAATTGACGTTTAACGTTTCATATTTGATCGACAAAAGAAAATTGGACTCCGAAAATAAAATTCTCATTGACCAGTTGACCTTCGGCGAAAAAGTGGAAAGTCCGCAAGCCGTCAAAGCTCCGGTAACGCTGGCGGCAACGCTCTTAACCGACCGCAACGGACAGATTAATCTGGATCTTCCGGTATCGGGAAGTCTGGACGATCCGAAATTCAAGGTCTGGTCGGTTGTCTGGCAGATTCTCGTTAATCTGATTACCAAAGCGGTTACATCGCCTTTTGCCCTGCTTTCTTCTCTTACCGGCGGCGGAGAAGAGCTCAGCTTCATCGAGTTTGACTACGGAAGCGCCGTGATCAGTGAAGAGGAAAAGAAAAAAATAAGCATGATCGGCAAGGCCTTGAATGACCGTCCCAATATCAAACTGGACATCGAAGGGTACGTGGACGCAGAAAATGACAAATACGCCTTGAAAAAAGCAGAACTTGACCACCGGATCAAAGCGCAAAAAATCAAGGAAACCGTAAAAGACGCCCAGCAGGACGCCATCGATAATGTGAAGCTTTCTGATCAGGAATATGATAAGTACCTCAAACAGATTTATCGCGCGGCTGATTTTTCCAAACCGCGCAATTTTCTGGGAATGCAAAAAAGTCTGCCGGCGGCGGAAATGGAAAAATTAATGCTGGCCAATATTGACGTGACGGACAGCGACCTGCGTCAGTTGGCCGCCCGGCGCGCGCAAAATGTAAAAGAGCTGATGCTCCAGTCGGAGATCGCCGCGGACCGGATATTTATTGTGGAACCCAAAACGCTGACGCCGGAGAAAAAAGAAAAGGTGAAAAACAGCCGGGCTGATTTTAAACTGAAATAAATACCAAATGTCGTCACCCCGGCAATGAAGAAATTCATTCCTCATCCCTACGAGCCAGGATGAGGAATTTTAGAACAACGATCAAACAAGACTTCTCACCCCAATAACTTGGGCTTCGAAGTGACATGGAACGGAGATACTTCTCATGGAAATGGGCATACTGGGGCTTCCCCAAAGCGGCAAAAGCACCTTATTCGAAATCATGACCGGCGTTAAAAGCGGCCAGTCGCACCACGAAACTGTCGTGCGCGGACAGGCTTCCGTTCCTGATGAACGATTCGACAAACTGGTCGAAATATACAAGCCGGTTAAAGTCTCACCGGCCAAAGTTCCTTTTGCTGACGTTCACGCCGTAGGCGAACATCCCTGGGAGGCCATCCGCCAGAACTTGAGCGGCACCGACGGCATTCTCCATGTTGTTGACGGTTTCTCGCTGCCCGATGTGAAATTGAGCATTGAAGCCTATCGCAAGCTGGAAGATGAACTGGTCCTTGCCGACCTGTTGATCATTGAAAAAAAAATGGAGAAGCTGGCCAAAATGCCCAGGAAAGCCATTCCCACACAGGAAGCGGCGCAAAATGAACTATTGCCGCGCTTGAAAGATTGTCTGGAAGCGGGGAAACCTTTGCGTATGGCCGGTCTGACGCCTGCCGAAATTTTTACACTGAAGAGCTTTTCCTTCTGGACGATTAAGCCGGAACTGGTTGTCGTTAATGTAGCCGAAGATAATCTGTCTTTTGCTGATCAATTCGCCGCGGAGGCAAAATTAGCGGAGCCGGTTCTGGGTATCTGCTGCAAAATTGAAGCGGAACTCGCGGGACTCGATGCCGCGGATCAAAAAGAATTTTTGTCAACCATGGATATCTCCGAACCGGCCTTTGGCCGCATAATCCGCGCAGCATTTGCTCTGCTGGGACGAATATCATTTTTCACGGTGGGCGAAGATGAAGTCAAGGCCTGGGTTATTCCTGCCCAAACCAGGGCACCCAAAGCGGCCGGCGCCATTCATAACGATTTTGAACGCGGTTTTATCAAAGCCGAGGTCATGCATTATGATGATTTTATCGCCCACGGCGGTTCAGCGGCAAATGTCAAATCGGCAGGACGCCTGCGGCTGGAAGGAAAAGAATACATCGTGCAGGACGGCGACATCATTACTTTCCGTTTCAATATATAAAGGTTAAAGATAATATTATCATTGAGAAATGAAGGGAAAGTGAATGCGTTCTGTTTAATATTTTACCGTTTTTTCTTCTGATTTTTTAATTATAGTGTCATTGTCATGTTGTTTTGGAATCAATATTTATCAATAATTTGATTGACAAATAATCGATATTAGTATTAATTTTTACCAATCTCAAAAAAGTCATGCTCTGAAGGGGCAGGTGTACTTATTTTCTATTAAAACATTTTGTTTTGGAGGAAAAATGAAAATTTCGACAAAGATTATTCCTTTCTTAATGATTTTAATCACTATCCTTGCATTAATAGGTTGTAGCGATTCAGGCGAGGGGGATGAAAAACCGATAAGTTATACTGTAACCTTCAGCAGCCAGTTTAATAATACCGAAAGCACAACGGTCATGCCCAATCCAACCAGCATAACGGTGGACGCAGGAGAAACCGTTGTCACATTACCGACGGCTCCCAGCATGTCCGGCTATCGATTTGGCGGCTGGTGGACCGGAAAAAACGGCGCCGGGACGCAATTCACTGCAAATACCATCGTCAATTTTAATATGATCGTCTATGCTTATTGGTACAATTATCAGGTCACATTCAACAACAATGGCGAAATTTACGCGACCCGAGGAATCACATTACCGGAAAAAACTGTTTCTTCATTTCCGACTTCACCGACCAGCACAGACTATAATTTTGCCGGATGGTACACGGCACCCAATGGTGGCGGAAGCCAATTTTTTTCCAGTACGGAAGTTACGGCAGATATCACCGTTTACGCCAGATGGGTTACAGAGAGGGTATATACAGTAACCTATAACAGTGAAGGAGGAACCGAAATCGGCACGTATTATGTTATCGCACCGGCAACAACGGTAGAAACATTGCCGGATAATCCAACAAAAGCTTTCAATACTTTTATCCGCTGGACTTACGGATGCTGCGGCGCAGAGTTTACAGCCACCACGCCCGTCACCGATAACATGACCGCATACGCAACCTGGCAAGAAACTTCTGGATACACCGTAATATACGATAGTTACGGAGGAACTGCTGTGGAAAATCAATATGTTATCTCTCCGGCAACGAATGTGGGAACTTTACCGGCAAATCCGACCAAAAGATGCTATGCCTTTGCCGGATGGTACACGGAAGCCAACGGGGAAGGAACGGAATTTACTGAAACAACAACCGTTAATAACAGTAATACGACGGATGACGGTAAGATTACAGTTTATGCTAACTGGGAATGGAATTATCCTTCCACAACCTATCCTTTGATTACGGCTCCTTTTGAAGTCGGTGATTACGGTCCAAGTTGTGTCGGCAAGGTATTCTATATCACTGACGGTGGCGCACATGGTTTAGAGGCAGCACCGCCGAATTGGTATGAAGGAGGAGAAGCTTCTTCTATAGCATGGATATATGGAGATCCTGCCACAGATGAAAATGATCAGGTCTATCAAAGAACGCAAAGCACATTAAACGGCAATACATCCACGGCTATCGGCACGGGATTGGCCAATAGTAACGCAATTGTGGCGCAAGTGGAAGCAGTGGGAGGCACCACAACACCGTATGCGGCTCAAATATGTTTGGATTACAGCGTGGGAGAAGGAGCCTATTTATATGATAACTGGTATCTGCCTTCACAGGATGAACTGGCTGAGTTATACGCAAACCGCGATGTGAGGAGATCCGGTGGTTTTTCCGATGAAGGGTATTGGAGTTCCTCCGAATACGGCCAATGGGATGGCTGGTCACAGTATTTTTCCGACGGCCGACAAACAGGAACATCTAAAGGAAGCGGACGGATGATTCGACCCATTCGCGCCTTTTGATCATTACATGCTATCATTTTAAAAAAACCGTTAATGGATTTTCATCCGTTAACGGTTTTTTATATTACGCTATGACCCATTGCCAAAAATTGTCTTTTGTAACTTGCCCTTCAAGCTAATTTGAGCTAAAGTTGCAGGCAGTTTTGATGTTATCTGTAATAATTTGCGTTCGCTTTTTCAAAATATTTAAAAACAGAGAACGATAAAAGAAAACCATGGCAAATATTTTAGGAATATCAGCCTTCTACCACGACTCGGCTGCCGCATTGACGGTGGACGGCAAAATTATTGCAGCGGCGCAGGAAGAAAGATTTACCAGGAAAAAACATACGCCGGATTTTCCCATCCATGCGATTCAATATTGTCTCGACGAAACCGGATTGGAAATCAATGAATTGGACGCCATTGTTTTTTATGATAAACCACTTTTAAAATTTGAAAGGCTTCTGGAAACATATTATGCCTTCGCTCCGCGAGGCGTGACATCTTTTATCAGGGCGATCCCTGTCTGGCTCAAAGAAAAATTATTTTTAAAAAAACTTATTTTCGATCATTTGCAGGACATCGGCAATTACGACAGAAAAAAAATCAAGCTGCTTTTTCCCGAACATCATTTATCTCACGCGGCCAGCGCGTTTTTTCCATCTCCCTACAAAAAAGCGGCGATCCTGACCATTGACGGAGTCGGCGAGTGGTGTACCGCGTCTATCGGACAGGGAGAAGGAAACAAGATTAGTATTTTAAAGGAAATGAGTTTCCCTCATTCCGTAGGACTATTATACAGCGCTTTTACGTATTATTTGGGATTCACGGTCAATTCGGGAGAATATAAACTGATGGGATTGGCGCCTTACGGCAATCCCCAGTCGTCGCAGACAATAAAATTTATAGAAATTATCAAGGAAAAACTTATCGACATCAAAGAGGATGGTTCCATATGGCTTAATCAAACTTACTTTAATTACGCAACAGGAACCACAATGGTTAAAGACAAAGCATGGGAAAGACTCTTTGGCTTTCCCAGAAGAATGGCCGAAACAAACATCGAACAACATCATTGCAATCTGGCTTTCGCTATCCAAAAAGTCACTGAAGACATTGTTTTGAAAATGGCTTTGGAAACCAAACGTTTAACAGGCCTGGACTATTTGTGCCTGGCCGGTGGCGTCGCTTTAAACTGCGTGGCTAACGGTAAATTGTTGCAAGAGAAAATATTTAAAAACATCTTTATCCAGCCAGCTGCAGGTGACGCAGGTGGCGCTGTCGGTGCGGCACTCGCCGCAAACTTCATCTATTTTGAAGAAGAAAGAAAAACCGATGAAAAAACCGACGAAATGTCGGGCTCCTTCCTGGGCCCGGATTATTCTATAAAAGAAATTGAGTTGATGAACAGAAAAGTGAACGCGGTTTGTACAACATATGACGATTTCAACAAACTGACAGAAGATATCTCTTCTAAAATCGCACAGGGCAACATCGTGGGCTGGTTTCAGGGGAAAATGGAATTCGGTCCTCGAGCTTTGGGCAACAGGAGCATTCTTGCCGACGCCCGTAATCCTGAAATGCAGAAAAAATTGAATTTAAAAATAAAATACAGGGAAGGATTCAGGCCTTTCGCGCCGTCTGTTAGGGCCGAAGATATTCAGGAGTACTTTGAACAGGAAACGGATTCGCCTTACATGCTCTTTACCGCACCCGTCAATCAAAACAGAAGGAGTAAACTTCCTGATCAATTTCATGATTTGTCCGTGCGGGACAAGCTTTATTACCAGCGCAGTGACATTCCGTCAGTGACCCATATTGATTTTTCCGCAAGAATACAAACCGTTCATAAAAAAACCAATCCAAGATACTGGCATTTAATCAGAAACTTTAAAGCATTAACAGGGTGTGGAATCTTAATTAATACAAGCTTTAATGTCCGTGGCGAACCCATTGTCTGCAGCCCTTATGATGCTTATAGATGTTTTATGTTTACGGATATGGATTATCTAGTGATAAACGATTGTGTTTACTGTAAAACAGAACAGCCCGATTGGCAAAACAAAGAAAAATGGACGGGTCAACTTAACACGGATTAATCATGAAACAAATATTATTAAAAATTTTATTAATAATTATTTTACTAACATCAGTTATCATCCTACCAATTTTTTATCCTACGGGAATCGTTATATATTTCAGATTGTTTTTTCTTTTACTGATTCTCATTGAAAGCATGAAATTGTTTAAACTTGTTTTCATAGATAAACATTTTAATAAAGCCATTTCAAATACGGCAACTGTGTTATTCTCACTTTTCGCAGTCTTCATATTTCTCGAGGCGATATTCATGTTCATTCCGCGATCACATTCCGCCGACTACACCCTGGCATCCAAATTATGGTACGCTAAATACTGGAACCCCATCAACGCTTCAGGATTCCGGGATGAGGAACCGGACAACAATCATCCCGTGATTTTATTTGTGGGTGATTCATTTACCGCCGGCCACGGGCTGAATTCAGTGAAGGATAGATTTTCTAATATTATTAAAAACAACCTGAATAAAAAAGAAAAAAAATTTACCATCATCAATATGGGCATGCCCAATCTGGATTCCAGAGGCGAATATGAAGCGATGATGAACTTTATTTATCTTAATAGAATTAAACCCCGGAAGATAATATTGCAGTACTGCGGAAACGACATTGAAGGTGCCGCCACCAACAACGGATTAATCTTCGAAGGCTTTCGGCCACCTTCGGATATGAATAAATTCATGCTCATCATAGGCTCGGGCTCTTATTTTTTTAACTATCTCTATTTTCTTTCACCAAGGGAACATCTGGGACGCTCCTATATAAATTATTTAACCAGCGCCTACAACAATGATCAAATATTATCGAGACATAAAAATGACCTGATGTTGTTTGTGGATTATGCCAGACGAAATTCAATACAACTGATTACTGTAATCTTTCCTTTTCTGACTGATATAGAGATGAGCAATTCCATGTATGTAAATGATATCGTTGGCTTCTTTCAAGAAAACAAGGCGAGAGTCATCAATGTTTCTGAATTGGTAAAGACCATGCCTGTTTCTGAAAGAATAGTAAATCAGAATGACACACACGCCTCAAAAAAACTAAACAGAATTATTGCTGAAGAAATTTTAAAAATAATGGACAAGGGGGAATAATGGATTTTTTAAAAGACATCTGGATGTTTATGAGAGAACGGAAGAAATACTGGCTCGCGCCAATAATCATCGTGTTGCTCCTGCTTGGTTTTATAATCATATTCGGCGGCGGCAGCGCTGTTTCTCCTTTTGTTTATACACTTTTTTAGGGAACCCATGAAAGCGATAAAAACAAATCCATCAAGAACCGTCTTGACCCTATCCGTCGGATTTATTGTTTTATATTTCATAACCGACTGGCAATGGACACTTCCAGCGGCTTTACTGGTAGGCCTGGCCGGAATCTTCTCAACTTATTTAAGTATCAAGATAGATTACCTGTGGATGAAATTAGCCGGTTTTTTGAGTTTGATTATACCAAATATTTTGTTGGGTATAATCTTCTTCCTTTTATTGTTTCCCATCGCTCTTTTATCACGGTTGTTCAATCAGGCAAATAAGGACCCCTTAAATTTGCAAAATAAAGCACAAAGCAATTTTAAAAGCAGCATTAAAAATTTCGACAAAGAGTCTTTTGAAAAACCTTGGTAAAATATTGTTGTTCCTTGATCAATTTTTTACCGGTGGAGCCTCCTCCGGCAGGAACAGGGGATTGCAGTCGCGGAACTCAGAAGTTCTTTTTAATAGTTCACCTAGGACAGTAAGGTCTATTTACTGAAAACGTATAACAAAATAAGCCGCGTAGGCCGCGAATGCCCAGCAGATGAATAAAGCAAAGACAACAGCCCGGGTTATTCTGTATCTTAAAAAAGGCTCCGCTCCGGCTGCTATAAGTAAGGCGTAGCAAGGCAGCAGTCCCAAAGTATAACCTGCTTTGGTTCTGCTGTAGACCGGGCAAGCCATGTACATATCGATCATTGCCGCCAAAAATAAAGCTATCATCCCCATGGAAAATATTAAAGCGTTCCTATATTTAATATCCTTATTCAGCAGGGCTGCTATCATTGCGGTAATCATGAAAAGACTGGGCAGCAACGCCAACAGCGCTCCCGCATTCATGAAATTTACGTTCCAGGGAATAAAATCCGCCACCCCCGAATTTAAACCATCAAGCCATAACGTGGAATAAAACATGCCCCAAAAACTTGTCATACCGGCGTAAACAGGCCAGCTGAGCGCCTCACCGAAAGACAAGAGTTGTGACAACGTTCTGTAACCGGGGTCCTGCCACCATTGCATAACTTGCAGAGCGTCAAATACGCCGGGAAAAGGATTGCCCAGCATCATGTAATTTCTTAAATAATACCAGCCGGCAACCAGGATGGAAACGCAAAATATTATCATGATCGGCCGCAGCGAAAACTTCAGAGGTTTTTTAACCAAGCTAGCATGAAAAACAACAACCAACACCAAAACGGGCGCCAGCAATATAGCGGTCATTTTGGAAAGAAGCGCCAATCCCCAGACAAACCCTAAAAGAAAATAATAACCATAGGAACGTTCCTTTTGATCCGGCACAACAAGAGATATACACAAAAATATTACCAGAGAAATAAAGAGAGCGACAAGGGGTTCATTGCCAACATATTGACATACGTATGTATGAACGGGAATTAACGAACCGGCAACGACGGCTATTATCTGCAAGTCCTTTCTTTCCGTAAACACAAGCCGTGCCGTACGATACACTACCTCAATTTGTAAAAGTCCGCATATAACAGGAATGATTCCCATCATTTTAACAACAGAAGGCAAGTCGAGCCATTTTATCAGCAAAGCGTAAAGCGGCGCGCTTAGTATATAATGAAGCGGCGGATGAAACATTTGCCAGCCTTCCGGAAACAAAGGAAGAGAACCCTTTGCGACGATATAATCAATATATTCTATATGCCCCCAGATATCTGGTCCCACCTGAAAATTCAGTTTCAGCATATTATTGAAAGACAATACCGCCCACAAAAATAATAAAAACCAGCGAACCTGAGACGGTTCCGGCGTCCAACCGTAAAAAGTCTTTTCCCTGTCTTTTGGCCCCGGAGCAAATAAAATAGTGATCAAAACAACTGTAAATACCAGGACAAGGAAAGGCAAGATTTTAATAAGAGCATCAGTGGATGATGGAAATTGCCTTGATATTGCCGCTTCTTTTATCTGAGACGCGGTCACAGCCATTCGCCAGCTTTTGCCATCTTCAGATGCCAGCCAATCCTTTCCTGTGCTCACGTGCAGTGCTTCGCTATATGCCATGATAGCGGGATGGGAGTTCTCGCTAATAACGCTGATTATGATTTCATGAAAGCCCGCTTCGACGGTGAAAGGTATTTTTATCTGATGAATTTTTTTCCATTGATCGAATTTATTCTTCAAAGAGAAAATGGTTCTGCCATCAAAAGATACCCGGGCTATCTTTAGCGCCTGCATATAAATTGTGGCATCATCAATGTTTTTGTTTGTATTAAAGGTGTATTTGAATTCACTTCTTGTTCGACTTGAAGGTTTTGCATCCAGTTCAAATTCCGCATCATATTTAATCCATTGAGCCTCTGCACGGTCAATCAGCAGAATAACATCCGGGGATTGAATATAGAACTTTAACCTTAATCCAACCAAGACAGCGATCGCCAAAACAACCAAAACCACCGTGAATAATTTTTTATTTATCATTTTAGGCAACCGGCTCACCATTACGTATAAAATACCTTTAAAGCAGATTTTACAACCAGAAGCATTTTCATAAAAACTCTCATTAATTAAATCGTTTATAGACTTATATGAAACATTGTATTCATGTGTCAATGGGAAAGTCGTTGTGATCGTAAGGCGTTAATAAACCTTAACTCTTTATTTATCTTACTGTTTTTTATTGACATAAAAGAATAGCTTCATATACATTCTAACCATGCAAATCAGATTTTTGTAATAAATTCTCTGACAATGAATCTTTCAGCACCAAAAACGACTTTGAACGTATTGGGAAATTAAATGACTGGGAAAACGAAACTCTGGCTATGTTCGGCTTTGTTGACCATACTGATATTATTCCCTTATTTACAAATGCAATCGCATGAATTCATTAATTGGGACGATCCTTATTATATTTATAATAATCCCCTGGTATCTGCCGGTTTAAGCTGGCTGGGAATTGGCTGGGCGTTTATTACATTCTCGACGGCAAACTGGCATCCGATAACATGGATAAGTCACATGCTGGATGCCAGCCTGTTTGGTCCGACACCCCTTGCCGCCCATATGATGAATGTTTTCTGGTTTACAGGATGTGTTTTATTGTCCTTTTTTTTATTTTTACGTCTTGGAGCTTCTTTGCCCGCAGCTTTTTTCATGGCGGCTTTTTTCGGCGTACATCCATTACACGTAGAATCGGTGGCATGGGCTTCCGAACGGAAAGATTTGCTTTGCGCCTTTTTCTTTCTTTCGGCTACCTTGGCTTATCTGAATTATTCATACAAAAAAAAACGGTCGCTTTATCTTTTAACAACAGCCTTTTTTCTGTTATCTTTGCTTTCCAAGCCGATGGCGGTTACCTGGCCATTTGTGGCTTTGCTTTTGGATTACTGGCCCCTTAAACGTCCGCCCCATGAACTGAAACGAACTATTTATGATAAAATTCCGTGGATCGTACTTGCCGTATTTTCTTCAATGGTTACGTTAGTGGCGCAAGGCAAAAGTAACGCTGTTAAATCACTGGTTGAATTTTCCTTTACTGACAGGATGGCCAACGCGGCAATATCCTACGGGATATACTTACGACAGACGGTTTGGCCTTCAGGCTTAACCGTCTTTTATCCCTATCCTTATCATATCAGCATGCATAACATAGTCGCGGCGTGTCTTATCCTGATCATCATCACCCTATTTGTTATTCGGCTGCAACAGAAACACCCTTACTTGTTATGGGGCTGGTTGTTTTATCTGGGGGTGTTGTTTCCCGTTATCGGCGTCATTCAGGTTGGCGTTCATGCGCATGCCGACCGTTATATGCTTCTTCCTCAATTAGGGTTGATTCTGGCAACAGGACTGCTTCTCGACAAAACAATAACAAAAACAAATTTTCGCCTCATGGCAGGAATGGTGATGATGATCATTATCGCCATGTTCATGATTTTTACATTCCGGCAAGTTTCTTACTGGGAAAACAGCCAAACATTATTCAGCCAAAATCTTGCTGTTGTCGGCGAGAACGAATTGGCCCATTTCAATCTTGGATCAGCCTACCTGGAAAACAATGAACTCGACCTGGCCATTATTCATCTTGCAGCTGCTGCCAATATGAATCCCGAAGAAGTTACCACCTACAATAATATGGGTATCGCTTACGCCAAAATGAACGAAACCTCACGGGCTGAAGCTTGTTTTAACAAAGCTATTTTAATCAATCCGCAAACGGCGCAGCCGCATTTTCATCTTGCCGTTATCAGAATGCACCAGGGACGTTTCAAGGAAGCAACAGCGCATCTTAATGAGGCAGTTCGACTGGCGCCGTATTGGGAAGAGGCCAGAAATCTTCTTGATAAAGTAAAGGATTTATCCTCAAAACCGTTTCCCAAAGCGGATGAGTAATATTTTTTCAACTGTTAATGTGTTATTGCACAAAAAATAATTTAAGAGAAAGATAATAAAAACTTCTCCGAATAATGAGTTGAAGAAAAGAATATAAAAATGGCAAACGCAACGAATATGATTCCGGAAATATCTGTGGTGATATTGTGCTACCAGGAAGGCCAAAGATTAAATTCGTTCGTAAACAGAACGGTCAACATATTAAATGGACTGCTTGTTCCCTGGGAAATAGTGCTTGTCGCTAATTATTGGAATAATAAAGATGACGAAACGCCCATCGTGGCAAAAAAAATCTCTTCGCAAGCAAGCAATATCAAAATTATTTCAAAGCTGAAGGAAGGGGGAATGGGATGGGATGCGCGCAATGGCCTCCGGGAAGCCTCCGGTCAATTCATCTGCCTCATCGACGGAGACGGGCAAATGCCCCCGGAAGATATCATCAGTGTCTATAAAAAAATAAAGGGGGAAAATTTGGATTTTGTCATGACGTACAGAATCGAACGAGGAGACAGTTTAATAAGAAAAATAAATTCTTATACATACAATTTAGTCTTCAGAATTTTATTCCCGAATATCAAGGTAAGGGATGCCAACTCCAAGCCGAAGATTTTTACCCGAAAAACATACTCCGGGATGCATTTGAGTTCAAACGACTGGTTTCTAGATGCAGAAATGTTGATTCAATGCGCAAGAATGAAACTGAAAATCGAGGAGATTCCCGTTACGTTCGATAAATGCGCAAATAGAAAATCATTCGTAAAACTTGACGCCATATTCGAATTTATTAAAAATCTGTTACGCGCAAGAATAAAAGAATTTTTCATTAACAGGGGCTAGGGGAAAACAGAAGGAATTGTCTTGTTCAAGTCTTTCGTGATGCAATGCCTGCCGCCAACCCAACAACATTTTCTTGAGCAAAACAGTTGACTTTAGAAATACTCTGTGAAAAAAAGGCAGTAATTTTTAAATCGTTAAAATATTTACCGTTAAGTCTTATTCAGCAATAAACACAAAGGGGGAAGGAATTTTTATGGCTAAAGTTCCGCAAAAACTGGAAAGAAAAAAATCGGAAATTTATAAAGACGCCCCCATCGCGAAATTCGGCGAAAGAAAGCCGGATTTTACGACGATGGGTAGAAAAATAAAAAATGTTCATAAAAAATTCCGGGAAGTCGTCTGCGTGGAAGCCTGCCGGACGCCTTACGGCCGGTCGGGCGGAGCGCTCAAAGATTTTTCCGCGATGGAACTGGGGGCTCTGGCGATTAAAGAAGTGTTGCGGCGTACGGAAGGAAAAGTCCAGCCGGCTGACATTGATTATATCTTTATGGGACAGGTGGTTCCCGCGGGCTGCGGTCAGATTCCCGGCAGACAGGCAACGATTCTTGCGGGTATTCCGGAATTCGTTCCGTCCATTACTGTCAATAAAGTTTGTTCTTCCGGCATCAAAACCATTGATCTTGCGTTTCAGATGATTCTGCTGGGACGAGCCGAAATATGCATCGCCGGCGGTCAGGAAAGTATGAGTAACTGTCCGTTTGTCCTACCGGATATGCGCTGGGGAGCAAAGATGGCCCTGCCCAACGGCCGCGTGGTGGATTCCATGGTTTATGACGGGCTATGGGACGCTTTTTATAATAGACATATGGCCATTCACGGATCGGAAGTGGCTGACGAATTCGGTTTCAGCAGGGAAGAACAGGATGAATGGGCGCTCAATTCCCAGATGAACGCCGTTAAAGCGATGAATGAGGGCAAACTGGATGATGAAATCTTCCCAGTGGAAGTGAAGCAGGGTAAAAAAGTGTTTGTGATGGATAAGGATGAAGGGCCGCGGCCGGATACGACAAGGGAAGGTTTGGCAAAACTTCCGCCTGTTTTTAACCATACCAGCACGGTGACCGGCAAACCGGGAAGCGTAACCGCAGGCAACGCTCCCGGCGTCAACGACGGCGGGGATGTGTGTCTTTTGATGAGCCGCGAGAAAGCCGATGAACTGGGATTAAAGCCGATTTTCACCCTAGTTGATTATGCCGAGGTATCACAACCGACGAAAGATATTGCCACCGTTCCGGGTCTGGCCATCAAAAAAGTCCTGGAACAAAATGACATGACGCTCGATCAGATGGATCTGATTGAAGTCAACGAAGCCTTTGCCGCGGTGGCGCTGGTGAGCTGCCGTTCTATCCTTGGGATGCCCAAGGACGAAATGTTTGGAAAAGTCAATGTCAACGGAAGCGCGGTGGCTTACGGTCATCCCATCGGAGCGACCGGCGCGCGGATTCTCATGACGTTGGGCTATGAACTCAGGCGGCGCGGCGGCGGCTGGGGGGTCTGCGGAATTTGCTCGGGGCACGCGCAAGGCGATGCGATGCTCATCCGCGTCGACTAAAAAGCCGGCTTCATTCGGCTACCTTTGTTGCCCCGGCCTGCCCCGGCGCAGGCCGGGGTCGTCGGTATCGTGATGAATCCAACTTTTTAAATAAATAAGCCTTGTCATTTCCCGGTTCGCAAACGGGCGAATGCCTGTTGACCGAGGAATCCAGTCTTCATATTTTCTTTCCTCCTTTTCTCGCGTACCCTTTAGGGTGAAATGAGGGATGGGGTGGATTTTTGAAATAGGATAAAATTGGATGCTATTGTTGAACTGAGGCATTCAAACGCTCAGATGCCCTGCAACTGCGGCTCTAAGGCTCATTTTCGCCAGATGCGGACGATTTTTATTTTGTTTCCGTCGAGGCGGTAAACGATCCGGAAAGGCGCATAAATAATTTCTCTCAGATTTTCGATATTAAACTCCGGCACGACACGGCCGCTTTCGGGGAAATCGACAAGTCTTTCAATTTGTGAAACGATTTCCTTAACTAACCTGTCACCGACTTCGGGTACTTGTTGATCTTTATACCAGGCACGGATATTTTCCAGATCATCAAATGCCGAAACGGCAAAAGTGATGTTTATCTTTTTCGCCATGATTATTTGTTCAGCCCCAGGCATTTTTTGACTTCAGTGAGACTGATTTCCCGGCCTTCTTCAATATCCATCAATCCTTGAACAATATCGCGCAGGAATGCCTGCTCTTCTGCTTTTTCTTCATAATCTTTTATCGATTCCACAACGGCAATACCTCTGCCTCTGCTCGTTAGAAGAACCGGCCTGCGGGTTTTATCAACCTGATTAAGAACTTTGCCTGGATTGATTTTTAAATCAGTAATTGGAACAATGTCTTCTGAATATTTGATGTTTGATCGCATAAAATCCTCCTTAACGATCTATGAACTGACTGGACAATAGCACCTGTTAAAAGACCTGTCAAGCATCCAAAATAAAATTGTCTTTGCTTAACTCAGAATCTTTTCCTACGACGTCAGCGATTTGGCGGCAGTGGGTTCACGTCATTCTGAATCATTAAATTACGTCCATTATCATGACGTGACAATAAAAGAAAATATGTTGAAATCAATAATCAATTATGTAAGTATAATCAGCAATTTTCTAATGACTTGTTTTTTAAAGATTTACGGAGACTATTTTAAAAGATGGTTGATGTTCCCGATATTTCTATTGTCGTGCCTGTTTATGGCAGTGACGGCACATTAAAATCCCTATATGAAAGAGTTGTCTCCGCGGCAAGTCGGATCTCCGTCAACTTTGAGCTTATCTTTGTCGATGATCGCGGTCCGGGAAATCCATGGAAAATCATAGGTGAAATAGCCGGAAACGATTCTCGCGTCACTGGCTTGAGACTTTCAAAAAATTTCGGCCAGCATAGCGCAATCATGGCGGGAATAGATATTTCACGCGGGCGATGGCTGGTGATCATGGATTGTGATTTACAAGACCGTCCCGAGGAAATTCCCCGTTTTTGGGCGGAAGCTCAGAAAGGACATGATGTTATTATGGGCCGTAGGGTCGTCAGACGGGATGGATTTTTCAAGCGCTTGTTTTCCAAGCTGTTTCATCGAATTTTTAGTTATATGACTGATCAGCAAACGGATGCCTCTCAGTCAAGCTTCGGCATATACTCACGTAAGGTTGTCGATGTTGTAAAAAAAATGCCGGAACAGCCGCGTATTTTCCCCTTGCTGGTGCGATGGTCAGGCTTCGAGATTGCGTCTCTGGATGTTGAACATGACCGACGACGTGACGGCAAGTCCGGTTATAATTTTGAACGCAGATTATCGCTGGCGATAGATGCCATTGTTTCATATTCCAACAAGCCATTGAAAATGTGTGTCGAATTAGGATTTCTAATGGCTTTTTTTGCTTTCTGCTGCGGAGCATGGCTTTTTATCCGTTATTTCATGTTTGATTACATCCCTGCCGGCTGGACGAGCTTGATGATTTCATTGTTTTTCTTATCCGGAGTGCTTCTTTTCGGAATGGGTATTCTTGGAATTTACATTGGCCGTGTTTTTGATCAGGTAAAGGGAAGGCCCGTCTATGTTGTGCAAGACCGTACTCGATTATCTGTTGAAAATGATTCTTAATAAAATTCTATAGTTTTATTTTTTAACGGACTTTTGATGAAAAACAGAAAAAAGAAGCTTCTTATTGCGGGCGGCGGATATGCCGACATACCGCTTATTCTTTCAGCGAAGCAACTCGGCTATTACGTCATCACCAGCGGCAATCTTCCCGGAGAACAGGGACATCAGTATTCTGATGAATACAAAATGGCTGATTTTTCCGATTGCGAATCCGTGTTGAAGCTGGCGGAGGAATTAAACGTCTCGGCAATATGCCCCTGCTGCAACGATTTCTCCGCTTTATCGGCTGCCTATACTGCTGAAAAGCTGCGTTTACCCGGACATGATTCGTACGAGGTGGCGCAAATCATTCATTATAAAGATCTGTATCGGCAATTTGCTTCAGAAAACGGCATTGCAACGCCACGAGCATTATGGTTTTCCAATAAAAAAGACGCATTAGAAGGAATCAAAGCGCTTTCTTTTCCTGTTGTCATCAAGCCGGTTGACCTGACCGGCGGAAAAGGAATGTCCACCATCGGGAACCCGGGGGAAGCTCAAGCGGCGATGGAGAGAGCTTTTGCCATTTCCCGGATGAAAAGAGTGGTCGCGGAAGAATTTATAGCAGGAAGCAGACATGGGTTTTCAGCGTTCCTGGTCGGCGGCAAGGTTGTTTTTTACTTTTCCGACAACGAGCATTATTTTTTGAATCCCTACATGGTCTCCGCCGCTTCCGTGCCGGGCATTGTTCCGGAAGATGCGAAGAAGAAGCTTTGCGCCGATTCGGAAAAAATCGCTTCCCTGCTCTCGCTGAAAACGGGAATCTTCCATATTCAATACATATTAAAGGGAAACGAGCCCGTCATTATTGAAATCTGCCGGCGGGCTCCCGGTGATCTGTATGTCAGGCTGGTGGAAATTGCCACAGGGGTGGATTATCCTTCGTGGATCGTGCGGTCGTTTGCGGGGCTGGATTGTTCGGCGTTGATCCATGCCGAGCCGAAAGGTTTTTTTGTCAGGCATTGCGTGATGAGCGCTCGGGGGGGAAGAGTAAAAGATGTTATTTTTGATGAAAGCATCAAAAACAATGTGGTGGAAAAGTTTATGTGGTGGAAAAAAGAAGATGTTATTTCGGATGTGCTGACCGCCAAGATGGGAATCGTTTTTCTCCGATTCCCATCGCTGGATGATATGATGGACAAGACAGAGCGCATGCAGGAGTTGATTCGTGTCATCACAAAATAAAGATTGCATTGCCCCAAGAATTGAATAAGGACGAACCATGAAAAAAAAACCGTTTAAAATAGGATTCATCGGCGGCGGTTTGAATTCCGCCGTGGGCAATACCCATCGCATTGCCGTCCAGATGGATTGGCGTTTCGTTCTGGAGGCGGGCTGTTTCAGTTCCCATGAACAGGTGAACCAAGAGACGGCTTCCCGATGGGGAATAAAAAAGTCCCGCGTATATGGCGACTGGAAACGTTTACTGGATAAAGAAAAAAACAGGCTCGATGCCGTTTGCATTCTGACGCCTACGCCGTTGCACGCGGAAATGGTGATGGAAGCTTTGAATAACGGCTTCCCGGTGATTTGTGAAAAGACACTGGCTACCTCCGGCAGGGAAGCGGCGGCTATTTGCCGGGCGGTGAAGAAGAACAACGGATTTTTAGCCGTGACATACAATTACACGGGCTACCCGATGTTGCGGGAATTGCGTCAGATGATTGATAAAGGCGGGCTTGGCCGGATCAACCTGGTGCAGATAGAAATGCCGCAGGAAGGTTACGCCCGTTTCAATAAACAGGGCATCCCGATGAAGCCGCAGTCCTGGCGCCTGAGGGACAAATACATTCCAATCATCTCTCTTGATCTTGGCTCGCATCTTCATAACATAATGCATTTTCTCACGGGGGAAAAGCCTCTGGAGGTTGTCGCGGATCAGACCCGCTACGGTTTTTTCAGGGAAGTCGTTGATAACGTGATGTGCCTTGCCCGGTATTCAGGCAATATCCGCGCTCAAATCTGGTACGCCAAAATGGCGCTGGGGCATCGCAACGGCTTGCGGATCAGGATTTACGGCAACAAGAGAAGCGCGGAGTGGTTTCAGATGGCGCCGGAAGAATTAATCGTCAATGATATTCACGGGAACAGGCAAATTATTGATCGGGCGTCAACCTGCGTGGACGCGGCCGATCTCCCTCGCTACAACCGTTTCAAATCCGGCCATCCGGCGGGATTCATCGAGGCCTTTGCCAATCATTATTACGATATTGCCGATGGCCTGTCAGAGTATAAGAAAACAGGATGTTGCACCTCGCCCTGGGTTTTTTCGGCTGAACAGGCCAAAGAAGGATTGGACATGCTCGAGGCGATTTCCAAATCGGCGAAAAATAATCGCTGGCAGACGATTTGAGTAAAAAATATTAAAGAGGCAGCCGTGTTAAAAATAGATCCGGACAGACACTATCCTGACGCTGTTGAATTTTGCCGGCGTTTTGTCCAGGGTCAGACAAGGCACCGTTATGGGATGGGAAGAAATGCATACGCCGTGAGTATTGCCGGGTGCGTTGATCTTGATGGATTTATCAACGATTTTACATCCGAAAGAGAATTTTTAGGCAAGATTATCTTTTTCTGTCGAAAGTCTATAATTATGCAGAAAGAAATATCATGATGACTGTCGATGAATTATAAAATTTTTATTTCAAAAAAGGTTTCTCGATGAAGGTATGCCCAGCGTGTAATAGTGAATTGCAGAATGATTTCTCATGTAAATTTTGTGGTTATCAAGCCAAAAGAATGGACGGATTCCTGGCGTTTTCTCCTGAACTGGCTTTGAGTAATGATTATTTTGATGCCACGAGCCACGCGCATATATTTCAACAGGAAAATAAATGCTTCTGGTTTTCGGAACGTACCAAATTGATCATCTGGGCCATGAGAAAATATTTCCCCAATCCGGAAAATTTTCTGGAAATAGGTTGCGGCACCGGTTATGTTTTAGAAGGTTTGTCATCAAATTTTGCTGAAATGAAATGCACGGGCGCTGATATTTATACGAAAGGTCTAAAGTTTGCCTCTGAAAAAGTAGCGCAAGCGGATTTCATACAACTGGATGCGCGACATATTCCCTTTATAAATGAATTCGACATCATAGGCGCTTTTGATATGATAGAGCATATCGAGGATGACCAACAGGTGCTGGATCAGATGTATAAAGCCGTGCGACATGGGGGAGGCATGATTGCCACAGTTCCTCAGCATGAATGGTTATGCAGCGTAATGGATAGCCAAGTGGGTCATAAAAGGCGATATAAAAGAACAATGTTTGAAGAAAAAGTAATAAAAAGCGGGTTTGAAGTCGTAAAAATAGTGTCGTTTATGAGCCTTTTGCTGCCTTTTCTTGCTGTACTTAGGGGGCGCTATCTTTTTTTCCCAAAGAAAGTTATAGAAAAAAGTGTCAGAGATGAAATAATTATTCATCCTTTTCTGAATTATTGCTTTCGCTTGATATGTGCCGCTGAAGTGCGCCTGATAAAATCCGGTCTTTCCTTCCCCGCCGGAGGATCGTTGATATGTATAGCCAAAAAGAAGTGATGCTTATGCCGAAGATCAAAATTCCATTTAATAAACCATTTATTGTTGGCAATGAACTTTCTTATATCACTCAAGCCGTTGTTGAAAATGGTTATACGGCGGGAAACGGTCCCTTTACGAAAAAGTGTGAAGCATGGCTGGAAAAACGCCTCGGCTGTCATAAAGTGCTTCTGACCCATTCCTGCACGGCGGCTCTGGAAATGTCGGCCATGCTGACCAACATTCAACCGGGTGATGAAATCATCATGCCCTCCTATACCTTTGTCTCCACGGCCAATGCTTTTGTTTTAAGAGGAGGTGTCCCTGTATTTATCGATATCCGTTCCGACACGCTTAATATAAACGAAAAACTGATTGAAAAAGCTATCACCCCAAATACAAAAGTCATTCTGCCGGTTCACTACGCCGGTGTCCCCTGTGAAATGGATACCATAATGGATATAGCCCAAAAGCATAAACTGCTTGTGATTGAAGATGCCGCGCAGGGTATTCTGTCCGCATACAAGGGACGCAAATTGGGATCCATCGGACATTTCGGAGCGTGTTCTTTTCACGAAACAAAAAATATTATTTCAGGAGAAGGCGGAGCGTTATTTATTAATGACGAAGAATATATCGAACGAGCCGAAGTTATTCGGGAAAAGGGCACCAATCGCAGCACGTTTTTTCGCGGACATGTCGACAAATATACCTGGATTGATATTGGTTCGTCTTATCTGCCCAGCGATATTATTGCGGCGTTCCTTTATGCCCAAATGGAAAAAGCGGATCAAATTATTGCCAAGCGTAATCTGATTTATAATTTGTATCTGCGGGCGTTGCAGCCTTTGGCTGAAAAAAGTTATATTCAACTGCCTTGCGTCCTTGATCATTGTTCAGTTAACGGTCATATATTTTTCATAATAACGCGTTCTCTGGACGAAAGAAAAAAGCTGGCTCTTTTTTTAAGAGAGCATGGAATATCGGCTATTTTTCATTATGTGCCTCTTCACGGTTCCCCGGCAGGTAAGCGATATGGAAGAACGTGTGGTAAATTGGATGTTACGGACAGGGTAAGTAAACGTCTTTTGCGCTTGCCGCTTTATTATCAAATGACGGAAAAAGATGTCTGTAAAGTTACCGATAAAATAAAAGATTTTTACAAGAGATTATGATTATTCCTTAATTAAATATAGCCGGACGAAACATTGAATGATTACAAATACAGGCCTTGTGGAAAAGCTGTGGTTATATTTAATTGCCGAAGGAGTAATATGAAAAGGATACGCTACTGATGAGTGAAACGCAAAACAAAGACGGGGAGAATGCTATTCCTATGAACGGTTCTTTTAATACCATAAAATTTCTTTCGACAAAATTCTGTTCCTTCTTGAATTTTACGGAAAGCATTTTATCTCTGAAATACTTGAGATGGTTGTTTATATTCCTTTTGCCGGTGCTGTTTTTGCTTAAGTATCCGGTTGATAATGTGGATTACGATGTATGGTGGCATATGGCACTAGGGAAGTATTACGTCACCCACAAGACGTTGATAATGGATCATTCTATTTTTTCCTGGACACCCACAGACCCTTCTTGGATTTATAATACCTGCCTGGGAAGCATGACCATGTATCTGTTTTATAATCTTCTGGGAGGCTTTGGCCTCTGGCTGTTGCATAGTTCAATTTTTCTCAGCGTTTTTATTTCTTTTTATCTCTTTTTGCGTTTGATTCATCAGCGACTGGATATAAACAGCGTAACGCTTATTGCCGCTATCGCGGTGGCGTGCAGTCCCTCATGCCGTTATTATAAACCGGAGTTGTTTTCTCTGCTTCTGTTTTCATGGACGGTATTTATCTTCTTTTATGTAAAGATAACCCGCAGGAAGTTTCTTTTTTATCTTTATCCATTGGTTTTTGCTCTCTGGGTTAATCTTCATGGCGGTTACGTTGTCGGTCTGGTTTTTCTTGCCATGGCGCTTGTCGGTGAACTTTTGAATAGAATATTCTTCCCGAAAGAATCATTGACCACCAGAGAGTTGATTCACTTGGGTACGGGAGTGGCGCTATCCGGCGTTGCCACATTGTTGAATCCCTACGGAGCAGATTATCTGGTGAATACCTATGCCGGAATGACGTCAAAAGTTTCTCTAGAAACTTTTCATACGTATATTCTTGCCTATACAAGTCTTTGGCCATATTTGAAAAATTTTGGCCTGAATTTCTTAAATATCGGCATGGCGGTATGGATCATAACATTGGCCGTGATTGCCGTTCTCATATTTTCCTTCTATGAATTCGTCAAGAAAAGGTCATTTGACTTTACTATACCGATCATCAGTCTCGTCTTATACTGGGGAGGCATGGAAGCAAGCAGAGCCTCTTACTTTTTCGCCGTTGCCTCTTTCTTCATCATTTTTTATCTGATGATTTACAGATTACGGTTTGAAAAATTTATCCGCCGAACGGCCCCGATTGCTGTGTTGATTTTTGTCTTCTTTTTCGCCGGCTCTGTCTATTACGATATAAGATATGGCGGTGATCTGAAATGGTTCGGTCGAGGACTTGACAGTTTCGCTCCGGTAAAGGAAGTGGATTTCTTAAAGAAATATAAAATAGAAGGCCCTATATTCAATGATTACGTGGTTGGAGGTTATCTGATGTGGAGTCTTTATCCGGACTATAAAGTTTTTATTGATCCACGTTGCAGTCCTTATATGAAACAGGTCATACCGGATTATTTGGCATTTACCACTAAGCGAGTCACCCGTGAAGATATCCGCCTTTTTAGAAAAAAATATCCTTTTAAACTGGTCATTCTTCATTACAGACAGATGGCGCTTATTTTTGATTTTCTGAAATCAGAGGATGACGAATGGCGGCTTTTGTATTTTGAAAAGAATGCCGCGGTCCTGATGCACAAATCACTTCTTCCTGTTATTAAATCGGAAATTGGCAGTGAGAATCTTAGTCCCTTACGCTTTAGCCGGGTCAAAAATCCGGACGTTTTGGTAAATGTTTTTAATTTTTATGTTCGCTTAAATCCGGAGGCAGGAAGATATATTCATGGTGTTTTTAGAAATAATGTCAGTGATTTCTATAAATTCAAACAGGACATATTAAATGCTATGGATGTTGAAATAAAGAACAGGGAAAAAGAACTTCAATATAAAAAAATGTGGCTGTCGCCGTAATGTTTTTATAGAATACTTTAAATGATGGTTTTGGGAAATATTTAAATATGGAAGTCGAGAGTCGCATAATTTTATATAAGACTTTGATTCCAAGGATCACGTATACACATTATCAATTTTGGAGGATTAATGAGTTCCAGCTCCCCGGACATATTTATTTCAGACATTGATACAGAGAGATTTGGCGTTGTAACAGCAAGGGTGATAGGCATAACCTCTGAGAGTCTATCTTCCGTTTTAGATTTCTGCTTTGCACAAAAAGCGAAATTGCTCATTGCTCGTTGTAATATGTCGGACCTTGACGCGGCTCAATCCATGGAAAAAAAGGGGTTTCTATTAATGGATACTCTTGTGTATTACAGTCTGGATTTGGCCAGGCAGGATAGGCCTGCCGAAAAGGGCGTGGTTCGTGTAAGGCCAATTCGCGCGGAAGAAGAACAAGGAATGATATCGGTTGCCAGGGAATCGTTTCACGGTTATGTTGGACATTACCATGCCGATTCCAGATTGGATAAAAATAAATGCGATGAGGCCTACACGGACTGGGCCAGAAAAACATTCGCGTCGAGGGATTCTGATAATTTTCTGGTGGGTGAAATTGATCAACAGATCGTAGGCTTTGGTGTTTTAAGAATTAATAGTCCGGATGAAGGTGAAATGTTTCTTGGCGGCATTCATCCGGATTTTCAAGGCCAGGGAATCTATTATTCTTTTTTGTGTAAAGCCGTAAATTGGTGTTTTTCAAAAAAAGTAAAAAAAATGATTATCTCCACTCAACTCAAGAATATTTCTGTACAAAAGGTCCTGATAAAATTCGGTTTCGAAATTTCCAGAGGCTATTATACTTATCATAGATGGTTTGATTGAGCAGCCATAATGATATATAAATTTCAGGCCGTTATTTGTAATACGCTATGACGATTGCATGAATGTTATGGATTAAACATTCTGGAAATCGCATAATTGCCGATGTTAAAAACGCGTGAATAATTTTTTCTTATGAATGCTTCTCCATTTGTTTTTGATATGTCACGATCATGGAATCCTGAAAACCATGGTCACCCGTCGCCTACAGATTTGAGTCCGGAAGATAGCACAATCCTTTACGTTGCCAATGTCTCCGGAATACAATACTATATTTTCGAAGTCAGGACATAGCGATCACTCATTTGCAATTTCATAAAGACAACGATGATGATTAACGAAGAAAAAACAAAAAGAACGAAAAAAAGGTCGCTGGTAAATGATCCGATGCTTGACGTTCACAGCAAGCGACCTCGCATCCTCGCTGATTTGTTTGTCATTTTAGACAAATTTATTTCTTCCGCACAGATGTCTTCTTTTCTTTCCTTCTTGAAAAAAATATCGTCCAGCCCATTCATATCGTCTTTGTTCTCCTGTTCGGAAAAACTAGCTTCTTCGAGATGGCTCAAGTGGATTGTGATCTCGCTTCTGCCCGTTATGATCTTATTGAAACTTCCCGTGGAACGTTATGATTATGACGTTTGGTGGCAGATGGCACTGGGCAAATATTATTTAACGCATCATACTTTAATGGTTGATCATTCAATATTTTCATGGACACCGGCAGATTCAAACTGGATTTACAATACGTGTCTTGGAAGTATTATTGTATATTTATTCTATGCGTTGGCTGGTGGATTCGGTCTGTGGATATTTCAATGGCTCATATTTTTAGGAATTTTCCTTTTAATTTATTTTTTCTTTCGCGTTATCCATCAAAAATTAGATGTTACCAGCATTACACTTATTGCCGCACTTGGCATTGCTTGCGTATACTCCGTCAGTTATTACAAACCTGAGTTATTTTCCATTTTGCTCGGTTGTTTACTGGGGGTTATTTCTTTATATGTCAAGATAACCCGCAGGAAATATCTTTTTTATCTTTATCCGTTCATTTTTGCGGTATGGGTTAATCTGCACGGGGGTTTTATCCTGGGTTTTTGTTTTCTTGCTTGTTTCTTCTTTGGCGAACTTTTAAATATCATTATTTTTCCTCAAGAATCATTTACTTTTACAAGGAAGGAATTTCTTCATTTGGGAATAGCATGCCTGCTTGCTTTGACAGCCACAGGGTTTAACCCTTATGGCATGGATTACGTAATGAGCATTTATCATAGCGCTATTTCTGAGTCATTCGATTTAAACAGCAAATATATTCGAGCTTATATTCCTCTCTGGACATATTTTCTTTCATACTTCAAAAATATCGGTAATATCGACACCTCCTTTTCCCGGATGGGAATAATATTTTGGATTATGGTTGTGATGTTGTTGTTTCAGTGTTGTCTTTTTTTCTACGAATTAATCAAAAATAGAACGTTGGATTTTACAGGATTAATCGTCAATATTGCAACCTTTTGGGGCAGCATGAGAGCAACCCGTGCAAATTTTATGTTTCCTCTCATGTTTTTTTTCACATTTTTCTACCAACTCCACCATTTAAATCTGAAAAGCATTACCAGGAAAACAACGGTTTTTGCTTTGCTTATTTTTATTTTATTCTTTTTTAACATTGCCTATGTTACATCACGATATAGCGCTGATAATAAGTGGTTCGGATCGGGATTAGAAAGTTTTGCGCCTGTAAAGGAAGTGGCCTTTCTGAAGAAATATCATCTGGAAGGTCCTGTTTTCAACGACTATCTCATAGGCGGCTATCTGTTATGGGACCTTTATCCCGATTACAAAGTTTTCATTGATCCGCGTCATGTACCGTTTGCCGGGCAGGTTGCCCCTGATTATTGGGAATTTATCAGTAAACCCGCAACGGCTGAAGATATCATCAAATTTAACAAAAAATATCCTTTTAAAACAGCCATCATTCATTATAAGGAGCTTCCACTGATCTTTGATTTTTTGAACGCCGGTTGGCGCCTGGTGTATTTTGAAAAAAACGCAGCGGTATTGGTCCATCAATCGGTTCTTTCTAAGATTCCGCCGGAAACTCAGTTGGTTGATCTTGGCCCGATGCGCTTCAAAGATATTAAGAATCCCGAAGTTCTCCTGAGCCTCTTCAGTTTATATGTTAATTTAAATCCACCGGCGAGCCAGATTATTTATGACTTTTATAGAAAAAATGTCAGTGATTTCTATAAACGCAAGAACGACCATCTGAGAGTGATGGAAGATGACATGAAACAAAAAAGGCTTCTTCATCAACTCAAGGCAGGAACAAATTATTGAACGTGTATTAAATATTAATCGCTATTTTCTATGAAATAATATTGATTTTCAAAGCGTGCATGGTCGATAAAATTCATGGATAAATCCACCGGCGCTTTCATATCCAAAACTTTTTTCTCCTTGGCGCTGCCGAACTTGATGGGCAGTAAATCAAAGACCAGATCGGTAATCAGATGAAGAGGCATCGTGGCCTTAAGAGATGCCATGTAAATGGATGTTTCCTCCTCATAATTCAACCCTCTGTAGGGGTTTTGAACACCCGCTCCCAGAACATACGAACTAAAGTTTGAACTGGAGCCGGCCTCCACCCGGTTCTTCTTGCTGGTCAAATAACCGAGAGCCAGATCAATATCTATATCCGACCATTTGATTCCCATTCCAGCGCCGTAGTAATGCATGGTGGGCAGAGCGTACAATAGGTCGTAATATCGGTCCACGGTGGATGATTTTCTGTTTTCATAACCGGCGCGCAGCTGCAGCCAATCCAGCAATTGGTATTCCACGCCGACTCCCCAGTTAAGCGTATCTTTGAATTTCCTTTCCAAGACCATATTATAGGGTCCATCGGTGTAGCCCATAAACTTGGCCAGTTGAAGCAGTTGAATTTTCTGATCAAACCTGATGTTATCTTCCTGGATGGAAGACCATTCCGCCCAGTGCAGCTCTCCTAAAAGAGAAAGTCTTTTGATGGGCGTGAACTTGATGCCGAAATTAACGATTTGCGGGAATTCTATCGTAGCATTTACCGCTCCGGTTTGTTTCACCTCCACATTATAAGGCAGGTCGAAAATGATCGAGGCGATCTGCATGATGGCGGTACTCCCACTCCAAGCCACCATTCTTTGCCAATCCTCACTATACTCCCAGGCAAATCTTCCGGACATATTTGATTTAATGGCACTCTGGTAACAGAGCCCGAATGACACCCAGTCAAAAGGTTCCCACAACACGCCCAGATTATAACCAGGGGAAAAATCATCCCGAATATCAAAGGTCAGATTTCCTACATAATCGTACGGCCCGATTCCTCCGCCAAACAAAGGAAATGGAACGGTTAAATCGAAGATGGGATTGGACATATTCTGCGTCGCATCGCCCAGTACTTTGGTTATATTTACTATTTCGTTGGGCGCTCTGACATCCGTACTGATACCCATAACCGTTTGTCCCAGAGCGAAAGAGGCGCCGATGGACAGATTATTATTGATCCTGTAGCTTACCGCCGGAACGGCATAATTCAGGTGTTGTATATAAACGGATTTTCCGCCATAAATGGACGGGTCATTGGATTCGAATTCCCAACCACCCGCATATTGGGCGTACGTGGCGTAGCCAAATGTCCACTTTGAACCCGGTTTTCTATAGGAGAGGCCGAGTACCGGGCCCGCCAGAGCTTCTGCGGTGTCGTTGAGAACAGGGATATACATCCGGCCGGTGCTGGTGTCTGTTTCCCTGCCGGCAAGCGGATCTTCTTCAACATCTCCCCGGAAATCGTGAAAACCGATATGAGAGTTATCTTTTTCAAACTTCCCTTTTTTATCTATCAGAACAGGAATCAACCCGAAGCTGATGTAAGCCCCATCCCCCATCAAAGAGAGTCCCGCGGGATTGTAGTGAATTGAACCGGTGCCGGGCGGATCGGCTGTTACATTATTGGCTAAAGAAATGGCTTTGGTATCAATGGCCATTGATTCATTGAAGGCGGCTTTTGCGTGGGGGAGATAAAAAAGCAAGGTGACAGCGCATATTACGCCTGTAGCATAGAAAAGCACATGTAAACGTATTATCCTGTTGAAACTTAAATTCTTTTTCCGAAAAAAGACAAATACTGATAATGGTAGATGTGCAATAAACATCATGCTTTTTAAAAATATTGTCATTATTACTGCTCTCCCATTCTTGTATTATAAATTTGTTTTAAAAACTATTTTAGTTCACAACGCATGAGAAAGAAAAATTACACGGATATTTTTGACCCCGCTTTTTTAAACATTAAACATTCAATGCTTTCATAAAATCAATACAATAACATTTACATTGAATATGGATTTTCATGCACATTTGTTTCGTCTATTTACATAAAATTTCTTTTAAAGCTCAAACTCAAACGGGAATTTTAAAGATATCGACACATCAGGATCATTATTGGTCAATCCAATTCCCATACTTGCATATACGGATCTTGCCGCAGTTATTCTCCATCCTGTTCCTATGCTCAGGGAACTGCTCAGGGAACTTCCCGTTGAACTTTCTGTTGAGGCACCACCGCTACCGGCATTGGTGTATTTACTGCCTAAAGAATAACCCAATTGACCGGATAAATTCATAGAAGCCTGGTAGGACAGGGCATAGCCGAATCCGAAAGCCAATCCAATGGAGCTGCCGGGTTTGACTTCCGTCAGATATATTCTACTTGAGGGATCGTTGGGATCCTCATAAATTATTTGAGACAGGCCGCTTTCAGGGAAACCGTACGTGTAGTTCAAGGAACCGAAGGCAACCAGAGGATCTATGACTTTGCTTAAAGAAACTCCGGCCTGAAGTGCATAATGACCTGCTCCGGTAGAAAGCTCGTCATTATAATTTATTTCGTACGGACTGCTGCCGGTAGGAAAATTTACACCGAGAGAGATTATGGTGGAAGGAATTCGTCCTCCAGCCTTGAATGGCTGCCAGGCTAATCCCAGGCTTATGTCTCCCAAATCCGTTACATCCAGTGATTCATCCGTTCCCACCTTGTTGTATTTGTAGACAAAAGGAAAATTGGAACTCAGGGTAAGATTGTTGAAAAGGGCGTATTCCGCTGCAATCGTATTGGTAAAGTTATGGTTAACCCGGCGTAAAACAACTGTTGACTCATCAATGACATCTCCGGAATAATATGAGTAACCAAAAGTGTATGACAACCCGACGGTTCCTTTTCTCAAAAGAGAATATTGACGACCGGCAGCGGACAGAATATCTTCCACGGATTGACTCTTTTCCTCTTCAGGAATCTCCAGCTTTTTTCTTGCCTCATTTTCTCCGCGTATTTTTTTTATTTCCTCTTTGAGTTCTTTCAATTCCTCTTCAATACTTTTAGAGGATTCATTGATTTTTGCTTCTTTTACTTCCGACTGAATATTTTGCGGCGGTTCACCGGCTGTTGCGTCTTTTACATCCGGTTGAGTATTTTGCGGTTGTTCATTGACGTTTGTTTCTTTTGCTTCCGGCTGAGGGTTTTGGGACGATTCGTTATCAATGGCCGATTCCGCATCACCGGCGCTGACGCCTTTCAAAGCCAGTTGTTTTCCTTTGAGGGGTTCATATGCCATCAGAGGAGAGGTTGCGATTAGCGTAAACGTAAAAACAAAGGCGACCAACAAACCATTAATAAATTTTCTTTTCATCAATGTCCTTTGAGCTAATATATTTCTGTTTTCAAAACTAACGTAACTTAAATCTGACAAAATATTACTGTATGTTTTAATTTGCTAAAAGACGCTAAAATATATTTAATATAAAAAATTTTTGGAAATGTGTTGCATCATCACGTGAAATGATAATTCATTTAACTCTCATCAACCTAATTTCCAATTAAACAAACAACCATGAGCATAAAAACACAAGCGCTCTTAAATATTAAAACGTTTTATGCATGATCAATAAACATTCTGTGCAAAGTGTTGAAATCATATATAAGCAGAGTCCCGTTGTCAAGGAGAAACATCATTTTATTTATGAAAATATAAATATTTTTTAGGCACTTAAACGATATCAGGCGGTTCTTTTATAAGGCGCATGTTTTATGTAAATATAGAATTGAAAATTTCTCTTACGGATACGCTGCTTTATTGCAAGTCATTAATATTTATAGCGTTATTTTTTTATTACATCAATCACCGTTATTTCAGGAGGCGCCAGAAATCGAACGGGCGGGCCCCATGTCCCTGCGCCACTGCTGATATAAAGGAATTTATTATTACTTAATTCATGATATCCGGACTTCATAGGGAAAAAGATTCGCACAAAAAATATAAATGGGAAAATCTGTCCTCTATGGGTATGACCGGAAAGCTGCAAGTCAAAATTTATATTTTCTTGTATGATGGGCTGGTGCTTTAATAATAAAGTAAACTCATTAATCTGTTCTTTTGGAAAGAAATTAAAAGAACCGGGTCTTTTTTCTGTAAGACCACGTTTTCTACCCGTTAAATCTTCGATGCCGATGATATTTATTCCAGCCACTTTTTTGCTTTGATCACGCAAAATTTCAAATCCGGCTTTTTTTGTAAAGGCCAAAGCTTTTTCTATCCCCGCGTAATATTCATGATTGCCTGTTACGGCATATTTGCCGTATATCGGTTTAATCGCAGCAAGTTGCTCGGCTTCGATACTGACATTATCCAGTTCACCATCCAAAAGATCCCCTGTAGATACCAAAATGTCCGGTTTTGAATTTTTCACGTTGTCCAAAATGGATTTCAACCGTTCGTCTCTGATGATTAACCCGATATGCACATCGGACAACTGGACAATTCGGATTTTTTCAACGTCCGGTGATAATTTCGCGGAGTAAATTTTCAGCTTATGGATTCGAATTCTTTGCGCATCAAAATAACCGTAGGAAACAAAGGAAAGGGAGAGAAGAATGGCAAGGCCAAAAAAAATGCTTCTCATTGGAGTGTTTCCAATACTTTTGAAAAAAAATTGCAGGAAATATCTGGTGAGGTCCATTGAAACATTGATAAAGAAAAATAAAAAAACAAAAGCCATCCAAAGATAACCACAATAGGCTATTGATCGTGCCATCGTTTCCAGATTACATTTTTCCGCTAACCGGATTAGGATTGGCGCAAAAAACAGAAAGGTAATGATAATGATTACGATTATTTCCGTTTTGCCGGAAAAATAAAAAATGTTTTTTGCCTTGAAAAAAAAGTAGAAGTTAATTCCACCGTAAAGGCTTAAAAAAATTAAAAGAAAAATAATCATATTCAATTGCCTGTTTTGTGAACAATGTAAAAACTTGACAACAGATACACTCTAAGATAAACATTTTGACCTTCATTCTTAATGCTCAGCGGATGCCGATGTAGCTCAGCCGGTAGAGCAACTGATTCGTAATCAGTAGGTCACCAGTTCGATTCTGGTCATCGGCTCCAGTAAAATGAATGACAGACAGATGACCCCTTGTAAATTATCCATATTTTTTCATGTATAAACAGCAAAAACTATCCTGAGTACATGTTATGAGTAGTATTTTATTTTTGTGGGGGGTTGGATCACGTCTCCCCAGTGGCGGTTCCGGAATTCCCGGAATCGTCCCGTCAGAAAAAATATGCCTGCCAACGCATGGAAAAATAGATTGGCTGCTCCGAAGGAGCCCTCCACCTTCCGCCGGACATCTCTGACCAGTTCACGCATATGAGCGGTCGGCACAAGATGCTCCATGGCTATCAGCATGACCTTATAGATTCTCATTTGCTGGGCAAAAAAGTGTGCTCTGGCTCTTAGATGAGGTTTATCCGATTGGCGAAGATATTTCCAGCCCTCATAATCCACGTCGATAAAACGCAGGATAGAGGGACCCAATTCGCGAAAATCACGTTGATAAGCTTCTTCCTGTATGTCTCTGCCTTCCTGAACGGTAAAATTGGGATGACAGTACCATGGTTCATGAAAAGCGTGCATATCTTCCCATGGGATACCGGGAATCAGCCGTCCTTCTTCGCGCATCCTGTCCCAAAGAGGTGTGCCGGGGACAGGAGCATAATGTGAAAACTGGCTGGTTGCCGGCCGGCAGGCGAGATGTTCATCCATATCCTGGCGGATGTTTTCTTTGGTGTGATTGTCAAGGAGCAAAATGGAACTCAGAATCGCTTTGATGCCGTAACGCCTCATCTCGCCCACCAAAGCCTTCATGTCAATTCCGCGGTTTTTCGGATAATCTGCGACACTGCTTTCCCGTCCGATCCAGATTGTACCCACTCCCATCTCGGCGAGTTTTTCGACTCCAAAATCCACAACCCTGTCCGCGGATCCGAATATCATCAAATTAAAAATCTGTCCGCTTTCCACAATGCATTGCCTCAATTCTTCCGCTCGCTTCAGATCAATAAGAAAATTGTCGTCACCGAGCAGTGAAATAAAGTTCAGCCCAAATTTTTTCGATACACGGCATATTTCATCAAACAGCGCCTTCCCGGTTTTGTAAAATCGGATGTGTTTACGTCCGAAGAAATGGCTCGGACTGCAGAAATCGCATCCATAGGAACAGCCCAGGCCAACAATGACCTGGGGAAATCTGGGAATTTCGAAAAGCGGCATTCCCAATGTTTCATAGAACGTAGTGCCAACATCCGGATTTTTAAATTCATAATCCGGACTCATGCCCAGCAACTCGCGCATGAAACTGATTCCGTCGCCGACACAGATATAATCCACATCGAGAATTTTCTGTAAATTGGGAAGCGTGGCACAAAAACCGCCCAGGACTATCTTGGAACGGGGTGATATTTTTCTCGTCTGTTCCACCATCCACTTGACTTTTTGAAAATTGTGAATAATGGAACTGATGCCGACATAATCATAGCCTTTTTTGATTTCCCGGATAAATCTTTTTTGCGTCGGAAAATCGAGCACCCTACAGGGGACTCCCAGATTATTGGCGATGACATGAATGCCGTAGGAATCATAGCCATTGCGCAGCGAATAAATTCCCTGAACCTTGGTCAGTTGATTATGGTAGAGCTCCATAATGGATTCTTTGCGGGAATACATATCATTGATTGCAAACGGTTTAAAAACAGATGAAAGCAGAACTCGTGACGCCATCAGAAATCTCCTTGCCTTCTCAACTTTCCCAAATTCCTTTAATAAAATACGGATTATTTTATTGTGCAGTTTTCAATCCATTTTTTAGGAAAGCACTTCATTTTCAACATCGTGAATGCGTATCTCGTAAAATATAATGCAACAACCTTGATTCGGGGGCTTTTGTGCTTGTAACCCAGATACAGGATGGAATAAATGTAAAAAAGTATTTTTATAAAATACGGTATTTTTTTAGAAACATTGTACGTTAATTTCTTTCTTAAAAAAACCGGCAGCGAAGGAAGTACCTTAAACATGAAATAGTATTCCCGATGAAAATCCTTGGATCCCAGAGCGCTTGCAAAATAGCTATTCGGATCATGTCCCTGGTCAATCAACCTCATGGTTTCATCATTCAGAATATCAAGTTCATAGCCCCTTTTGATGATATCTGTTTTAGGATGATAAGACATCCAGTAAGGTTCAATAATATCCGGCATGTTTTCCAGGAAGAACAGCCTTGCCTCCTCGTTGTGCTCGATCGTGTCTCCGGGCAGGGCGACAATATAATCGGCGAAAGAAACAATGCCATGCTTTTTCAGGATTTTAAGCGTATTTGCTATATCTGCATTTGTTTCATGTCGCCTTAAGTGCTTCCTGCGGTATTCTTCATTAATGTGTTGAATTCCAAAATCCACCCATTTGCAACCGGCGTCTTTCAGCCATATGGCGACTTCTTCATCAAATAATTTCACATGTATGTAGCATTTGAATGGCACAGCTATTTCTTTTTTGTAAGCCTCCAGAAAATCTTTCAGCCATTTTTTGTCCAAAATGAAAATGTCGTCCCAAAATTCGATTAATCTGATATCATATTTTCTCTTGGCAATCGTAAGTTCTTCGATGACGTGTTGAACGCTTCTGCGGCGTATATAGTTGGATGTCTCGTCGGGAATGTTCCTAAAAAAATAATTAAAACAATATGAACAATTGTAAGGACAACCGCGGGAGGTTATCGTCATATAATAATGCTTAAATGCTGGTGCATCCGGCCACATGTCCTTGTCATAATGAGGGAGAGAATCAAGATCCTGGAGGAATCCTATTTGTTTGCCTTTGATAATTTTTCTTTCTTCTGATTTATACCACGTATTAACTATCGGCTCCAAGGGGCAGCCTTTTTCAATGTGCTTGATGATTTCAGTAAAGGCCGTTTCTCCCTCCCCGATAACAACATAGTCGATGAAGTCATTGGCGATGACCGTGGCCGGAGCGCAGGAAACGTGGATTCCGCCAAAAACAATTTTGGCATGGGGACAAATTTTTTTGCAGATTTCAGCGTAATATAGCGCTAATTTATAGTGGTACGTTACCACGGAAAAAGCGATTAAATCAGGCTGATAAGCCTCGATCTGTTTAAATAATAATTGCTTGTCATAATTAAAGAAGTTTGCCAGCCGTTTAAACTCTCTGGTGAGGCCTTCTCTGAAAAGAGTGTGCGTATGCAGTAACCTGACGGTATGCCCCTCTTTTTTAGCAATGGCTGATAGTATTTCTATGGCCACATGTTCATGAGCAATGTTGAAAAAAGCTATTTTCATGATAATTTATTGACGGATAACTTTAAAATATTTATTCCGGATTTGCGGAGTATAAGTAGTCTTATTTTGAGTGTCAAGAAGTATATGATTTCGATGACATAAATTATGTTTAAAACCTTTAAACCGTTTATATCGTTGTTCTCAAGATTCTATAGAGAACATACTTTAATTTTGCCAGCGATTTTGTTGCCAGAAGAACATTAAGCATTGGTTTGGGTCTCAAATAGAAATTTACGAACGCCCAAAAAAATAACCAGGTAAACTTTTTCTTAGAGATGCCTTGGGGTATGTAAGGTATTCGATCTTGTCCCATTGAATTCCAGTTGATTTCATTTAATTCCTTGTTTGCCGTCAATACGTTAAAGATTTCAGTGCCCGGCGTCGGGTGAAAGGGGAAAAAATTTGCGCCGTAAAGAGGCAGACTTTTAGCAAACTTTATGGTCTTATAAATATCTTCCTCCTTTTCTGTCGGATAACCCATAATAAAATTGCCGATCATTTTTATATTGGTTTCATGATGAACCAGGGCTGTTTTTTCCTTGATAACATCCAGAGACAGATTTTTTTTCATGTGATCGAGTATTCTCTGAGATCCCGACTCTATTCCCACGGTCAACAGATAACAACCCGCTCTTTGCATAAGCTTGGCTGTTTCTTTATCAATTAAATCCAGGCGAATGCCGAAACAGGACCAGTGAATATTGATTTTCTGCCTGATCATTTCCTCACACAGCTCCATCATCAGAGATTTGAGGGCTAGAAAATTATCATCAATAAAACACACCTCTTTAATTCCGAAATGTGATTTCAGAAATTTTATTTCATCCATCATATAAGAAACACTATGATGCCTGATTTTATGTCCCGTAACTGAACGGCAGGAACAAAAGGTGCAGTGATAAGGACACCCTCGCGTCATAATAATGGGCGCGACGATTTTTGATTTTACAAAATACGATGTCTGATAAGGATAGCGGCGCGGATCAATTAAGTTCCAGTCTGGCAGGCCTAATGAGTCAAGGTTTTCGGGAAAGAGCGGGGGATTTATTTCAATTTTTTCGTTGTTTCTCCATATTAATCCGGCGATATTTATTTTTTTCTCCGGTGTAGGATCGGGAAGGTTTCTTATTAGCTCTGTCAGTCCTTCTTCTGCCTCGCCCCTTATTGCAAAATCCGCTTCTCTAAAGTATTCGAGCGTCTGTTCTGGGAAAGCCGACGGATGAGATCCGCCGAGAATAATTTTAGCTTCAGGATGATTATTCTTTACTATTTGAAGAGACTTTTTGACTGAAAACAAGTCCGTAGAAAATACCCTGAAGCCTATAACATCAAACTGACAATCAGTAATGTATTTTTCGAATTTCTTAAACGTAAATTTGAGATTAACACAATCCAGTATTTCAACATGGTGTTTTTCTTTTTTCAACGCGCCGGCCAGATAGCCCAATCCCAAATCCGGAGATGATAAAGACGTATTTTGGGAAATAGGATTGACCAGTAACACTTTCATAAAATAATTACAGCCGTATGCTTTGTATGTACAAACTATTGATCATCAAAGAATTTGCCACCTTGAAATCTGGAACGCTTTTTTTCAGCCGTTATAGCGCACCACACGCGTTGACGGCTGCCGGACATCTCCCCAGCGGCGGTTCCGGAATTCTCCTAAACGGCCGGTGACATACAGTCCGCCGGCCGCCGTCATCTGAATGGGATTGACGCCTCCGAAGGACCTCTCAACCTCTCGCCTGACATTTTTGATCAGTTCACGCATATGAACTGTCGGCACGAGATAGTCCATCGCCGCGAGCAGTATCTTATGCGTTTTCATCTGGCGCGCAAAGAAATCAGCCCTTGCTCTCATGTGTGCGGTATTCGACCGGTGAAGGTATTTCCAACATTCATATTCCGTTTCAATGAGACGAAACCATGATGGCCCCAACTCATGAAAATCACGTTGATACGCTTCTTCCTGTATATTCTTTCCTTCCTGGACGGTGAAATGGGGATGAGAAAACCATGGTTCATGAAAAGCATGCATATCTTCCCAGGGGATCCCGGCAATCAGTCTGCCTTCCTTGGACATTCGGTCCCAAAGAGGCGTACAGGGAACCGGTGCGTAATGCGAGAACTGGCTGAAAGCGGGGCGGCAGGCGATATGCTCGTCTATATCTTCTCGAATATTGTCTTTGGTATGATGATCAAGAAGCAGGATGGAGCTGAGAATGGTATTGATGCCGTAACGTCTGAGTTCATCGACAAGCTCCTTCATATTGATATTTCTGTTTTTGGGATAATCAGCAACCCGGCTTTCTCTGCCGATCCAGATCATTCCCACCCCCATTTCGGCAAGTTTATCCGGTCCAAAATCAATGACCTTATCCGCTGAACCGAACAGGAGAAAGTTAAATATGCGCCCGCTTTTCACCACACAGCGTCTCAGCTCTTCCGCCCGGTCAAGATCAATAAGAAAATTATCATCTCCGATAAAAGAAATCATGTTTGATCCGAATCTCCGGGATGCACGCAAGACTTCTTCAAAAAGTTTTTTTCCGCTTGTATAGAATTTGATATGTCTGCGTCCGAAGAAATGACTGGGACTGCAAAAATCACAGCCGTAAGAGCATCCCAGGCCAATGACAATCTGGGGGCTTTTAAAAATTCCAAACAGCGGCACACCGAGCAGTTCCATGAAATTGGTGCTGATGTCCGGGTTCTTGAAATCGAAATCACCCGGCAGTCCAAGTAAATCCCGCATAAAACTGATTCCCTCGCCTACGCACACATAATCAACGTCCAATATTTTTTGCAGGCCGGGTATCGCGGTGCAGAATCCGCCAAGAATGATTTTTGAATTGGGTGATATTTTTCTGACCTGCTCGACCATCCATTTGACTTTTTGAAAATTCTGCACAATGGAACTGATGCCGATATAATCATAGCCTTTTTCAATTTCCCGGATAAATCTTTTTTGCGTTGGGAAATCGAGCACCGTACAGGGGATGCCAAGATTGTTGCCAATGGCATGAATACCGTAGGAATCATAGGAATGACGTAGCGAGTAAATGCCTTGAACTTTAGTCAGTTGATTGTGGAAAAGCTCAAGGATGGATTCCTTGCGCGAATACATATCGTTGACGGCGAATGGTTTGAAAACCGATGAAAGCAACACTCGCGGCGGCATAAAATGATTTCCTCAAACTTTTTATATTAAAAACTTCTACTAAATCCGATCCGTTCAATCATATATTATTAGAAGAAATTTTCTTAGGAAAAACTTTCGATTTCATTATCCAGATAATTTGCTTCAAGTAAAACGTTGTCAGGTACTTAATTCGAGGACTTCTATGTTTCAAAGCCAGATAAAAGATAGAATAAATAAAAAACGGTAATTTTATAAAATAGGGTATTCTTTGTGCGACGCTGTAAGTGAGTTTTTTCCTCAGAAAAACCGGCAGAGCAGGGAGGACTTTAAATATGAAATAATACTCACTCTGAAAGTCTTTGGAATTAAGCGAACTTTCAAAATAACTGTGCTTAAGCCCACGATTAATTAATTTTATTGTTTCATCATTTAAAGCATGGTGTTCGAATCCTTTTTCAATAATCTCTGTTTGGGGATGATAGGACATCCAGTAGGGCTCGATAATATCAGGCGTGTTTTCAACAAAGAAAAGTCTGGCCTCCTCGTTATGCGCTATGGTGTCTCCGGGCAATCCCACAATATAGTCGGCAAAAGAAACTATTTTATACTTTTTCAGAAGTTTGAGCGTATTGACAATATTTGCGTTTGATTCGTTACGCTTGAGATAATTTTTCCGATATTCTTCGTTGATATGTTGAATGCCGAAATCGACCCATTGACAGCCGGCATCTTTGAGCCAGCTCGCGATCTCTTCATCAAACAGATTAACATGAATGTAGCATTTGAAGGGGAGGGCAATTTCCTTCTTATAAGCATCCAGGAATTCTTTCAGCCATTTTTTATCGAAAATAAAAATATCATCCCAGAATTCGATAAGACTAATCTTGTATCTTTCTTTGGCGATAGTCAGCTCTTCCATGACGTGCTTGACGCTTCTTCGTCGCACGTAGTTTGATTTTTCATCGGGAATTTCTCTGAAAAAATGATTAAAGCAGTACGAGCAATTGTAAGGACATCCCCGGGAAGCCATGGTCAGATAATATGTTTTCAAAGGAAATATTTCCTTCCAGATGTCCTTGTCGTAATGGGGGAGAGAGTCAAGGTCCTGTATAAAACCTGTCTGCTTTCCTTTGATGATGGTGTTATCTTTGGATTTATACCAGGTGTTTACTATCGGCTCAAAAGAACCACCTTTTTCAATATGTTTGATAATTTCAGAGAAGGCAATTTCTCCTTCACCGATAACAACATAATCTATGAAATTATTTTCTATTACTACCTCGGGAACGGAAGAAACATGAATGCCGCCGAAAACAATTTTGGCATGGGGACAAAGTTTTTTACAGATTTCAGCATAGTGAAGAGCTCTTTGATAATCAAATGTTGCTACAGAAAATGCGATTAAATCGGGCTGATAGGCTTCCAGTTGTTTGAATATTTCCTTGTCGTTACTGAATAATCTTGCCAGGCGTTTGAATTCCCTGGTTAGACCATCTTTAAACAGAGTCGGCGTATGCAGTAATTTTACGTTATGCCCTTCTTTTTTAGCGATGGCTGATAATATTGATACGGCCAGATTTTCATAAGCAATGTTGAAAAAAGCGATTTTCATGTCAATTATCTGCACATAACTCTAATCAATAGAAAAAATTTGTTTAGTGGTTTTAAAATTAAAACAACTCGGGATGTTCAATCCTTTTTGTTCGTCTGTAAATGTATAATAATTATGCTTGCAGGGCGCTGAAGTATAAGTAATATGATTTGGAGAGTCAAGAAAATGTTGTTGCTGTTCGGCTCAAGATATTATTAACTCAGGCATTGCGGCGCTTTGCACATTAAGATTGACGAAAATGAAATAATCCTATAAAAAAATTGTCTTGGGGATGTCAGGCAAGTGTTTTAGGAATTTAATGGATTGATGGATAAACGTTTAGCTTATAGAATTTTATTTTTATTTCTGTTCATCGCCTTATCCGTCTTTATTTTCACGCATTATGATCTTCATCTTCTTTTTAATGACAGGCACAAACTTCTGAATTTCATCAGATCCTATCCTTATGACCAGCTGATTTTCATTGTGGCTCAGATCATTCAGGTTGTGGCCGCGCCTATTCCCGGGGAACTCACCGGCATCATCGGCGGGATTCTCTACGGCCCGTTCTGGGGAACTGTTTATTCGACGATCGGTCTGACGCTTGGTTCCTGGGCAGCCTTTATGCTGGCCAGATTTTTTGGCGAGCCTCTTTTGGAATATGTGGTCAAGAAAGAAGTTTTCGAAAAGTTCGATCACTTTATGGAACATAAAGGCCTGCTGGTATCTTTTCTTCTTTTTCTCATTCCGGGATTTCCCAAGGATTATTTATGCTACATCATGGGTGTCAGCCGCATCCCGACGGGTACGTTCATCTTAATTTCCACAGCCGGCCGAATCTTCGGCACGATCATGCTCTCCATTACCGGCTCTTTCGCCGGCAACGGGCAGTACGCCTTTTTAACCGTTGTCGTAGTTCTGGGTGTGATTATATTTATTGCTGCCTATTATTATCATGATCAATTACTTGCCCTATTGAAAAAAATCAAAAAGTAAGCGCCTTTTATTACAAGCTCTCTAAATATCTCTTTTATCCAGCACCTTGATAACCTTTCCATCCTGTCTGGAAATACTTTTTGATTCAACCAGCCGCACATCCACTTTAATGCCTGTTACTGATGTCACACGCTTTTTGATCGCTTCCAGAAAAGATCTCTGTTTTTGTAATTCCAAAGAAAATATTTTATCGGTAACTTCCACAACAATTTCCATGTTATCGATTGCGCCTTTTCTGTCCACAATAATCTGATACGGTGTTTCACCATGCGCCAGGCTATAAAGTGCGTCTTCAATCTGAGAAGGATACACATTGACTCCTTTGACAATCAGCATATCATCGAAACGCCGGTTTATTTTTTTCATGCGCGCCATCGTTCTACCGCAGTCACACACATCGTAGTCGAGACAGGTGATATCTCCCGTTCTGTAACGGATCAAGGGAAAGGCCTCTCTGGTCAGAGTCGTAAGCACCAGCTCGCCCTCGGAACCGGCAGGCAATACCGCTCCCGTTTGAGGATCGATTATTTCCGGAATGAAAGAATCTTCATAGATGTGCATGCCTTTTTTACACAGACATTCCCCGGCAACGCCGGGACCCATAACCTCGGAAATAACGTAATTATCCGTTGCGTTCAAAAAAAGCCTGCTTTCAATGTCTTCACGCATTTTCTCCGACCAGGGCTCTCCCCCAAATAACCCCGCCTTTAACGACAGCGATTTGGGATCAATGCCCAGTTGTTCAATGCGATCCGCCAGGGCAAGGGCGTAGCTTGACGTGCTGACCAATACGGTTGTTTTATAATCCTGCATAATCATAATCTGTTTGTCCGTGTTGCCTGTGCCCATGGGAATGACGGATGCGCCGATAGTCTCCGCGCCATAATGCACGCCAAATGCTCCGGTAAAAAGACCATAACGAAAAGTGATCTGCACAACATCGTCATGCGTCACACCGGCGGCCGTCATAAAACGCGCCGCCAGGTTGGACCAGATTTTTATGTCGTTTTTGGTGTATCCTATTACGATAGGCTTGCTGGTGGTGCCTGAAGACGAATGAATGCGTACAACCTCTCTGAGCGGTACGGCAAACATTCCGTACGGATAATTTAAGCGCAGGTCGTCTTTCGTTGTCAAAGGAAGCTTCGTCAAATCGGATAAAGAACGAACATCTTCGGCAATAATGCCTAAGTCATTAAACACCTTCCGGTAATGAGTAACATTTTTGTATACTCTGTTGACGACAGCCTGAAGCCTTTCCAGTTGCAACTGTTCGAGCTCATCGCGCGACATGCACTCATGGTCTTTATCCCAGATATTCATAAAAACACCTCCCGCAAATTCAATCTATTGAAAGCACATGTGGAACCGCTTCACTTGTTCCACCCTACAGAGTGTCCATGTCATTTCGAGCAAAGCGAGAAATCTTTATTGCAAGATTGCCGCGCCGTCAGAAAGACGGCTCGCAATGACCTTTTTAAATTAATCACCTGCGAAAAACTAATGAATACGTTTTCCGCAAAACTTCCGTAAGCTTACCGCTCCCATATCTCTTTCTTATCCTTGCCGAGATAAGCTCTTTGCACGTCTTTATTATCCAGCAGTTCGGCGGCCGTTCCCTCCAGAATCAGGCGGCCTGTTTCCAGCACATACCCGCGGTTGGCCAGTTTCAGTGCAGCCCGCGCGTTTTGTTCGACCAGCAAAACGGTTGTTTGTTTCTCCGCGCATAAATTTTCAATAACCCGGAATATTTCCTGGGCCACCATCGGCGCAAGTCCCATCGAGGGCTCATCCAGCAGCATCAACTTCGGCCTGGCCATGAACGCCCTCCCGATGGCCAGCATTTGCTGTTCTCCGCCGGACAGAGTTCCAGCCAGCTGTTTTTTCCTCTCCCGAAGAATGGGAAAAAGCTCATAAACCATCTCTTTATTTTTTTTTACTTCGCCCCTGCTGCCCAGCATTTTATGGTGCAGATAAGCTCCAAGTTCCAGATTATCCTCTACCGAAACGGGTTTAAAGACCTGCCGTCCTTCCGGAACCTGAGAAATTCCCCGGCGAACGATTTGATGCACGGAAAGATTAGTTATCGGAACATCATTAAAAATAATCTCACCTTCACGGGGAGGAACCAAGCCGGACAAAGAATTGAGCAGGGTCGTCTTGCCTGCTCCGTTGGCGCCCAGCAGAGTGACTATTTCTCCCTCGTTTAAATGAAGAGAAACATTTTTCAGCGCCTGCGCCTGACCGTAGAATGTGTTGATATTTTTTATTCTTAGCATGGTTTTTAATTTGTCATTGCCGAAATGACAATTCCTATAAGTTATATTCGACCGTTATCCATCGCCTAAGTATGCCGCTATTACCGCGGAGTTCTCCTGAATTTCGCGCGGCGTTCCTTCCGCCAACTTTTTCCCTAAATTCAAAACAACAATGGATTCGCATATATCCATTACCAGATCCATATCATGTTCCACCAGCACCACCGTCACGCCTGATTGTCTTACTTTGCGGATGAGTGACGCCAGTTCGGTAGTTTCCCTGCTGTTGAGACCAGCCGCCGGCTCATCCATTAAAATAATTTTCGGTTGGGCAGCAAGCGCCCGGGAAATTTCCAGCAGCCTTCCCTTCCCGAATGGCAAATTACCGGCTGTTGTGTCAGCCAAATCAGCCATACCGGTAAAATCAAGCCATTCCATGCTTTTTCCCCGAATATATTTATCTTCCTTCATCTGTCCGGGCAGTTTGAGAGCGCAGGAAAAAATACCGCTTCTGCTTTTAGTGTGCAAACCAACCATCACGTTTTCCAGAACCGTCATCTGACGAAAGAGTTCAACGTTCTGAAATGTGCGAACCAGCCCTAACCCGGCAAGCGATTCTGTTTTTAAAAAAGAAATATTATGCGAGCTCAGATATACTTCCCCGGCTGTTTGTGCGTAAAGACCCGTTACAATATTAAAAAGCGTGGTTTTACCCGCGCCGTTCGGACCGATAACGCCGGTGATCGAGCCCTCGTCAACGGAGAACGAAACATCTTCCAGAGCCGTCAAGCCGCCAAAAACTTTTGTTATGCCGTTAAGTCTGAGTATGGTCATTTTCCCTTTTTCTTAATTCTTACCGACAATAATTTTGCAACTGCCTCAATGCCGCTGATGAGCCCCCCGGGCATGTACATGGTCATTAAAATCAGCATCAATCCATAAAGAACAATATCAAAATCCTGAAAAACACGCAGAAATTCCGGCAGCATGGTCAGAATCGCGGCTCCCAGAAATGAACCGTAAATACTACCCAGGCCTCCGATGACAATCATCGTGAGCAACTCCACGGAAAAATTAAAACCGAAGGAAGCAGGAGCGATAAACGTCATGATGTGGGCGTAGAGGCTTCCGGCAACAGCCGAAATAACGGCTGACACAGCAAAAATCTGCACTTTCAGCACTCGGGCATTCACGCCCATCACGCGGGCAGCCACTTCCGAATCGTGAATAGCACGAAGCGCCCGGCCGATTCTTGACTGGGATAAATTGATAGAAAGCAACATCACGGCCAGGGTAAACACCCAGACCAGATAATAATTATTCCAATCATTATCAAAAATCAACGAGCCGATACGTAAATTGGGAATGCCGGATAACCCCGAAGGACCTCCCGTCCAGTCGACCGTTTCGTTAAAAAGGATATACATGATAATGCCGAAACCCAGTGTGGCCATCGCCAGATAATGCCCCTTGAGTTTTAAAATGGGAAAACCGATGACAAAAGCAAGCGCTCCCACGCATAACGCAACCAGCACGATTACAAGAAACGGTTCAACCGGATACCGGGAGGTGATGATGCCTGAAATGTATGCGCCCATACCAAAAAAGGCGGCATGTCCCAGGGAAATCTGGCCTGCATATCCCAAAAGAAGATTCAGCCCAACAGCGAGCATGGTGTTGATGCCGACGAAAACAATCACGTTTAAAAAGTAGCTGTCCTTTAAAAAAAAAGGAGTCAACAGCACCGTTGCTGCAAAAACATAAAATATTAATATCTGGCGTTTCTTTGTTATCATTTCGTTAATTTTTCGTCATCTTGAAGCGTTTATTTAAAATCAAATCCCTGATGTATTAATATCTTTCAGTCTCTTTATGCTTAAAAAGTCCTTCGGGACGAATAAAAAGGATCAGGAGTAAAATGATAAAAGCGATGGCATCTTTATAGCTGGCGGAAATAAAACCGGCTCCCAGAGATTCCAGCAACCCAAGAAGGAATCCACCGAAAATAGTTCCCATGCCGCTGCTCATGCCGCCGATAATAACAGCGCAGAATCCCTTCAGGCCAAGCATGATGCCGACATCATAGGACGTCATCGTCAGCGGAGCGATGATGATTCCGGCCAGCGAGCCGATAGCCGAACTCAGCACAAAGGAAAGCAAAACCATATTTTTCACATTGATGCCAACAAGCCCCGCTGCCCGCGGATTATAGGAACAGGCGCGCATGGCTTTGCCCACAATGCTGTGATGGAAGAAAATCCGGCTGGCGACGATGATCAGACAGGTAACGCCCAGAATCCAGAGATGCTGGGGAAGTATTGTGGCCCCGGATATATAAATAGGATTGTTGCTGGAAAAAGCGGGTAACGCGTGCGTATCCTTACCCCAGATAAGCATAGACGCTCCGCGGATAAAAATGCTCGCGCCAATGGTAATAATAATAAGATGAAGCGGCTTTGCGTCTTTTAAAGGTCTGATAGTGAAACGTTCGAATAAAATCCCGACAAAAGTTGAAACAACGATGGCCAGAAATATTGACGGCGCCAGAGGGAGTTGGAAAACCGTCAGAAAAAAAATCGTCAACATACCGCCAAGCATCACAAACTCACCCTGGGCAAAGTTGATAATGCCGGTGGAATTATAAATCACGGCAAATCCAAAACCAATCAGAGCATAAATGGCGCCATTGGAAAGTCCTGTGAAGATGAACTGCAATAATTGACGGAAGTTTTCCATTTGCTAGATATAAACACGATTGACCGATCAATGCGGCGCGGGCTCAAGCCCGCGCCGTTCATACAAAAAACTGCGCTGAATCAAACCGGATTTTTTATTTAATCAATTTCCAGTCACCCTTCTCCACCTGCACCAGGACGAAAGCCTCGCTGGTCAGACCCGCATGATCCTGAGGAGAATAACTGAACGTTCCGCCGATGCCGGCGAATTTTTTTGTTTTTTCCAACTGATCGCGAATGGCCGCGGGAGTGAAACCACCGTTTTCCATCGCATTTTTGACAAGCATGACCGCATCATAAGCATGACCGCCAAAATGATCGCCTTCCACCTTATAAAGCTCTTTGTATTTTTTTACATAATTCATGAGAGATTTTTTCTGCGGATCGGATGGAGGCAGCTGATCGGCAACAATCACTTTACCGGAAGGAAGCATAATGCCCTCGGCGGCATCGCCAGCCAGTTCTATAAATTTCTTGGAAGAAACACCGTGGCTCATGTAAAGGGGAAGTTTAATACCCAGTTGCTTGGCGTTTCTGGCGACAATGGCCGGCCCCGGATTGGTCCCCCAACAAATAATGGCCTGAGCATCGCTTTGGCGTATCTTGGTCAATTGAACGGTCATGTCCGTGTCTTTCGGACCATAGGTTTCGTCGGAAATGATATTGATATCAAATTCCTTGGCCTGAAGTTTAAGTTGCTCTCTTCCCGAGGAACCGAATCCGTCCGAAACGGTCAAGATAGCCACTTTCGATTTTTTTTCTTTCTGCAGATGCTTGTAAATTTTCATGACAGCCAAAACATCGTTTTGCGCCGTTTTAAAAACCCATTTCTTCACCGGATCGGTTATTTTAATGCCTGCCGCGCATGAAATCAGAGGGATTTCCGCCTTTTCGACAACGGGAATGATCGCCATGCTGTCGCCTGTCGTGCTGGGACCGATGATGGCCGCGACTTTATCGTCCTTAATCAGCTTATTAACAGCCTGCACCGCTTTGGTCGCGTCGCCCTGGGTATCATATACAATAAGCTCCAGTTTGTGACCCTTTATTCCACCGGCCTTGTTGATTTCATCAACCATCATCACGGCCGTATTACGTTCCGGCTCGCCCAGAAAAGACGCGGGACCGGTCACGGAAAACAGCGCGCCGATTTTTACGGGAGGAGCGGCAAAAACTGCCCCGGCCATTACAAAACTGAAAAACAAAACAAAAACTGCTTTAAAAATATTTTTCGACATACTCACCTCCACTAAAATTTGTTCAATTTTTATACAGCAAAAAATGCGAATCATTAACGTTCTTCCGTCCTCATCAAACTGTTTATTTTCATTCCTGCAAAATGACTCGTGTAGCGTTACCGTAATATTTTTACAGCATGTCATTTCGAAGCAAAGCGAGAAATCTAATGAGTCCCAAGCTTCAGAAACACAGTGCACTGAAGCTTGCTGGACGAATTATCACCTATTGGTGATTCACTCATATAAGCTCAAGATATCTCCCCAGCATAGCTGGACTATAGCCGCTGGTCGATATGACAAGGTTTTATTAAGACACTACACAGGCCATGATGATATCAGGATAATGTTACAAACCTAATCAATTATCAGTTATCCTGCTGATTGTTCCCTGTCAGATTTTTTAAGCCAACCTCATAATATATTTACCGATTCGTAAATCACATATAAAACGTCATGTCAAATTTAAAATAACCGGCAAACGCGTGCGCATGAAAATTTTTCTCTTTCATGAAAAAGCGCTTATGTTTTAGAAAACCGGAATTCTTATCGTAAATGTTGTTCCTTTGCCTACGTCACTTTTAACGGTGATATCTCCCTTGTGTCTCTGAACAATTTCGTACGTAATGCTCAATCCCAAACCGGTTCCCTTGCCCGCTTCTTTTGTTGTGAAAAAAGGCTCGAATATCTTCACAAGATTTTCACGCGGTATGCCAGCCCCCGTGTCGGAAACGTCAATCCAGACCGAATCATGTTCATGCCATGTTTTAATGGAAATGATTCCTTTTTCATGAATGGAATTTATGGCGTTAATCAGAAGATTTACAAAAACCTGATTCATCTGGCGCGGATAACACATCACCGGAGGAAGACTGCCGTAATTTTTTTCGAGCGTTGATTTATATTTCAATTCGTTCCAGACAATGGTCAGGGCGCTTTCAATGCACTCATTCATATTCGCTTTTTTATATTCCTCTTCATCCATCCGGGAAAAAGAATTGAGTTCATGGACAATTTTCTTCACCCTTTCCGCGCCATCAAGAGACTCTTTCAGCAAAACTTTCGCATCGTCGAGGATATGGTCAAGCTTTAGCTCTTCGCGTTTTTTATCCACGTTATATAAAGCAGAGGTGTCCTGAACGGCAACGACGGCTTCCGATTGAACACGGATGAAATCAATCAAACGCGTGACATACTTATTCAGTGTGTTCAGATTGCTGGAAATGAACGACATGGGATTATTGAGCTCATGAGCCACGCCGGCGGCAAGCTGTCCGATGGACGCCATCTTCTCCTGTTGAAGAATTTTCAACTGAGACGCTTTCAATTCCTCATGAGCTTTTTCAAGTTTGGTCAATGCCATCTCGATATCTTTTCTGCCTTCGTCAAGCTCCTTATTCTTTTTAATCAGTTCGTCCTGGTTTTTTTTCAGTTCGGCCTCCATCTGCCTGCGTCGGGTCACATCCCGTCCAACGCCTCTGAAGCCGATAACGATGCCGTCCGTTTCCCTGATCACTGAAACCATCGCTTCATAAATTACTTTCGTCCCGTCTTTCTTAAACGCAATCATATCCAGAAGATTAATGGTTTGGTCATTTTTATGTAAATCCTCCACCGCCTGTTGAAGGACTTTGCCCACTTCCCTGTCCATGAGTTTCCAGTATTTTTCCCCGATGAGTTCCTCCGGACCATATCCCAGCGCATTACACATCGCGCTGTTGACAATGGTAAAATTACCCAGGACGTCGACTTCAAAATAAGCGTCTTTGATATCCCTCAGCAAAACGCGGTATTTTTCCATCTGTTCGCGTATTTCTTCCTGATTTTTCTTGCGAATATCTTCGCGCCGCTCGTATTTTCTTCGTTCGCCATGACGGCGATCGACGTGGCGGCGATCATCCCGCCGGCGTTCAATGATAACTTCGTTCATCCTATTATTAACCCTCCTCGTGACTATAATAACATTGATGATGATTTAATTATTTTGCGTGGATCCCGTTGCCGTGTCATTCAGCGTGATCTCAGCGGATAACGATGCGTCCGGCGCCGCCTCCACCGCTTTTAATTTACCGGAAAGTGTCCGCGTTTTTCTTTGCGCATCATCCACGGTACTGGCGGCCTGTTCCAGTTTTTTGCGCACATTGTCCAGCGTTTCGCCAAATCGTCCAAAAGCCGTTTTGACCTCGCCGAGAATTTTCCAGACTTCGCCGGAACGTTTCTGTATGGCCAAGGTGCGAAAACCCATTTGCAGACTGTTTAATAATGCCGCAAAGGTCGTGGGCCCAGCGATGACAACATGATGTTCGCGCTGCAAAAAAGCGACCAGAGCCGTACGACGGATCACCTCGGCATAAAGTCCTTCCGAGGGCAAAAACATAATTCCAAAATCAGTGGTTTGTGGCGGCACAATATATTTTTGTGAAATGTCTCTGGCGGCTTTTTTGATGCTTGTTTCAAGTTGATGAACGGCTTCTTCCGAAGCCGCGGCATCGGCGCGTTCCTGAGCTTCCAGCAGACGCTGATAATCCTCGACCGGAAATTTCGCGTCTACCGGAATCAGCACCGCATCGGCGGGCATATCGCCCGGACCGGGAAGCTTGATGGCAAACTCGACAAAATCGCCGGTGTTTTCATTGATCCGGACATTTTTCAAATACTGCTCCGGTGAGAGGATTTCCTCCAAAAGCGCGCCCAGTTGAACCTCTCCCCACGTGCCTCGCGCTTTGACATTCGTCAGCACTTTTTTCAGATCACCGACGCCGGCCGCCAGATTGCGCATATCCCCCAACCCCTGATGCACCATTTCCAGCCGCTCCGAAACCTGTTTGAAAGATTCTCCCAGACGTTTTTCCAGAGTGCTTTGCAGTTTTTCATCAACCGTTTCGCGCATCCGGTCCAGCTGGCGGGCGTTGTCTTCCTGAATATCCCGGAGTTTATGATCAACCATTACTCTTACCGCTTCTATCTTTTTTTCCGTGACCGCAGTAAGTTCAGCAAGGCGATTTTGCATCGAATCTTCGAATAACTTGAATGACTGATTAATCTCCGTCCTTTCCTGCTGCGCCTGCGTTTGCACTTCAGCCCTTAAACGGGCGATTTCATCACGCACGGAACGATCAATTCTTTCCTGCAAATCACGCAGATAATCAATCTTACCCGTCAGCGAAGAGATATCGTCAGTACTACGCTCTGTTTTGAAGAACAAAAGCGACACGCCGGCAATAATCAGGACGATGATTACAATAATAAGAATTAATTCCATTTTTCTCCGTGAAAATCAGATATATACAAAGACATATATTATCGGAAACGATGGCAGACTATACCGACGAAAACACGGCTCTGTCAAGTAAAATGACTTATTGTAATATATTGTTTTCACTTCGATTAATGTAATATGTCAAAAGTTCGCTCTGATTTGAAATAAAACTCATTTGCCCGTTGCATAATTCAACCCTTTTGGGTATAAGCCAAGCGTCTTTAAAAATTCGTCAATACCGACGCTTATCGTAGGATGAACATGGTCAGTAGAATTGAAGTGGGTTTCAGAAAAGGCATTCGCGACGCCCTGGGTGAAAAAATCAGGAAAAGAATTCTTGATAATTTTTCCCTTCCCATAAAAGAAATATCGACGATTGACGTTTATACAATATCCGGAGATTTAACCAAAAAAGAGTTGAAACAAGCCGCCGCCGGGCCGCTTTCCGACCCGATCATCCAGAAATTTTCCATTAACAAACCCCTGGCGTCCGGATTTGATTGGTTGATTGAAGTCGGTTTCAGGCCCGGAGTCACCGACAACGTGGGCAAAACAGCCCGTGAAGCGATCACGCTTCTCCTGGAAAAGGATTCGGTCTGGCGCGATATCGCTGTCTATACATCCCGGCAATACCTGCTTCGCGGGAAGATTACCAGGGCCGATGCGGAAAAAATAGCCTCCGGTCTTCTGGCCAACGATTTGATTGAACGTCATCAGGTATTTTCCGCCAAAGACTTCCATGGGGCAGACGGCGTCCCGGCCTACATCCCGCAGGTCACCGGCCAGGCAAAACCGGCGGTGAAAGAAATCCATCTCGCCAAAGCCGGAGATGAGGACCTTTTAAAAATCAGCCGTGAAAAAATTCTGGCGCTGAATCTTCAGGAAATGAAAGCCATTCGCGATTACTATCGCGATGAAAAAACCGTTGCTGCCAGAAAAAAGATGGGGCTCGGCGAGGGCGTAACGGATGTGGAGATGGAATGCCTGGCGCAGACCTGGTCGGAACACTGCAAACACAAAATATTCAACAGCCTCATTCTTTACAAGGACGGAAAAAAGAAACGGACGATTGATTCTCTGTTTAAGACCTACATCAAAGGATCCACTGAAAAGATTCGTAAAACCAAAGGAAGGAGGGATTTCTGCCTTTCCGTATTCGTGGATAACGCCGGAATCATCAGATTCAACGACAAATTCAATCTGGTTTTCAAGGTCGAGACACACAACTCGCCTTCTGCCCTTGATCCTTACGGCGGAGCGCTCACCGGCATTGTCGGGGTCAACCGTGACCCGTTCGGCACCGGTCTCGGTGCAAAGCTGATTTTTAACACCGACGTATTTTGCTTTGCCTCTCCGTTTCACAAAAAGAAACTGCCGCCGCGAATTCTCCATCCGCGACGCATTTATGAAGGCGTGCGCGAAGGCGTGGAGCACGGAGGAAACAAAAGCGGCATCCCGACCGTCAACGGCAGCATTGTTTTTGACGAAAGATTCCTGGGCAAGCCTCTCGTTTATTGTGGAACCGCCGGCATCATGCCCGCGCTCATCAAAGGAAAAACCACGCATCAAAAAGAAATCCAACCGGGCGATCTGATCGTCATGACGGGCGGACGCATCGGCAAGGACGGCATTCATGGAGCCACTTTTTCGTCCGAAGAACTGCACGAAGGTTCGCCAGTAACGGCGGTACAGATCGGCGATCCCATCACCCAGAAAAAGATGACCGATTTTTTACTGGCAGCGCGCGACCGCGGTCTTTACCGCGCGCTTACCGACAACGGTGCGGGCGGTCTTTCCTCCTCCGTGGGAGAAATGGCCACTTACTCCGGAGGATGTGAACTGGATCTGACCAACGCCCCTCTGAAATACCAGGGTCTTCAGCCCTGGGAAATCCTGATTTCCGAAGCTCAGGAGAGGATGACGCTGGCGGTCGACCCGAAAAAAATCAAACCGTTTCTCCAACTGGCCCAAAAGATGGATGTGGAAGCGACCGTTCTGGGAAAATTCACCGCTTCCGGAAAGTTTCACGTCCTGTACGGAGGAAAAACAGTCGCGTATCTGGACATGAATTTTCTGCATGGAGGCGTTCCACAAATGCGTCTCCATGCCCGCTGGAAACAACCCAAAAACAAGGAGCCGTGGCTTCAACCACCCGCGAATTACGGCGCTGAGCTCAAGAAAATGCTGGGACGATTGAACATCTGTTCGAAAGAATCGGTGGTGCGCCAGTATGACCACGAAGTTCAGGGCGGTTCCGTCATCAAGCCCCTGGTCGGCGCACAAAACGACGGTCCCTCTGACGCAGCGATTGTCCGACCTTTGCTCGATTCCATGGAAGGAGTCGTTGTTGCGCATGGGATCTGCCCGCGCTACAGCGATATCGATACCTATCACATGACCGCCTGCGCGATTGACGAAGCAATCCGCAACGCCGTCGCCGTCGGCGCGGATATCGATCATCTGGCCGGTCTGGATAACTTCTGCTGGTGTGATCCGGTCAAATCCGAAAAAACGCCTGACGGCGAATACAAGCTCGCCCAGTTGGTCCGCGCCAACATGGCCATCTATGATTACACCACGGCTTTCGGCGTTCCCTGCATTTCCGGCAAGGACAGCATGAAAAACGATTATCAAATCGGGAAAACCAAAATATCCATTCCGCCGACGATTCTTTACTCTGTCATCGGCGTAATCAAAGATGTCCGCAAAGCCGTGACGATGGACGCCAAAAAACAGGGCGACCTGGTTTATGTCATCGGCGAAACCCGGGAAGAACTTGGGGGTTCGGAATGGTTCGCGATGAAAAACGTCATCGGAAATCATGTGCCCCGCGTGAACGCCGCCAGGGCCCTGAAAATTTACCGTGCCTTGCACAAAGCGATGCAGATGGGGATGATTGCGTCATGCCACGACTGTTCCGATGGAGGTTTGGCTGTCGCCCTGGCGGAAACCGCCATTGCCGGTATGCTGGGAATGAAGATTGATTTGAATTTTGTTCCCTACCAAGGAAAGAAAAGAAATGACTGTCTCCTGTTTTCTGAGTCAGCCAGCCGTTTTATTGTAACGATAAGACCGGGAGATAAACAACGTTTCGAAAAAGTCATGACCGGAAACATCATCGGGGAAACAGGCATTGTGACTGAAGAACCGGAGCTGAAAATCACCGGCATCAAAGGCGAAATGCTTATCAGGGAGAACCTCGGCTCGCTCAAGGATGCGTGGCAAAAAACCCTTAATTTTTAAAAGCAGGATGCATACATGTCCCGTAAAGTGAAAGCGATCATATTGACCGGCAACGGCACCAACTGTGAAATGGAGATGGCGCGCGCCTGTAAAATGGCCGGCGCCGACATAGCGGATATCGTTCATTTAAGTGAGCTGCTTTACGGAGAAAAGCGTCTGGATGATTATGCCTTCCTCAACCTGCCCGGCGGTTTTTTGGATGGAGACGATCTGGGCTCGGCCAAGGCGGGCGCCAACCGTTTTCTACACGCCCGTATCAAAGAAACCGGGGAGTTTCTTTTTGATCAGTTGATTCAATTTATTCGCGCCGGAAAATTAATTCTGGGCGTCTGCAACGGGTTTCAACTGATGATCAAACTGGGGCTGCTGCCGGCATTAAACGGTGATTATGCTGTACAAAGCGCCACGCTGACCTTCAATGATTCGGGACGCTTTGAAGACCGCTGGGTTTATCTGAAAACCGAGAAAGCGAGCCCCTGCGTTTATACCAGAGGTACGGACCTGCTTTATCTGCCGGTGCGGCACGGCGAAGGAAAGTTTATCCCGCAAAACGCTTCCATCCTGACGCACATCGAGAAGAAACATCTCTGCGCCCTGCGATACAGCAGTCTAGACGGCCTGCCGTCCATGACCTATCCGGACAACCCCAACGGCTCGGTCAATGCCGTCGCGGGAATCTGCAACGAATCGGGAAGGCTTTTCGGCCTGATGCCCCATCCCGAAGCCTATCTGAAAAGCCTCAATCATCCCCGCTGGACGAGGGGGAAACTGACCCCCCGGGGCCAGGGCCTTATCATTTTTCAAAACGCCGTCAACTTCATTCGAAGCAAGGAATTCTAAAAATCAGAAATGAACCTCCGCCCAGCAAGCCGGGCGGTATCAGACGTTTCCCCTCTTTTGCAAAGAGGGGAGATTTGAATTACCGGCAAATCCCCCTCTTATCCCCCTTTTTCAAAGGGGGACGTTAAGGTAACCGCCCCACGAGCAGGGCGGAATGGTCGAGTTCAAAAAAGGATTCTTCAGACTGCAAGACGGAAACAAAAACAGGACCTGTAATTTTTTACTTCTTTACCCTGTAGTACTGCTTAAGATTGGGGTCGCTGGTCGGATTGACCAGAAACTTGTATTCCTTTTCGGCAGCGGCAACCGCGGGGCTGATCTGATTGCCGAAAATAGCTTCCCGGGCCCTGTCTTCGTCCATAAAGACAAGGTCTTCCTCTCTTAATTTCAGGGCGGTGACGGTTTGTCCGCCTTCGGGAGGAGAAACCACAAAAATGACTTTGTCGTACCAGGCATCGTAAAAATCGTCGAGCGTGAAGCTGATATCTCCCCGCCAGGGATCCGCCAGAAAAATGTGTCCCTGATAGATGCCGCGAAACACAACGAAATGACGGTAATTCATGATGGATATGGGAACCAGACAGGGCACGTTAAGCGTTTTCAAATCGTCCAGTTCGGCCCGATAGCCTTCTGCTTTGTACCCGAGCTCCGTGACGAATCGTTTCATGTCCAGCAGGGAAAAAGCCTTGCGTTTTTCTATTTGAGCGGAGTCGCCATAATGCATCAGCCCGGCAATAACCTGTCTTTCGGTAAAATTTTCTCCCAGATAATGATTCAGGAGGATGGCCAGCGAGGCGGACCCGCAGGAATAATCATATTTCTGTTTTATCAGATGTCCCTTGTCGATTTCGGAAGCAGGATTCACGTAGGCGCGCAGATGTCCCGTTCCCGGTCCGGGAATGGTCAGATTGATTTCCGATTTGGGCTGATCCTTCAGGGGATATACGCTCGAGGTAAAGGAAATCAGCACCGCAAAAAAAGCCGCAACCACTAATGCTCCCACAGGAAATTTCAACCTCCCTTATAATTTTACCCTGATGTTTTGGCAGACCCTGACACGAAAAAGATATGAAATATTTATAAAGCGCTTCCGGTCTCTAAAGCTTATTCAAGTCTCTGAATACAACCTCGCTCCGATAAAACACAATATCATCCAAAGCAAGGGGTCCGAAATTCATGGTTCCCAAATGCAACTCTTTGAGTCTGATGGAACCGGCAAACGGCAGGTTCATACGCACCCCGGATGATAATCCCACGGATGTCGTCCTCGTGCCGACATCAATGCTGCAATACATAAACACGGCGTTGGCCGCGCCTTGATCGGCGCCGGTTGAAACCGAATACGTCGGATACAGCCCCCCCAGTTTAAACGCCCCTGTCCTTGCGCCCCAGCCGCCTGCGGTCGCATTGGAAGCGCTACCACCCGTATCCGGGATATCATTCATCAGGCCATAGATATACATGCCGTTCGCCCTTAAAGAGGTTGAATCAGCGGGATCGGTCGTTTGCCAATCCAATCTAATCTGCTCGATATGTCCGGCGACTTCCCCGTAAAATTCAAGTCCCCTTCCCCCGGCAGTGCCTTCCGAAGAAATAATGATCCACGGAGCGCTAAACGGAGTTTGCCAATTGGGTGATAAATCGGGGGTTAAAGAGGTCATTGTCTGCCCTACGGAAACATTGGCGATCATCAACCGGTTGGCAATAAACAACGGGGTCCCGTTGCTCGTGAAAGCGGACGTGCCGTTAACCCCCAGATAGACATTACTGGCAACGGCGCTCATCCCATTGCCCGGAGCCGGGAAAATGATGTTGCTGCCCAGAAGCCACGTTTGGGTGGCTGTAGAGCCGATATCCCACGACATCGTTGTACTCAAGTTCGTGGGCCCTATAATTACGCCATTGGTACTATCACCTTGGCCGATTTCCAGTTTATCGATAACGATGGAGTCGTAGGAAGAATACCGGGAAGTTGTAGCATTGTACCCCTGTGAATCTTTTAAGCGGAAAAGATCATTGACCACCGCCCGGACGGTAAAATTGGTAAAGTCGATGTCCAGCGCTTTCGCATTAATCTCGGAAAGGCCTTCGTCGTCGATGCTCTGCATTTTGGCGTGCACCGACGGATCATAAACGGACTGGGCAAAGAAAAACGCCAGAAGCAAGATTAACGCTATGACTTTAATGAGATTATATTTTCTCATATCCCTCACAAATCCATTTTGCCCGTTTAATCGTGGGCGTAAATCGCCAGCGTCCCGGTCACCTGGGTAGAAAAACCGTTCATCGTGAGAATGCCGCCTTGTGAAAAGGCAGTGCTGGAAAAATCGGCTGTCCGATCGGCCATCACCCAACCGGAAATATTAGCGGTGCCCAGCGTAATCGTGGGTAAAACAATGATGATCTTGGTCTCGCCCGAGCCGGCGCTTGTGCCCAGGTCAATGGTCATTGTGTTTGCGGCGGCGACCGACCCATGACCGATTGTCATCAAATTACCGGTGATATCAAGGTTTTTAAAGCCGAAATAGCCGGGCGTGACATATCCTGTAAAACCGCTGGTATCACCCCATGAGATTGAAGACATCGTGGTGACATTGCCGACGCTGACTTTAGAAAAATCAATGCTCACCCCTTCCTGGGCTGTTATCGTGTCCAGCTCCTTATTGTCAATGACTGTTGTTCCGGCCAGGACCGGCAACGCGGGCAGCATGATCCATGACATGATAAACGCTAAAGTTAAAAACCTTTTCATAAGTTTCCCCCTTTTATATACGCAACGGCTCCATTTTTTTACCAGGCGCTTCTGAATGGAGTGACCGCCTGTACTTTGTATGTTTCATTTCACCGGCGTGCCGGTGATACATCTTTTATTTTTAATTGCCCTGTCCGATCCCGGGATAACGCAATGTATCAGTCATTTTTATCACGTCTCGTCAATTATGAGCGAATACCGCTATATAATCGCTTTTTATCTGCGTGGAAAATCCATCCATTTTCAGATGTCCCAGCACATTCGCGCCGGTCAAAAGCGGACCGGTGCCCAGTTTCATGGTGGCGTCCATATTGCCGCCAACCGTGACGGTCGGCAACTGAACCGTTAACGCCGTCCGGACGCCGCTGGTGCCGACATCAAATTTCATGGGGCCGCCAAACGATACCACATTGCCGCCCGTGGCCGTGTTCGAGAAATTCACGGCTGTAAGTCCCATAAACCCGGTTGAACTGTACGAGCCGTCGTCCCCGTCGGAATCCCCCCACGATATCGTGGTGGAATCCATTAATGTGGCAACGGTCACATGGCTCAAGTCGATACTGACACCTTGTTCCGCTGTCACGCCATCCAACTCGCCGTCGGAAATAACTTCCCGGGCAAACGCTGCCGCCGTGATCATCCATAAAGCCGTTATCGCTAAAAATAAAATTTTCTTCATTTTGCTTTCGCTCGTTATATCCGGCTCAATAATTTATAAAAAAACAAAAACCATCAGATTCTTTGATGAACACGGTAACAGGGGGCGCGGGTTTTGCCCGCACGCCCTGATTACGCATTCATCGGCTCATACAAACGCCTTTAAAAAACTTCTTAACACATTCAGCAAGTGAAATCTTTTTCCATCGCGGCCTTTGATAAACGGCCAGATTTTTTTATGAGTACGGTCGCCGGGGGACGCGGGATTGCGCCCGCGCTCCCCGGTAACGATTCATCGGCTAATACAAACGCCTTTTCATCCCTCATTCATTAATGAGCAGTAATCATCAACTGACCCGTGGGGCTCACAGACAATCCTGACATGTAAGACGTGCCAAGAACTGCAGCGCCGGACAGATCCGGAGAGGTCCCCAGTTTGACAATCTGGGTGATGCTGCCAGCCAGATCCAGGGTGGGCAGACCGATAATCAGAGCGGTCTGCGTTCCGGACGAACCGACATCAATCGTCAAATCGCCAGTGATCGTGACAAAGTCGCTGTCCATGGTGACCGATGCGCCAACCCAACCGGAGGTCGTGTAATCGCCGCAGGTTGTGCAACCGTCGGAGTCACCCCAGGACTGTACGTCAATGGTAATCGCTCCCACCGTGAAACAATCAAAGTTAATGGTGACGCCTTCCTGTGCCGTTACATTGCCCAGATCCTGTTCCGAAATGGCGGTTTTGGCAAAGGACATGGGAACCATCAGGAACATTGCAATAACTGCGAATAATAAAACTTTCTTCATACTTTCTCCTCCAAAAATTTCTTGTTACGCCGTCGAAGTCACGTTTCGCGTTCACCATAAACGAGCTTTAAAGCTTACTTCCTCCGTTTATGGCTGCACGCCGGTTGCTTCTCCGGCAGGGGTTAAGGTACTGCTACTTCTCCAACTCAACAACATTTCACTTGCTCCTAAATCAACGGACGGGTCTTGCCCGCGCCGTTTTATCACGCCTTATGGATGGGTCTCATCGTTTGTGTTATCATAAAAAGGCATCTTGATAAAGATCCCTCGCAAATCCTGTGTAGCGGTGTTACCGGGAGTGACATATCGATACTTTGTCGCAAAAACGAAAGACAACAACTCATTTTCATACGTAATGATTCTTTGACCCGCTGCCGTCTGCCTCAACATCACACCATTATTTGTGCCCGTACCTGCCTGAACCAGTGCCGTAACCGTGTTGATGGTTCCCGTAACCTTGCCGCTACAGCTCATCGTACCGATTTCCACATAATTCAACACACGCGTGGAATTACTGGAATAGTTATCGAACCCGAAATCTATAAAAACTCCCGTCCATTGCAGCGGCGTGTTTCTGTCCGTTGTTCCCCAGAAGTAGTTCGTGGTATCCTGATCCCAACCGGTGTTGTTCGAACCTTCTTGTCTCCCATAGTAATAACCGAGTTTAAAGGACTTCATGTGCGCTATCTGAAAAGCATCCAGCCCCAGTTCTAAACGGACGACATCCTGGCTCTGCGTAGAGTAACTTTGGGATCCGAAGGGAATCGCAGACGATCCGGTATAATGTGTAACGTTGAAAAGCGCCTGTCCTTCAACATCAGAAAGCTCCGCATCGGACAGTTTGGTGGGAGCAAAACTCGTTGAAAAAGAGAAAAGTGTTATGACGCCCGCAAGCAAAACGGCAAACGCGATAACAGGAGAAAAAAACTTCGCCATTGTCTGCTTGCAATTCATCTTCATCCCCGAAGCGGACCCCTCAACAATCAATGTTTATGTATTTTCGCTTAACTTTTTTTACGATGCCTTCAACATATACAGGCTGAAAATATTTGTCAAGCTTTAATTTGTTTTTTATTATTTATTGATTAGTTAACCGGATTGGACAGCGCGGCAGGCACACTATTAATAAATCTGCCCGGCGGTTCTGCCACCCTATCCCCAAAACAAGACTTAGGTCAGTAACTTTGCGTCCCGGCTTTTCAGCGCGGTTTGCCATGATCAAGCCGTACGTATTTTCATTGATTTCACATCAAAAGTCAACAAAAATATTATCGTCCCCCTGCATTGCCTAGCCTGTCCCCAACCCGGCGATTAAGACAAAACGATCAGGTCAAGTCACGGGCAGAAACCCCTCGGATACCCCCAGCTTGTGGCGGGGTTGTTCTTTTTCAATTTTCACTGCGTGAAACAAAGAATTTCTGCCGGCAGTATTCAAAAACGCCCGGCATGACTGAAATAATGATAATCGCCATGATGACAAGGGTAAAATTATTTTTGACCGCGGGAATACCGCCGAAGAAATAACCCGCCAGAAGAAAAAGGCAAACCCAGGAAATGCCGCCGACAACGTTATACGTTATAAAGCGTAAATATTTCATCGTACCGATGCCGGCCACGAAAGGAGCGAAGGTTCGGATTATGGGAACAAACCGGGCGATGATAATTGTTTTGCCGCCGTGTTTTTCGTAAAACTGATGCGTTCTGACCAGATATTCTTTTTTGAAAAAACGGCTGTCGGGATAATGAAATACCTTGGGACCGAGAAATTTGCCAATGGCATAGTTGACGGTATCGCCCAAAACGGCGGCCACACACAGCGACACCAGAAGGATTTCAATATTCAGGGTTCCCTGGGCAGCCAACGCGCCCAACGCAAACAAAAGAGAATCTCCGGGCAAAAGAGGGGTCACCACAAGACCGGTCTCGCAAAAGATAACCAGGAACATGATGACATACGCCCAGATGCCAAACATCTGAATAATCTGATCGAGATACTTGTCCAGATGAAGAAAAAAATCCACGAAATAAAGGATGAAGTCCATAGATAATTTATGGTATTAGGAAAAACCCTTTCCAAAAAATTAAAAAATGATTTTACCGTATAGAGAAGAACAAAAGGGTTGTCAATCTAAAAGACGGATGAAATTGCTAAAGTGATCATCACCGGCCGGAAAATAAAAGCGATTATCATCGCGGGACTCATCATCTCGTGTCTTGCCGTCTTTGGGCGGATCGGGGGACATGAATTCATTAATTTTGACGACCCGGGATACATCACCGAAAATTATCAAATACAGCAGGGGATCAATCCGGAGACCGCCCGCTGGGCTTTTACCACCACCTACTTCAGCTATTGGCATCCCCTGACCTGGTTATCCCATATGCTGGACTGGAGCCTTTTCGGCGCGAAAGCCGGCGGTCATCATCTGGTCAATCTTTTTTTGCACGCCGGCGCGGTTGTATTGCTGTTTCTTTTTTTAAATAAAACAACGCATAATATCTGGCCTTCGGCTTTCGTGGCTGCGTTCGTTGCCCTGCATCCCTTGCGGGTGGAATCCGTGGCCTGGGCTTCGGAACGAAAAGATGTCCTGAGCATGTTTTTCGGCATGGCCACTTTATATGCCTACGCCTTTTATGCCGAAAGACAAAACCTGTCGCATTATGTCATTTGTCTTTTGTTCTTCATGCTGGCCCTGATGTCCAAGCCGATGATGGTCACGTTGCCTTTTGTCTTGCTGCTCGTTGATTACTGGCCCTTACAACGCTGGCAAAAGCCTTTATCCGGCGCTTCTGGAAAACGCTTCCCGCTTGCCGGTCGAATGGTCTGGGAAAAAATTCCTTTCATGGGCGCAGTCATCCTAGCCAGTTTTGTGACGTTCTGGGCACAAAAAAAAGTGGGGACGGTTACCGCCACAGATTCTTTATCTTTTATCACGCGAAGCGGCAATGCGGTTGTATCTTATATGACCTATCTGGTTCAATTCTTATTTCCGGTCGACCTGGCGGTTTATTATCCTTATAATTTTTCTCCATCCCTGTGGAAAGTTTCTGTTTCGTTGATGATTCTGATATGTATTTCCGCCTCTGTCCTTTATGCAATCAAGAAAATTCCTTTTTTGTTTACGGGCTGGTTCTGGTATTTGGGAACGCTGATTCCCGTGATCGGGTTGGTGCAGGTCGGCTCTCAGGCCATAGCCGACCGTTACACGTATCTGCCTTCCATAGGACTATGCATCATGCTGGCGTGGGGAATACCTCTCTTCTTTCGACATGAAACCGCACGTAAAACAATCCTCTTTCCGGCGGCAACGATCCATCTTATTCTTCTGGCGTTTTTAGCCTGGCACCAGTGCGGTTACTGGAAGGACAGTATTTCTATCTTCAGTCATACACTGCGGGTAACAAAAAATAATGCGTTGGCCCACAATCATTTGGGGCTTGCTTATTTTGAGAAAAATAAAAACGAAGAGGCGCTGGAGCATTTCAATGCGTCGATCATGATTCAGCCCTTTCAGGACAGTGTCTATAACAATCGAGGCGTTGTTTACCTGAGATACGGCATGCATAAAGAGGCGCATCATGATTTCAGCAAAGCCCTCTTAATCAATCCGTCTTACATTAAGGCTTATAACAATCGAGCCAATGTATATGCTCAGACGGGGCATTATCAAATGGCGATAAAAGACCTCCACAAAGCGATCCGCCGCGATCCCCATTATATCGTTGCATATTACAATCGCGGCCTTCTCTTCACGAAACTTGGCCATTATCAACCGGCCATGAATGATTTCACAACCGCCATCCGGTTGAAAAATAATTATGCGGATGCATATAACGCCAGAGGAGCCGTTCATCTAAACACAGGCCATAGGGAAGCCGGGTGCCGCGACGCCCAAAAAGCCTGCGACCTCGGAAACTGTGCGACGCTGCAATTAGCCTCGGGCAAAGGACTGTGCCGCTGATTTTTACCTTTGCTTTTAGATAGCCTTGACTTTATTTTTAAAACATATAATTTTGCAAGCCAAACAGATTATTGTCAACATGACGGCAATACAAAAAGATTATGCCAAACAAATCAAACATTCATGAAGGTAAAAAGAAGCTCTTTATTTACATCGCACTTGCAGTGGTTACGCTTGCCGTTTACTGGCAGGTGTATCAGTTCGACTTCGTCAATATTGATGATAACGTGTATGTCACAGACAATGTAAACATCAAATCGGGACTTTCTCCGGAGAGCATCCGTTGGGCTTTCAGCACCACGTATGCCGATTTCTGGCATCCCCTGACCTGGCTCTCCCTGATGCTCGATTACCAGTTCTATGGTCTGAATGCCGGCGGATACCATGTCACCAGCCTTACCCTTCATATCCTCAGCACCTTGTTATTGTTCTGGCTTTTGCACCGCATGACCCATGAGATCTGGAAAAGCGCCTTTGTCGCTGCTTTCTTCGCGCTGCATCCTCTGCATGTGGAATCCGTCGCCTGGGTATCAGAACGCAAAGATGTCCTGAGCGCTTTTTTCTGGATGCTG